>NZ_JBICYT010000015.1:89951-185455 GCF_043201215.1 Streptomyces sp. NPDC048331 | reverse complement strand
CCGTCCGTGTCGGTGGGGCGCGCCCGATCGCTACGCGCTCCCCACCTCTCAGCGTCCGACCACCGTCTGTGGCTGGACATAGGCCGCCCACGAACACGGTCCATTTCCCGACCTGCGTCCGACGACCGTCCTGGGCCGGACATAGGCCGCCCACGCCCCTGGGGCAATGCGCAGTGACCGCGACCGGCGGCCGTCAGGGGTGCATGAACGCGGCGAAGGGGAATCGGTCGCGTTCAGAACGCGAGCACAAGCAGCACCGTCACCGTGCCGCTTGTGAGAAGCGACCCCAGCACGGTGAACAGCAGGTGGACGACCCTCCCGTCCATGCCTTCGATGAAGAACCGGTCCGGCTTTTCCGGGTCGTATCGGACCTTGACGGTGGCTCCCAGGCGAAAGGCCTTGGGAACCGTTCCCTGACCGAACCTGGATGTGTGCTCGCAAGCGCTCCCATCGCTGGACGTCCATCTCGCGACCGGGTGGTAAATCGTGCCGCCCTCACTGCCCTCGCTGGCTGCATGTCGAACGATTCGACCGACGGCCGTGACGCCTTTGCGACGCAGCGAACTCAGACGGCGCAGGCCGGACACACCGAAAGCGAGGAAGACTATGCCGAGCGTCAGGGGGATAAGGGAGAAAAGCCATTCACGTCCCATGATCCATGCGACGCAAGCGCCGGGGTGTCGGTTGCGGCCTCGACCGGGCTCGTACAGCGACTATTCGGTCGTAGATGCAGGTCAGGGCGTATGGGCGACCCAAAAGGCCGACCGTTTGCACCAATTGCCCCTATTTGATGGCGGGTCTCTGGAGAGATGTACGCGCTGACCCGGTTCTACGACGGCTTGGCCGAGCTGTCGGCCGTCCGCCCCTCGCGTCGCCTCTCGTCAGCCCCTGACGGCCGCCGGTCGCGGTCACCGAGAAGCACCCAAGGGGGATGGCGGCCTATGTCCGGCCCCGGTCAGCCTTCAGCCGCCTCCCATCGGAAGCGCTTGCGGGGCGTGGGCGGCCTATGTCCGGCCACAGACGGTCGTCGGACGCTCAGAGGTGAGGAGCGCGTAGCGATCGGGCGCGTGCCGGGGCCCCCGGGTGGGCTTGCCGTGGGGCCGTCTCGGGACCGCGCTCACCGGAGCAGGGTCGGGGGTCTGTGATCGCCCCGCCCCTCTGACCCTGGACCGGCTCGTTCTTTTGGGGGCTTCTCGGCAGTCTTTCGTTTCTCCGGGGCGGGACGGTCGGTCAAGGGTGGCCGAAGGCCATCGCGAAGCGACGCGACCGCAGGGAGCGCCCTTGAGGGACCGGCCCGACCCGGAGGGACGATGGGACTGACGGGAAACCCCCATACCCACCCCTGATGCCGCCCGACAGGCTCCCGCCCCCCGAAGCCCCCGCCCCGACCCGCCCCTCACGCCTCCGGTGCCGGCATATGGTCCAGCCTGCGCAGGATCACGCCCTCGCGGAGGGCCCATGGGCAGATCTCCAGTTCCTCCACTCCGAAGAGGTCCATCGTGCCCTCCGCGACCAGCGCTCCGGCCAGGAGCTGGTTCGCGCGGCCCTCCGAGACGCCCGGGAGGGCGGAGCGCTGGGCCGTGGTCATCGCCGCCAGGCGCGGGACCCATTCCTCCAGGGACTTGCGGCTCAGGTCCCGCTGCACGTACAGGCCGTCCGCCGAGCGGGCCGCGCCCGCGATGCGGGCCAGCTGCTTGAAGGTCTTCGAGGTCGCCACCACGTGGTCCGGCGCCCCGAAGCGGCTGAACTCGCGGACCGTGCGGGCGATCTCCGCCCGCACGTGTCGCCGTAGCGCCCGGATGTCCAGCGCGTCCGGCGGGTCGCCCGGGAGCCAGCCCGCGGTGAGGCGCCCCGCGCCCAGCGGGAGGGAGACGGCCGCGTCCGGGTCCTCGTCGATGCCGTACGCGATCTCCAGCGAGCCGCCGCCGATGTCCAGGACCAGCAGCTTCCCGGCGGACCAGCCGAACCAGCGGCGCGCCGCGAGGAAGGTGAGGCGGGCCTCGTCCTCGCCGCTGAGCACCGGCAGGTCGACGCCGGTCTCGGCCCTGACCCGCGCGAGGACCTCGTCCGCGTTCGTGGCCTCGCGTACGGCGCTGGTCGCGAAGGGGAGGACGTCCTCGCACCCCTTGTCCTCGGCGGCCTGGACCGCGTCGCCGATCACCGAGACGAGACGCTCGACACCCTCGGGCGTGACGGCGCCGCGCTCGTCGAGCAGCTCCGCCAGCCTCATCTCCACCTTGTGCGAGTGCGCCGGCTGCGGGCGCGCGCCGGGGTGCGCGTCCACCACCAGCAGATGGACCGTATTCGAACCCACATCCAGCACACCGAGTCTCATAGGGGGAAACGCTACTGCGAGGAAGACCCGGGGGTTGAGTAAGGGGCGCATAGGCTTGGCTTTGTGCCAAATACGAAGAAGGCCAACAAGACCCGGTCGCAGAAGGACACGGGCAAGGACACCGGCAAGGGCAAGGCCAAGGCCGACGCCAAGAACGGTAAGGACAAAGCCGTGGTCGCTGCCGACGAGAAGGGGCTCGACTTCCCCCGGGCCTGGGTGGAGTTCCCCGACCCCGCGGACGACGAGCAGGTCTTCCGTTGTGACCTGACCTGGTTGACCTCCCGCTGGACCTGCATCTTCGGCAGCGGCTGCCAGGGCATCCAGGCGGGTCGGGCCGACGACGGCTGCTGCACGCTCGGCGCGCACTTCTCGGACGAGGACGACGAGAAGCGCGTCGCGCGGCACGTGGCCCGGCTGACGCCGGAGCTGTGGCAGTTCCACGACGTCGGCAGCGAGAGCGGGTGGACGCAGAACGACGACGACGGGGAGAAGCAGACCCGGCGCTGGGACGGCGCGTGCATCTTCCTGAACCGGCCGGGGTTCGCCGCCGGGGCCGGTTGCTCGCTCCACATCCTCGCGGTGAAGGAGGGCCGGGAGCCGCTGGAGACCAAGCCGGACGTCTGCTGGCAGCTGCCGATCCGTCGGACGTACGAGTGGATCGACCGGCCGGACGACACGCGCGTGCTCCAGGTGTCGATCGGCGAGTACGACCGTCGCGGCTGGGGTCCGGGCGGCCACGATCTGCACTGGTGGTGCACGTCGGCCACCTCCGCGCACGGGGCCGGCGAGCCGGTGTACGTGTCGTACCGCCCCGAGCTGACGGAGCTGATGGGCAAGGAGGCCTACGACGAGCTGGTGAAGCTGTGCGAGGCCCGGCTGGCCTCGCTGCTGCCGATGGCCCCGCACCCCGCGGATCCTGCCTGACCGCGGGCGACCTCAGGGGCCGGGTGACACCGACGGGGCCGGGTCCGGGGCGGGGGAAACCGTTCCGCCTGAGCCTTCCGTCGGGGTCGGCTCGGGCGTCGGGGACGGCGGTGGGATCGTGGGCTCCGTCGGGGTCGGTGTCGGGGACGGTGGTGTCGGGTCCGGCGAGGGCGTCTGTGTCGCGGGCTGTGTCGGGTCCGGAGTGGGCGGGGGCGTCGCCGCGGGGCGGCCGCGGCCTTGGATGGAGACCACCGCGCCGCTCGGGTCGACGCCGACCCGGGCCCTCCAGGCGCCGACGGGTTGGCCCTCGGGGTCCACGGCGATCCGTAGGGTGACCGATTCTCCTGGGGCGAGCGTGCCCGCGGTCCGGCTCGCGCGCAGCCAGGGGGCGTCGGACCAGAGCCGCCAGTCGACAGGGGCGCCGCCGGTGGCGGTGAGGGTGAGCAGGGTGACGGCGCCCTGGGCGGACGCGGCCACGGTGAGGCGGCCCTGGTCGCCGGTCTGGTCGGGGGTCGCGGGCGGGCCGTTGCTGATGACCTCGACGGAGACGTCGGAGGTGGTGTCGCTCTGGGCGAAGCCGGTGCCGCTGGTGGCGGCGGCGTTGCCGGTGTTCTCGTAGGCGGTCAGCGGGCGGCCGTCGGTCCGTGCGGTCGGGAGTTCGGACTCGCTGGAGGAGATGCGGGTGGAGTCTCCGACGGCGGGCTCGCCGGTGTCGGGACCGCCGCGGTACGCCGCCCACAGGGCCAGGACCGGTGCGGCGACGACGGTGGCGACGACGGTGGTGGTCACCACGCGGGCGCGTAGCCGGTCGCGGCGGGCCACGCGGTCCTTGGGGTCCATGGGGAAGCCGGTGCGGTCGAAGCGTGGGGCGGGTCCGCGGCCACGGCCCCGGCCGGAGCGGAGCATCGCGGCGTGGACGGCGGTGCGGGGGGCCGGTACGAGGGGGAGCGCGGCGGTGTTGAGGCCGCCGGAGCCGGGCCAGGGGCCGGCGGCGCCCACGCGTTCGGCGACGCGGCGGCATCGGGGGCAGTCGTCGACGTGGCGGACGAGCTCGGCACGCAGGGTGCTGGAGAGCAGGACGTTGCCGTCACCCTCGTCGCCGGTGAGCCGGGAGACGCTGGGACAGTTGCCGGTCTCGACGACGGCGAGGGCGGCGCGGGTGCGTTCGACCTCGCAGGCGGCGCCGGAGAGCAGCTCGCGGGCGGTGGCCGCGGGGGTGCCGAGGACGGCGGCGAGTTCGGGGACGCCGAGGCGGTGGCGGACGGCGAGTTCGAGGGCTTCGCGTTGCTCGGGTGTGGTGCCGGCGGCTTCGGGCCAGGCGAGCCGGGCCAGCTCGGTACGGCGGTAGGCGCTCACGTCAAGGGGCCGGTGGGCGTCCTGGCCTCGGTCGGGTTGCGTGTCACCACCCGGCGCACGGTCGTGCGGGGTGTGCTCCGGCGCACGCCGGGCGGAATGCGCGCCCTGCCGTGCGCGCCGCTGCTCGGCCAGCCGGTGCAGGCAGCCCCAGCGGGCGAGGGCGTAGAGCCAGGCGCGCCGGTCCCCTTCGTCGGGGCAGCGGCCGGGATGCCGCTCGGCCACGGCGAGGACGTCCCCGAGCACGTCGGTCGCGGTGTCGTGGTCGCACAGGACCGACAGGCAGTACGTGAACAGGCCGTCCAGGTAGGGCTCGTGCCGGAACGGCGGCGGCTGCTCGGCCTCGTGGGGCATGCGCCCGTGCGCCCGGTGTGCGCCGGTGCGCGCTGAGGAGTGTGCCTGGTTGCTGCTGTTCACCTGGCGACCGTAGGCGGCGTGCCGGTGACGCCCTGGAAGCCTTCGCCACTTTTAGCCCTTACGGGTGAACAGATCGGTGAGGCGCTGACGCAGGCCCTGACGCGGTCGGACCGGTGGGCTCGTGAGGCCGGCGGGTCCTGTGCGCACCTCGCGCAGCAGGGCGCCGTCCTCCCCGTAGAACTCCACGGAGAAGGGGAGGCCGCGCGCGGACAGCACGGCGGTGAGCGCGTCGAGCCGGCCGGCGTCCGCCTGGCCGTGGAGGAGGACGCCGTCGTCGGCCGGTTCGATCTCCAGCCGGGCCAGCGGGCTCTCCACCTCGTACCCCTCCCAGGAGGAGGAACGCGAACTCCAGCCCGCGCGGACGAGGAACGCGGCGAGGTCCACGGCGGAGCCGCGGCCGGGGAAACGCCCGGCCACGTCCGCGACGGTCGCTCCGGTCGTGTCGGTGTCGAAGGGGGATCCCTCGTCGGACAGGTCCACGGGGCCACCCTCGCAGCACGCCAGCCGCGCCCCGCAACCGGCACCCCGGTCCGGCTTGTCGGTGCGGGCGGCTACCGTGAACGGCATGGCTGCCCGCACCGCTCGTTCATCCGCCAAGGACCGGCCGTCCTACCGTTGCACCGACTGCGGTTGGACGACCGCGAAGTGGCTCGGTCGCTGTCCGGAATGCCAGGCCTGGGGCACCGTCGAGGAGATGGGCGCGCCCGCGGTGCGGACCACCGCCGCCGGCCGGGTCTCCACCGCCGCCCTGCCGATCGCGCAGGTCGACGGCCGGACGGCGACCGCCCGCAGCACCGGGGTGGACGAGCTGGACCGTGTCCTCGGTGGCGGGCTCGTGCCCGGCGCCGTCGTCCTGCTCGCCGGCGAGCCCGGCGTCGGCAAGTCGACGCTGCTGCTGGACGTGGCGGCGAAGGCGTCCAGTGACGAGCACCGGACGCTGTACGTGACGGGCGAGGAGTCGGCGAGCCAGGTGCGCCTGCGGGCCGACCGGATCAACGCCCTCAGTGATCACCTCTATCTCGCCGCCGAGACCGACCTGTCCGCCGTGCTCGGGCATCTCGACGCCGTGAAGCCCTCCCTTCTGATCCTGGACTCCGTACAGACCGTCGCCTCCCCCGAGATCGACGGGGCGCCCGGCGGCATGGCCCAGGTGCGGGAGGTGGCCGGGGCGCTGATCCGGGCCTCCAAGGAGCGCGGCATGGCCACCCTCCTCGTCGGCCACGTGACCAAGGACGGGGCCATCGCCGGTCCGCGTCTGCTGGAGCACCTGGTGGACGTGGTGCTGAGCTTCGAGGGCGACCGGCACGCCCGGCTGCGGTTGGTGCGCGGCATCAAGAACCGGTACGGGGCCACCGACGAGGTCGGCTGCTTCGAGCTGCACGACGAGGGGATCACCGGGCTCGCCGACCCGAGCGGGCTGTTCCTGACCCGGCGGGCCGAGGCCGTTCCGGGCACCTGCCTGACGGTGACTCTGGAGGGGAAGCGTCCGCTGGTAGCCGAGGTGCAGGCGCTGACCGTGGACTCGCAGATCCCCTCCCCCCGGCGGACGACCTCGGGCCTGGAGACCTCGCGCGTGTCGATGATGCTGGCCGTGCTGGAGCAGCGCGGCCGGATCACCGCGCTCGGCAAGCGCGACATCTACAGCGCCACCGTGGGCGGGGTGAAGCTCACCGAGCCGGCCGCCGACCTGGCGATCGCGCTCGCGCTGGCCTCCGCCGCCAGCGACGTCCCGCTGCCGAAGAACCTCGTCGCGATCGGTGAGGTCGGTCTGGCCGGAGAGGTGCGGCGGGTGACCGGCGTGCAGCGGCGGCTCGCGGAGGCGCATCGGCTGGGGTTCACGCACGCGCTGGTCCCGGCGGATCCGGGCAAGGTGCCGGCCGGGATGAAGGTCATCGAGGTGGCCGACATGGGCGACGCGCTACGGGTGTTGCCGCGCGGCCGCTCCCGTACGCCCGCCAGGGAGGGGTCCGGGCAGTAGCCGACCCGGGGGGACGATCCCCCTGGTCAGGGGGTCCGTCAGGGGGTCCGGGAGGGGCCCGCCCGGGCCCTACCTGGCCAAGCCACGGCGGGGCCGCGGCGCGCGCCGGTAGACTTTGTGCTGGTCCGCCCGGCCGTACGCACGTCCTCGTGCCCGCGGCGCTGGGCGGCGCAACCCGCGACCGGAGGAGTGCAGTGGCAGCCAAGGACGGGGCAGCAGCATCCGGGAAGTCGGGCGCGAGCTCCAAGCAGGAGGCCATGATGCGCGCCTCGCTGAGCGCGGTCGCACCTGGTCAGCCGCTGCGTGACGGCTTGGAACGGATCGTCCGCGGCAACACCGGCGGGCTGATCGTCCTCGGTATGGACAAGAGCGTCGAGGCGATGTGCACCGGCGGCTTCGTCCTGGACGTGGAGTTCACCGCGACCCGGTTGCGCGAGCTGTGCAAGCTCGACGGCGCGCTCATCCTCGACAAGGACATCACCAAGATCCTGCGGGCCGGTGTGCAGCTGGTGCCGGACGCGTCGATCCCGACGGAGGAGACCGGTACGCGGCACCGTACGGCGGACCGCGTCTCCAAGCAGTGCGGCTTCCCGGTGGTGTCGGTGTCGCAGTCGATGCGGCTGATCGCGCTGTACGTGGACGGGGAGCGGCGGGTCCTGGAGGAGTCCGGGGCGATCCTGTCGCGGGCGAACCAGGCGCTCGCCACGCTGGAGCGGTACAAGCTGCGCCTCGACGAGGTCGCGGGCACGCTGTCGGCGCTGGAGATCGAGGACCTGGTCACGGTCCGCGATGTGACGGCGGTCGCGCAGCGGCTGGAAATGGTCCGCCGGATCGCGACCGAGATCGCCGAGTACGTGGTCGAACTGGGCACGGACGGGCGACTGCTGTCGCTGCAGCTCGACGAGCTGACGGTCGGGATCGAGCAGGAGCGGGAGCTGGTCATCCGGGACTACGTGCCGGAGCCTACGGCGAAGCGGTCCCGCACGGTGGACGAGGCGCTGGCGGAGCTGGACGCGCTGACGCATCCGGAGCTGCTGGAGCTGGCGATCGTGGCGCGGGCACTGGGGTACACGGGCTCGCCGGAGACGCTGGACTCGGCGGTGTCGCCGCGCGGGTACCGGCTGCTGGCGAAGGTGCCGCGGCTGCCGGGCGCGATCATCGAGCGGCTGGTGGAGCACTTCGGCGGGCTGCAGAAGCTGCTGGCGGCTTCCGTGGACGACCTCCAGGCCGTGGACGGTGTGGGCGAGGCCCGCGCTCGGAGCGTGCGCGAGGGCCTGTCCCGGCTGGCCGAGTCGTCGATCCTGGAGCGGTACGTCTAGCCTGCGGCTCTGCTCGGCCGATCGGTGGGGCTGCCCTGTCCGTTCGGCGTGCGCGCCGCGCCGGGGCTCCGCCCCGCACCCCGCGCCTCGAACGCCGGCGGGGCTGAGAGTGCTGCTCGGCGCTGCCGGCGGACCCCCGCTTCGAACGCCGGCGGGGCTGAGAGTGCTGGGAGTGCCGCTGGGAGTTCCCGGTCAGTCCTGCTTGAGGACGAATGAGGTGCGGGCCACCGGCATGCCCGGGGCCTTGACCTCGACCACGTAGGTGTCGGGAGCCGCGGACCCCGCCGGAGGCGTCTGGCACTGGTCGGCCGCGCTGAACCTGCGGTCCCAGTCCAGCGACTGCTTCGTCTCGCCCTGTGCCGGGAGTCGGAAGAAGGCGTTGCCCGCGCCCGCCGGGCAGTCCGCCGAGGACCAGACGGCCTTGCTGCTGCTCGCCTGAAGGATGGTCAGGACGGCCTGCTTCGGGCCGAGGTCGATCTTGCAGGTGGTTCCGGAGGTGTTGCGGGCGACCAGTTCGAGGCGCGGCTTCTCGTTCGCCTCGTACTCGTTCTTCACGCTCTTGACCTCCCACTGCAGCGAGCCCGGCGCGCAGGTGGGGAGCGCGGAGTCCGCCGGGACGGGAGCGGGGCCGCCCGCGGCGCCGCCGGAGCCGGATCCCGCGCCGCCGTTCGAGCCCGTACCGCCTCCCGGTTCGCCGTTCTTGCCCGCGCCGCCCGTGGAGCCGCCCGTGGAGCCGGTGTTACCGCCGCTGCCCGATTCGGGGCGTCCGCCGGGGGCCGCGCTGATCGCGGGGCCGGTGCCGGCCGGGCCCGGGGTGATCGAGGTGACGGGGTCGGGGCCGCCCTGGCCCTTTCCGTTCGTACTCGTCCTGCCCCCACCGGAACTGACGGTCCATACGGCGAGGAGCGCGAGGAGCGCGACAACGGAAGCCAGCACAGCCCTCCGTCGCCAGTAGATGGAGGAGGGGAGCGGCCCGACCGGATTGCGCAGAGATCCCACGGACGGAACTTTACGAGAGTTCGCGGCCCGATCGGTGCCCCACATGCCGCGCGGAGGTTTTGATTTGCCGATGATCATCCTGCGGGCGCAATCGAGGGGCCGAGATCCGGCCAAAAGGTCGATGCGGAGATCAATCCGCTGTGCGTACGTTCGGTGACCCGGGGTCCGGCTTCGGGTCGTTCCCCAGCAACCACGCCGGGCTTCGCGGGTGCCGCCGCCGTGGCGCCGGATCCCCGGCCGTCGTCCGGTTCGTCGGTAGCGGTCCGGCGCGCCGAGGGAGGCGAAACGTGCCAGGATGCGGTCTGCCATGACTGCATCTCCCACTTCCTCCACGGCCGTGTCCCCCGACTCCTCGCACGCGCTGCACTCCCCCGTGATCGCGTGGTTCGACGAGCACGCCCGCGACCTGCCCTGGCGCCGCCCCGAGGCCGGCCCCTGGGGGGTCATGGTCAGCGAGTTCATGCTCCAGCAGACGCCCGTCAACCGGGTCCTGCCGGTCTACGAGCAGTGGCTGGCCCGGTGGCCCCGCCCCGCGGACCTGGCCGCCGAGGCCCCCGGCGAGGCCGTACGGGCCTGGGGTCGGCTCGGCTACCCGCGCCGTGCGTTGCGGCTGCACGGCGCGGCCGTCGCCATAACGGACCGGCACGGGGGCGACGTACCGCAGGAGCACGCGCAGCTGCTGGCTCTGCCCGGGATCGGCGAGTACACGGCGGCGGCCGTGGCCTCCTTCGCGTACGGGCAGCGGCACGCCGTCCTCGACACGAACGTCCGCCGGGTCTTCGCGCGCACCGCGACCGGGGTCGAGTACCCGCCGAACGCGACGACCGCCGCCGAGCGGCGCCTCGCCCGGACCCTGCTGCCGGAGGACGAGGGCACGGCGGCCCGCTGGGCGGCTGCCTCGATGGAGCTCGGCGCGCTGGTGTGCACCGCCAAGAACCCCGACTGCGCGCGCTGCCCGGTGGCCGGGCTGTGCGCGTGGCGGCTCGCCGGGAAGCCCGCGCACGAGGGTCCGCCGCGGCGCGGGCAGACGTACGCCGGGACCGACCGGCAGGTGCGGGGCAAGCTCCTCGCGGTGCTCCGGGACGCGGTGGGCGCGGTTCCGCAGGCCGTGCTCGACATGGTCTGGGACGAGCCCGTGCAGCGGGCCCGGGCGCTCGACGGGTTGGTCTCCGACGGTCTGGTGGAGCCGCTGGACGGAGGCTTCTACCGGCTCCCGCAGGGCGTTCCGCGGACCTGACCGAAGCTGACTCGGACATTCCGCTTCCTGCCGGAAACCCCCAGCTCACGAGGGCTGTTACACAACCTATGGGTGTCCGTGCGTCCACCGAAGGCTGGCTCGCACAGGCCCGTGACAACCCCTCCGTACCTTCGAATCCGTAGGGCACGGGGATGAACGGTTGGACGGGTGGAGGCGGTCTGAGATGGCGCACGGTGAGGTACTCGGATTCGAAGAGTACGTACGCACCCGGCAGGACGCGCTGCTGCGCAGCGCCCGGCGCCTGGTCCCGGACCCGACCGACGCCCAGGACCTCCTGCAGACCGCGCTCGTGCGCACCTACGGCCGCTGGGACGGCATCGCCGACAAGTCCCTGGCCGACGCCTACCTGCGCCGAGTCATGATCAACACCCGGACCGAGTGGTGGCGCGCCCGCAAGCTCGAAGAGGTCCCCACCGAGCAGCTCCCCGACGCCTCCGTCGAGGACGGCTCCGACCAGCGCGCCGACCGCGCCCTCCTCATGGACATCCTCAAGGTTCTCGCACCCAAGCAGCGCAGCGTGGTCGTGCTGCGACACTGGGAGCAGATGAGCACCGAGGAGACGGCAGCGGCGCTCGGAATGTCGGCGGGAACCGTGAAGAGCACTCTGCACCGCGCGCTGGCCCGCCTTCGGCAGGAGCTGGAGAGCCGGGATCTGGACATGCGTGCGCTGGAGCGCGGTGACCACACCATGCGGTACGAGGGGCGTGAGCGGTGCGCGGCCTGAATGGCCAAGGTTTGTCCGGAGGTTCTCTGGTGCTGATGTCGGCGGGGACGGTCGTCCTCGTCGGCACAGCCGTGTTCGCGGTCGGCTGCGCCACCGGTGGCACCGGCCTGCGTGACGGCGGTCCGGCCCGTACCGAGGCCGTGGCGAAGGCCACGCCCTCGGGGCCCGCCCCGGAGGACTCCGTCTCGGCGTCGTCCGGCCGGCCGCTGAAGAAGGTGGATCCCGTAGGGCTGCTGATGAAGGACCCCAAGGTCAGCACCGAGGTCAAACGGGATCTGAAGCCCTGTTCGGGCAAGGAGTATCCGGTGGACGTGAGCTACGGGAGGGTCACCGGCGGCCCCGTCGTGGACATCGTGGTGAACGTCCTGTCCTGCGCCGACGCCTTGGGCCGCGGTACGTACGTGTACCGGTCGGACGGAGCCACGTACGAGAATGTCTTCTCGGACGAACAGCCACCCGTCTACGCGGAGATCGACCGGGGCGACCTGGTGGTCACGAAGCAGGTCTACGGAAAGAGCGACGCGCTCGCCTATCCGTCGGGCGAGGACGTGATCACGTACCGCTGGAACGGGGAGAAGTTCACCGAGCAGGACCGAGTTCACTCGGAGTACAGCAATGTGGTCGACGGCGGGGTTCCGCCCGCCCCGGTCACGAGTCAGAAGAACTGAGCACAGAAGAACCGAGGCGAGGCTCCCGCATGGCCGAGACCCATGTCCTGTTCGTTGAGGACGACGACGTCATCCGTGAGGCCACGACCCTGGCGCTGGAACGCGACGGGTTCGTGGTCACGGCCATGCCCGACGGCCTGTCCGGACTGGAGTCCTTCCGCGCGAACCGGCCCGACATCGCCCTGCTGGACGTGATGGTCCCCGGCATGGACGGCGTGAGCCTGTGCCGCCGCATCCGCGACGAGTCCACCGTCCCGGTCATCATGCTGTCGGCGCGCGCCGACAGCATCGACGTGGTGCTGGGCCTGGAGGCGGGCGCCGACGACTACGTCACCAAGCCCTTCGACGGCTCCGTGCTGGTGGCCCGGATCCGCGCGGTGCTGCGCCGCTTCGACCACTCCGGCGGCCCGCACAACGGCGGCCCGAACACCGACAACGGCTCGGACCCCGAGCGCGGTGTGCTCTCCTTCGGCGACCTGGAGGTGGACACCGAGGGCATGGAGGTGCGCCGGGCGGGCGCCGCCGTGGCCCTGACCCCGACCGAGATGCGGCTGCTGCTGGAGTTCTCCTCCGCCCCCGGCACCGTGCTCTCGCGCGACCGCCTGTTGGAGCGGGTCTGGGACTACGACTGGGGCGGCGACACCCGGGTCGTGGACGTCCACGTCCAGCGACTGCGCACCAAGATCGGCCAGGACCGGATCGAAACGGTCCGAGGCTTCGGATACAAGCTCAAGGCATGAGACGGTTCACCCTCCGCACGGGGATCCGCTGGAAGATCACGGTCGCCATCGCCTCCGTGGGCGCCCTCGTCACGATCGCGCTGAGCCTGGTCGTGCACAGTGCTGCCCGCGTGTCGATGCTGGAGAGCGCCCGTGAAGTGCAGCTGGACCGCGTGCAGTTCATCTCCCGCAACGCCGACGCCGGTCGCAAGCCGCCCATGGGGGCCAAGCTCAACGATCCCGAACTGCCCGCCGAACTGCGGCACAAGGCGCAGTCGGGACGGCGCGGGACCTACATCCAGGAGCGGCCGCGCGGGGCGACCGAGGTGTGGGCCGCCGTGCCGCTCGGGAACGGGCAGGTGCTGTCGCTGCACACGCCGTTCCGGGAGGGCGACAATCTGATCCCCGACCTGGACCGGGCCCTGGTCATCGGCGGCCTGTCCGCCGTGATCGGCGGCTCGGCGCTCGGCGTGCTCATCGGCGGGCAGATCTCGCGCCGGCTGCGCAAGGCCGCGGCCGCCGCGCAGCGCGTGGCGCACGGCGATCCCGACGTGCGCGTACGGGACGCGGTCGGCGGTGTCGTGCGGGACGAGACGGACGACCTCGCGCGGGCCGTGGACGCCATGGCGGACGCCCTCCAGCAACGGCTGGAGGCGGAGCGGCGGGTGACGGCGGACATCGCGCACGAGCTGCGGACCCCGGTGACGGGCCTGCTGACGGCGGCCGAGCTGCTGCCTCCGGGGCGGCCGACGGAGCTGGTGCGGGACCGGGCCCAGGCCCTGCGCGCGTTGGTCGAGGACGTGCTGGAGGTGGCTCGGCTGGACAGCGCCTCGGAGCGGGCCGAGCTCCAGGACGTGGCGCTGGGCGAGTTCGTGAGCCGGCGGGTGATGTCGCTGATGCCGGAGGCGACCGTACGGGTCGTCGCGGACGAGATCGTCAGCACCGACCCGCGCCGCCTGGAACGGATCCTGGGGAATCTGCTGGCCAATGCCGCGCGGTACGGGCAGCCGCCGATCCAGGTCGACGTCGAGGGCCGGGTCGTACGGGTCCGGGACCACGGGCCGGGCTTCCCCGAGGCACTGCTGCGCGAGGGGCCGAGCCGCTTCCGCACCGGGTCGACGGACCGCGCGGGTGTGGGGCACGGGCTGGGGTTGACCATCGCCGAGGGTCAGGCGCGGGTGCTGGGCGCCCGGTTGACCTTCCGTAACGTGGCCGCCCGGGGCGGCTCGGAGCGCGAGGGCTCGGCGGCGGGTGCGGTGGCGGTCCTGTGGCTGCCGGAGCACGCGCCGACGGCGACGGGCAGCTTCCCGATCCTCAAGCTGCCGCAGGGCTGAACCGGGGCGGGTGGGGCGGGACGGGTACCGGGCGGTATCCGCCCACGGGTCCGTGACTTAGCATCCGTGGCATGACCGACGGTACGAATCCCCCGAGCCACCCGCAGCCCGAGCCCGCCCCGGGGAGCGGCGGATACGGGTTCCCGCCGGGACCGCCCGCGCAGGGCGGCTACGGCTACCCGACCCCGGCCGGCGGCTACGGCTACCCGCAGGCGGGACAGCAGCCGAACCCCTACCAGCAGGACGTGGGGGGTTACCAGCCGGACGCGGGGAGCGGTTACCCGCCGGACGCGGCGGGCGGGTACCCGCAGGACGCGGGAGCCGGCTACCAGCAGGATCCGGGGGCCGGTCAGTGGTCCGCGGCGCCGGCCCAGCCGGGCTTCACCAGGCTGGCCGGTCCGGACCTGCCCGGCTCCTCCCAGCCGGACTGGGAGGCCATGGCCGACCGCTCGGCGGCCGAGCGGCGCAAGAAGCGGCTGTGGACGCTGGGCGGCGGGGTGACCGTACTGGCGCTGCTGGCCAGCGGCGGAACGTTCTTCCTGATGGGCAACGACGACGACGGACAGGACGCCCAGCCCGCGAACTCGGCCTCCGCCTCGCCCGAGCCGGAGGACGCGAAGGGGCCCGCCGCCTACACCGCGACCGTCGCGGGGGACGACACCCTGCTGCGCGACAGCTACGGCAGCATGGGCATACGGCTGGGCCCCGACCTCAAGGTCGGCCCGCTGGGCAAGCGCTTCCAGGTCGTCGGCAGGGGCAACGGGAACTCGTGGGCGCAGTCCGCCGAGCCGGTCGTGGACGTGACCAAGAGCTTCACCGTCACGGCCCGCGCCTACAACTCCGCCGCCAAGGGCTCGCGGATCGTCATGAGCCAGGGCGACGGGGAGTCGTTCTCCTTCGAGCTCGGCGTGAACGAGGTGAACGGCAAGCAGGCCTGGATCTTCCGCGTGCAGACGGGTGACAAGGGCGCCGCGGCCACCACGCGGACGGTCACCGCCGAGGGGCTCAACATGGTGAAGACGCCCACGCTGCTGATGGCCACGTACGACGCCGAGAAGAAGGCCATCGCGCTCTACGTGGACGGCAAGAAGGCCGGCGAGACTCCGGTGCCGCCCATCTGGCAGGCCCCCGGTCCGCTCCAGCTCGGCCGGTCCAAGCACCACAACATCTGGACCGGTCCGTGGCAGGGCGCCCTGCACAACATCAAGACCTACGACATGGCCTTCACGGCGGAGCAGGCCGCCGGGTACAAGGAGGGCAAGCTCGACCCATCGCCGAAGCCGACCCATGCCTGGCTGCTCACCTGATCGGTGAGCAGGGCGGGTCGGCCGGTACGACGGGTGCCGCGGGCGCCGCGCGTGCGGCGCGTGCGGCGGTCGGGACGGGTCAGACGGTGACGCCGTTGGTGCGCAGGAAGGCCACCGGGTTGACGGCCGAGCCGTAGTTCGGGGTGGTGCGGATCTCGAAGTGCAGGTGCGGGCCGCTGGAGTTGCCGGTGTTGCCCGACAGGGCGATCCGCTGCGAGGCCTTGACCTTCTGGCCGACCTTGATCTGGATCTTCGAGAGGTGCGCGTACTGCGAGTACGTGTTGTTCGCGTGCTTGATCACGATGGCGTTGCCGTACGCGGGGCCGTCGCCGCCACCGTTGGGGCCGGCCTTGACGACGGTACCGGCGGCCGCGGCCTTGACCGGGGTGCCGACCGGGACGGCGAAGTCCTGGCCGGAGTGCTTGTGGGACCACATGTTGCCGCCCTTGCCGAAGGTGGCGGACAGCGTGTACTTCTCCAGCGGCTTGTCCCAGAGACCGGTCTTCGAGGCGCCCGCGGCACCGGCGGCGCCGGCGGTCTTGGCGGTGACGGCGGCCTGCGGGGCGTCTGCGAACGCGGCGGTCGTGCCCGCCCCGAGGGCCAGCACCGCACCGAGAGCGGTGGTGCCGACAGCGATACGGGTACGACGGGTGTAGACGCGCTTCGCGAACATGTGCAGACCTCCGGGGCCGGGGACAAGGGGGGTTTCACACCTGTCAGAGGCATGAAGTGACCCGGCACGATCGAGCGAGTGCCGGGCTGGCTCAACCTTGGTAACCCGCGGCCCGGTACTTCCCCAAACCTCCCGATTACTAGCGGAACTCGTAGCGGCACCGGTGTGACGCGGCCGGTTGACGCCTCTCTCCAGGCACAAAGGTCTCGGAGCGAGGCCCATTTGATCTACGAAACGACCTAGTAAGTCCGTTTTGTCTTGTGCGGCTTGTCACCGAGGCCAGGACTGTTTGCGACCCAGGTCACTAAGGCGAAAGACAGGCCCTAGGCTCCGGCGGGTGGACGCATCGGTGGTGGGGATCCGGCTGGCCTCGGGGGTCGTGGCACCCCTCGTCAGGAAGCTCTTCCGACAGGAGGAGGCGGGCGCGGGCCTGGTGGACCGGCCGCACCGGATCTCCTCCTACGTGGCGTTGCGCGAGAAACGCGCCCTCGACGCGGCGGACCTGCGCAAGCTCGCCGACCGCCTGGTCGAGGAGGCGTTACGGGCCCCCCGGGAACGCCCCCTGCCGCCGGGCGAGGAGGCGGGCGTGGCGGCCGCCCTCGCCGCAACCCTGTACGCGCTGGGCGACCTCGCCCTCTCCGACGTGGAGGCCGTCCGCCTCGGACCGCGGGACTTCGCCCGCGCACTCCGGGCCGCGGGCCCGCACCCCGGGCTCTCCCGGGACGCCGAACTCTTCCACTCCCGCCTGGTGGACCTGGCCTGCCTGCACATCCTGCACTTCTTCACCCAGCGCTCCACCTTCGTGGCCGCGACCCTGGTCGAGCAGAGCCGGCTGCACGCCGAGACCATCGCCAAGGTGGACGAACTGCTGACCCGCGTCCCCCGCCAGGACGGCCGCGACACCGCCTTCGAGGCCCGCTACCTCGACTATCTGGCCCGGCGCCACAGCGCCCTCACCATCTTCGGCCTGGACCTGGAGCCGGGATCCTCGCGCTGGCCGCTCGACGCGGCGTACGTGAGCCTGGAGGTCACCGCCGCCCCCGGGACCCGGACCGAGGCGCTCCCCTCCCCCTACTCCCTGCCCGCCGACCGGCTGCCGGCCGAGCACCACCGCGTCCTGCTGCGCGGAGAGGCCGGGTCCGGCAAGACCACCCTGATCCAGTGGCTGGCCGTCTCCGCCGCCCGGGACGCCGGGTCGGGGATCATCCCGTTCGTCCTGCCCCTGCGCAGCCTGACCCGGCACGGGGAGCGGCTGCCCGCGCCCCGCGCGTTCCTGGCCGGATCCCCGCTGGCCGGGGAGGCCCCCGAAGGCTGGGAGGGCCGGGTCCTGCGCGACGGGCGCGCCCTGCTGCTGGTCGACGGCATCGACGAGATCCCGGCAGCCGAACGTGACCGGGCCCGGGACTGGCTGGCCGACCTGATCACCGCCTGTCCCGGCAACCGCTGGCTGGTCACCTCCCGACCCTCGGCGGTCCGCCCGGACTGGCTCCGGGGCGAGGACTTCACCGAGGTGACCCTGGCCCCGATGACCCGGGCGAACGTCCGGGCCTTCATCGAGCGCTGGCACACCGCCGCCGCGGCCCCGGAGGGGTATGCGGAACTGCTGCTGGACTCCGTACGCACCAAACCGGACCTGGCACCCCTCGCCACCAACCCGCTGCTGTGCGGACTGATCTGCGCCCTGCACCGCGAGCGCCGCGGATTCCTGCCGACCGGCCGCAAGGAGCTGTACACGGCAGCCCTGTCGATGCTGCTGCACCGCCGTGACCGCGAGCGGGGCCTGCGGCTGCCCGACCTGGCCGAGGAGCCCCAGCTGCAACTGCTCCAACGGCTCGCCCACTGGCTGATCCGCAACGGCCGCACCGAGATGGACCGGTCCCGCGCCGAGGATCTGATCGCCGGCGCGCTGCCGGCCGTCCCCGTCGCCCGGGTCCTGGGCGAGGCGCCGCTGGTGTACCGACACTTCCTGGAACGCACCGGACTGCTGCGTGCGCCGACGGAGGACACCGTCGAGTTCGTCCACCGCACCTTCCAGGACTATCTGGGCGCCCGGGCCGCACTCGACGAGGGCGGGGTCGGGGAGCTGGCCGGGCACTCGGACGACGACCAGTGGGAGGACGTCATCCGCATGGCGGTCGCGCAGGGCCGGCCGCGCGAGCGCACCGAGATCATCCGGGCCCTCCTGGATCGGGGCACCGACCGGTCCGTGCTCCTCGCCTACGCCTCCCTCCAGTACGCGGCGGAGCTCGACCCGGCCCTTCGCGCCGCGGCCGAGGCCGCCGTACGGCACCTGCTGCCGCCCCGGAGCGTCGAGGAGGCCCAGGAACTGGGCCGGACCGGACCGCTGGTGCTGGAACTGCTCGCCGACCCCGGTACGGCGGACGACCACGAAGCTCTCATGGCTGTCACAGCGGCCGGCGAGACCCTCTCGGAGCTGGCCATCCCCTACCTGGCGCGCTACCACGACTCGTCGTCGTCCGAGGTCCGGCAGGCGCTGATCGCGCTGTGGGGCCGCTTCGACACCCGCGAGTACGCCCGGGAGGTGCTCGAACGCCTCACCCCGCCCCCGAGCGACCTGCTTGTGCGCACGGACGCCCAGGCCGATGCCCTGCACGCCTTCCCCCGGCCCCCGGGCCTCGTCATCGGCGGTGAGGTGACCAGGCCCGCCCTGTCGGAGCTGTTCTCGCGCATCAAGGTGTCGGGGCTGAGGATCGATGGGCACCGGGACCTCGGTGACCTCGACTTCCTGCGCGGCCAGACCGCACTGGAACGGTTGCGCATCAGCAGGTGCGGCTCGTCCACCGACATGACGGCCCTGCGCGGCCTGCCCCTACGGGCCGCGCACCTGGACTTCGGCACCCCGGGGGTGCACGAGGCCATCGCGAGCTGGAACCATCTGCGCCACCTGGAGCTGTGCTCGCCACGGCCGTGGTCGGCCCGGGAACTCGCCCCCGGGGCGAATCTGGTGCACCTGGTCCTGGACACCCCGGCGGCGGACGTGACGGACCTGGGCCGGCACACGGGGCTGCGCGTCCTGAACCTCGGTCACCGCTGGCGGCCGGCGGGCCCGGCGGACTGGGCGGAGCTGTCGCGGCTGGAGCACCTGGAGGAGCTCGCCGTGCCGGAGGATGTGCTGGAGGGTCTGGTCGAGCACTTGCGGCTGCCGACCCTGCGAACCCTACGGCTGTACGGGGACGAGCTGCTGCCACCGGATCTCGAGGAGCGACTGGCCCGGCGCCTGCCCGAGACCGAGATCGAGTCCTTCTACACCGTGTACGAGCAGTGACCCGGTGACGGAAAAGGGGCGGCCCCGGGACTTTTCAGTCCCGGGGCCGCCCCTTACCGCTCGCTCGCGCTCACGCGCCCTTCGACAGGTCCGGGCCGGAGCCCGTGGCCTCGATCGGGGGGAGGTCGGGCAGAGCCGACTTCTCCTCGCCGCGGAAGGTGAACTTGGCGTCCTCGCCCTCACCCTCCTTGCCGACGACCACGATGTGACCGGGACGCAGCTCGCCGAAGAGGATCTTCTCCGACAGGATGTCCTCGATCTCGCGCTGGATGGTCCGGCGCAGCGGCCGGGCACCCAGGATCGGGTCGTAGCCGCGCTTGGCGAGCAGGAGCTTGGCGTCGCCGCTCAGCTCGATGCCCATGTCGCGGTCCTTGAGGCGCTCGTCGACCTTGGCGATCATGAGGTCGACGATCTGGATGATGTCTTCCTCGGTGAGCTGGTGGAAGACGACCGTGTCGTCGACACGGTTGAGGAACTCGGGCCGGAAGTGCTGCTTGAGCTCTTCGTTGACCTTCGCCTTCATCCGGTCGTATCCGGTCTTGGTGTCGCCCTGAGCCGCGAAGCCCAGGTTGAAGCCCTTCGAGATGTCCCGGGTACCCAGGTTGGTCGTCATGATGATGACCGTGTTCTTGAAGTCCACGACCCGGCCCTGGGAGTCGGTCAGGCGACCGTCCTCCAGGATCTGGAGAAGGGAATTGAAGATATCCGGGTGGGCCTTCTCGACCTCGTCGAAGAGGACGACGGAGAACGGCTTCCGGCGCACCTTCTCGGTGAGCTGGCCGCCCTCTTCGTAGCCCACGTAGCCGGGGGGCGAACCGAAGAGACGGGAAACCGTGTGCTTCTCGCTGAACTCCGACATGTCGAGGGAGATCAGCGCGTCCTCGTCGCCGAAGAGGAATTCGGCGAGCGTCTTGGACAGCTCGGTCTTACCGACACCGGACGGACCGGCGAAGATGAACGAGCCACCCGGGCGCTTCGGGTCCTTCAGACCCGCACGGGTACGACGGATCGCCTGGGAGAGCGCCTTGATGGCGTCCTTCTGGCCGATGACCCGACGGTGGAGCTCGTCCTCCATGCGGAGCAGTCGCGAGGACTCCTCCTCGGTGAGCTTGAAGACGGGAATGCCGGTCGCGGTCGCGAGGACCTCGGCGATGAGCTCGCCGTCGACCTCGGCGACGACGTCCATGTCGCCGGCCTTCCATTCCTTCTCGCGCTTGGTCTTCGCCGCCAGCAGCTGCTTCTCCTTGTCACGGAGAGACGCCGCCTTCTCGAAGTCCTGGGAGTCGATGGCCGACTCCTTGTCGCGGCGCACGCCCGCGATCTTCTCGTCGAACTCGCGGAGGTCCGGCGGTGCGGTCATCCGGCGGATGCGCATCCGGGAGCCGGCCTCGTCGATCAGGTCGATCGCCTTGTCCGGGAGGAAGCGGTCCGAGATGTACCGGTCCGCCAGCGTCGCCGCCTGGACGAGGGCCTCGTCCGTGATGGAGACGCGGTGGTGGGCCTCGTAGCGGTCGCGCAGGCCCTTGAGGATCTCGATCGTGTGGGGGAGGGAAGGCTCCGCCACCTGGATCGGCTGGAAGCGACGCTCGAGGGCCGCGTCCTTCTCGAGGTGCTTGCGGTACTCGTCGAGCGTCGTGGCACCGATGGTCTGCAGCTCACCACGGGCCAGCATGGGCTTGAGGATGCTCGCGGCGTCGATCGCGCCCTCGGCGGCGCCCGCACCCACGAGGGTGTGGAGCTCGTCGATGAACAGGATGATGTCGCCGCGGGTGCGGATCTCCTTGAGCACCTTCTTCAGGCGCTCCTCGAAGTCACCGCGGTAGCGGGAACCCGCGACCAGGGCGCCGAGGTCGAGCGTGTAGAGGTGCTTGTCCTTGAGCGTCTCGGGAACCTCGCCCTTGACGATCGCCTGGGCCAGGCCCTCGACGACGGCGGTCTTGCCGACGCCGGGCTCGCCGATGAGGACCGGGTTGTTCTTCGTACGGCGGGACAGCACCTGCATGACCCGCTCGATCTCCTTCTCGCGCCCGATGACCGGGTCGAGCTTGGATTCGCGGGCCGCCTGGGTGAGGTTGCGGCCGAACTGGTCCAGGACGAGCGAGGTCGAGGGCGTGCCCTCGGCCGGGCCGCCGGCCGTGGCCGACTCCTTGCCTCCACCGGTGTAGCCGGAGAGCAGCTGGATGACCTGCTGCCGGACTCGGTTGAGATCGGCGCCCAGCTTCACGAGGACCTGGGCGGCGACGCCCTCGCCCTCGCGGATCAGGCCGAGCAGGATGTGCTCGGTGCCGATGTAGTTGTGGCCGAGCTGGAGGGCCTCTCGGAGCGAAAGCTCCAGGACCTTCTTCGCCCGCGGGGTGAAGGGGATGTGGCCGGACGGGGCCTGCTGCCCCTGACCGATGATCTCCTCAACCTGCTGGCGAACAGCCTCGAGCGAAATCCCGAGGCTCTCCAGGGCCTTAGCGGCGACACCCTCACCCTCGTGGATCAAGCCCAGGAGGATGTGCTCGGTGCCGATGTAGTTGTGGTTGAGCATCCGGGCTTCTTCCTGAGCCAGGACGACAACCCGCCGCGCGCGGTCGGTGAACCTCTCGAACATCGTTTATCGCTCCTCAGAGCGGTCGGGCAGTTCGGGGTCGGTCCCCGCCCTGTCCTTCCGCATGCTAGTCCCGTGGGGCGGGACAGCTCATTCCAACTGCCGACATCCGTCCACGGCTCACCCCTGCATCAGCGGGAAAACCGGCTTGAAGAGCCGACAACTGCTCCAACTCGATGGTGCGAGACGATGTTCCCGCAGGCCAGGCAGATACCCGTCATGCGTGTACGCCGACGGCGAACGGAGGCCCGTCAAAACAGCGTGTCGCCCCGATCCACTAGGAATGTCTTACCCGTAAGGACTGACACTCCATGCCGGTGGCACCGGTTCCCTCCGCTAAGGGCGAACACGGTTGCGTCCCGAATGCGGACTCCGGAGTCCACGGAGGTTTACGTTCCGCACGAGGGTGAGTGCGGTGTGTCACATCGAGCGTAACCCGGC
Source organism: Streptomyces sp. NPDC048331 (assembly GCF_043201215.1). Classification (NCBI taxonomy): domain Bacteria; kingdom Bacillati; phylum Actinomycetota; class Actinomycetes; order Kitasatosporales; family Streptomycetaceae; genus Streptomyces; species Streptomyces sp. NPDC048331. The sequence goes on along the minus strand of NZ_JBICYT010000015.1, from coordinate 163,127 downwards.
GGCGTTTCGGAAGTTGCTCCGGACATGGCCGTCACTCTCCCGTCGCCCGCCCCGTCGACCGTGCCGCCACCCCACCCGGCGCCCGAGGAGGACGCGTACGCCTCCTGGTACGGGAGCGTGCTCGGCTGGACCGTCACGGGTGGGCCGCCGGCCCAGCTCGTGACCGGGATCCGGTTCGACGTGCTGGAGCTGCCGTCCGACGCGGGTGCCGCGCTGCTGCGCAGGCCGCTCGCCACCGGCCCGGTGGCCCTGATGGGACGCCGGATGCGGTTCCTGGTGGCCGCGGGCGGCGCGGAGGAGCTGGACGGGCTGCTCGACTGGCTGGAATGGGGCGGGGTCGCCCTCGATCTGACCGCCCTGGGTGCGGGTGGCCGGATCACCGCCCCGGTGCCGCCGGGGCATGCCGTACGGGACGGGAGTCCCCGGGGGGCCGCCGTGTGGCTACGGCCCCCCGAGCAGGGGTGCGAGGCACTTCTGCCTGCCCTGTCCGGTCCCGGACAGGGTGCCGGTCCCGGGCGGGTGGACGCCGGTCCCGATCTCGTGCGCCTGGTGTCCGCGGCGGCGACGGAATGCCACCGCGCGCGACTCCGGCGCCGGACGCCCCTGCGGAGCGCCGTGGCCGGGCCTCCCTCGCGGGCCGGCCGGGTCAGTCCCTGACGGGTCAGCCCCGGTTCTCGTAGGCGTCGCGGATGTCCTGCGGTACGCGGCCGCGGTCGTTGACGCTGAGGCCCTGCGACTTCGCCCAGGCGCGGATCTCCGCGGTGTCCGGGTTGCCGGACGCCACGGCCGTACGGCCCTTGGCGCGACCGGTGGAGGCGCGGCCACCGGTGCGGCGGCCGCCCTTGGTGTACGGGTCGAGCAGACCGCGGAGCTTTTCAGCGTTGGCGGTGGTGAGGTCGATCTCGTAGGTCTTGCCGTCCAGAGCGAACGTCACCGTCTCGTCCGCCTCGCCACCGTCGAGGTCGTCGACAAGAAGGACCTGAACCTTCTGTGCCACCGGGATTTCCTTTCATCGAAAAGCAGTACGCGGAAAGGAAACCGCTTTTGCCTGGAAAACACAAACCCCCGGGGAGAGGTTCGAGACCGCAACAGGGCGGGAAACGTACGCGATTCGGACATAGGCCACGGGCGGGCGGAGCACCGGAAAAGCTGAGGCCATCGATCAGAGGTGCAGAAGCATCCGACTGTTGCCCAAGGTGTTCGGCTTCACTCGTTCGAGACCGAGGAACTCGGCGACACCCTCGTCATAGGAACGCAGCAGCTCCATGTAGACATCGGTCTTGACCGGGGTCTCGCCGATCTCGACGAAGCCGTGCTTCGCGAAGAACTCGACTTCGAAGGTGAGGCAGAAAACCCGGCTCACGCCGAGGGTGCGGGCGGTACGCAACAACTGCTCCAGCACCTGATGCCCGACTCCGCCGCCCTTCAAGCCCCGGTCGACGGCGAGAGTGCGTACTTCGGCAAGGTCTTCCCACATCACGTGGAGAGCGCCGCAGCCGACGACCTGACCGTCGGACTCGCGTTCCGCGACCCAGAACTCCTGGATGTCCTCGTAAAGGACGACCGGAGCTTTGTCGAGCAGGATCCGCTGCTGCACGTACTGGTCGAGGAGGCGGCGCAGCGCGGGAACATCACGCGTCCGGGCCCGGCGGATCGTCACTGTTTCTGCATGTGCAGTGGAAAACTCTCCCATGGCTGCGGACGTTATCGCCCCGGCTCCTGCGGGCGCTCGTCGGACTCCCCCTCGACCGCGGGCGGAGCGGCGGGTTCGGGGGCGGCGTCCGCGCCCGACCCGTCGTCGTACTGGACGACGCGCACGGCGTCCCGGAGGGCTTCCCGCTGTTCCGCGGACATCATGCCGAAGAAGGCCACGAGGGCGGCCGCGGGGTTGTCGCTCGTCGACCAGGCCTCGTTCATCAGTGCGGCCGAGTAGGCGGCGCGCGTGGAGACCGCCGTATATCGATAGGCGCGGCCTTCGGCTTCCCGGCGGACCCAGCCCTTCTGATGAAGATTGTCCATAACGGTCATGACCGTGGTGTACGCGATGGACCGTTCCTGCTGGAGGTCTTCCAGTACTTCTCGCACAGTGACCGGGCGGTTCCACTGCCACACCCGTGTCATGACGGCGTCTTCGAGTTCTCCCAAGGGGCGAGGCACACCAGCACGATAGTGCGGCTTGTGCGGAATTGCCCGACTATTCGCTCGGCAACGCGCAGGAAAATCGGGCGCGCGGCCGGTGAAGCCGCACGCCCGACGGGGTCACTTCTGCTGCTGGGTGGCCTCGGCCCGGGCGAGCACGGCGTCGACCGCCGCGTCTTCCTTGGCCTTGTTGGAACCGCCCTGGCTCTTCACGATCGTCACGACGAGAGCGATGAAGAACGCGGCCATCACGAAGGGGGGCACGAGCGCGGAGACATAGTCCATGCCCCACAGCGTAGCTACCCGGCGGCCAGCCCGGCCTCCGGGGGCGGGGTGGGCTTGCGGCGTGGCGGGAACACCTCACCGGGGGTCGGAATCGGCCGCTCCGGACGCGGCGGCTCCTTGGGGTGGGGGGCCGGGCGGGCCGGCTGGTCGTCCTTCTCCTTGCCGCCGGCCAGGGCCAGCAGCCGGGTCCGGGGCGCGGGGGCGGTGGACAGCCGTCTGCGTACGGAGCGCTCCGCGACCCCGCGTACCCGTTCCAGCAGCGCGGCGGCGACCGGATTGGCGCGGAGCGCGCGCAGGGCGGCGAGGTCGTCGGGCTCCGGTTCGTACCCGGCGGCCAGGGCGTCCTGCAACAGCTCCAGGTAGCCGGAGAGGCTGCCGGGCAGGGCGCCTCGGTAGCGGGCGAGGTCGGCGAGGAGGAACGCTCTGAGCCGGCCCGCCTCCTGGACCGCTTCGTCCACCGACTGCGCGAGGCGCAGGCAGTCCTGGACCTCCCCGGCCGCCAGGGGGGCCGAGGAGGACTGAAGGGCGTGGGCGAGGAGGCGCCTGAGCAGGTGCAGCTCAGCGGCGCTGAACGCCATGCCGCCGCGGGATCCGTAGGGCGTGGGCATGGGCCGAAGATACGCGCTAATCGGACAAAATCCCCTGATCGCGGACGCGGCGCGCTCGGCGGGTCCCTCAGCCGGTCTCTTTGACCGCCCGCAGGAAGTCGGCCCAGGCCGCCTGGGTGGTGGCCAGGACGAGGTGGGCGGGGTCGGCGCGGTCGGCCACCTTGACGAGGGCCCCGGGGGCGGTGGCGACGTAGACGCAGGCGTCACCCTCACTGCAGAACGAGGACTTCCGCCACGCGGGCTGAGTGGTCATGGTGTCTCCTCCGGGCGCGGTGGCCGGTAATTGCCGTCAATGACGGTAACGCCGTGGCCGGTCCGCACCGGCGACTTTCCTGAATTCGGTGTTTCGCCCTTGCCTTCCCAGGGCGGGTGCGGGTACCGCTCAGCCGGTCCTCTCCCCGCCCCGCCCTTTCGCTTCCCGGGGCTCGGCCCCGGACCCCGCGCCTCGAACGCCGGCGAGGCTGCGTGCAGGCCTGCACAGCGCCGAAACCGCCTAGATCCGGGCCACGAAGGACGAGACCGCTTCGTGGACGTCGGCCTCCGTCCAGGACAGGCCCGGAGCCGTGATCTCCAGTTCCGTCACCGCCAGGCCCGGCGGGCCCTCGGCCGACCAGCGGCGGAAGAGGACCGTGCCCGTCTCCTCGGCCTGCCGCAGGCCCGCCTCCGTCAGCCGGTCCGGCTCGTACGGGAGCCACACCTGGAACTGGTGGGTGTGCGGCTCCTCCGGGTGGATCCGGGCCCACGGAACCCCCGAATCCGCGAAGGCCGAGCGCAGCGCCCCCGCCACCGTCCGGGCCTGCGCCACGTACGACGGCAGCCGGGGCAGTTCCCGTTCCAGGCCGGCCAGCGCCGCCAAGGCCTGCGGGAACTGCCGGAAGATCTGGCCGCCGTAGCGGTGCCGCCAGACCCGCGTCTCCTCCACGAAGGCCCGCGGCCCCGCCAGCGCCGCCCCGCTCAGGCCGCCGAGCGACTTGTAGAACGAGACGTACACCGAGTCCGCCAGGCCCGCGATCTCCGGCAGGGTGCGCCCGAAGTGGACGGTGGACTCCCACAGCCGGGCCCCGTCGAAGTGGACGACCGCCTCCCGCTCCCGGGCCGCCTCGGTGAGCGCCTCCAGCTCCTCCCAGGTGGGCAGCAGGAAGCCGGCGTCCCGCAGCGGCAGCTCCACCATCAGCGTCCCGAAGGGCTCCCGGAGCGCCTCCACGTCCGCGGCGGACGGCTGGCGGGGCTCCGTGGTGGGGTGCGCCACCCGCAGTCCGGAGACGGCCGACAGCGCCTCCCCCTCCCACCGTTCCGGATGGCTCATCGGGTGCAGGGCCACCACCGGGTTCCCCGTCCGGCCCGCCCAGCAGCGCAGCGCGATCTGCTGCGCCATCGTGCCGCTGGGGAAGAACGCCGCGTCCTCGGTCCCCAGCAGCTCGGCGACCTTGCGCTCCAGTGCGGTGACCACCCCGTCGCCGTAGACGTCGGCCGGTCCGTCCAGGTCGTACGGGGCTTCGGCGAGCGGGTGGAGCAGCTCCCCCACGGTCGGTTCCAGGAGGCTGCGGGAGAGCTTGCGCTCGGCCCCGCGCCAGGCCGCGACCAGGCGCTTCGTACGTTCGGTGTCCTCGCTGTCGTCACTCATGGCAAAGATCCTCGCTCCACTCGCCGCCGACCGGCCAACTGCCCCAGGAGCTAGCATGGCGGCGTATCGTCCGGTACCCCCCGCGGACTGGAACGGAAGGGCCCTCCCCGCGTGAATCCATCACAGCAGCCACGCCCTGCCCGGCTCGCCGTCGGCGTCGTCGGAGCCGGCCGCGTCGGCCCCGCGCTGGCGTGTGCGCTCCAGCAGGCCGGGCACCGGCCCGTCGCCGTCTCCGGAGTCTCCGACACGTCCGTGCGGCGGGCCGCGCGGATGCTGCCCGATGTGCCGCTCGTACCGCCCGCGCAGGTGCTGGAGCTGGCCGACCTGGTGCTCCTGACCGTCCCCGACGACGCGCTGCCGTCCCTGGTGGAGGGCCTCGCCGAGACCGGCGCGGTCCGGCCCGGACAGCTGCTGGTGCACACCTCCGGCCGGTACGGGACCTCCGTGCTCGACCCGGCGCGCCGCGCGGGCGCCCTCCCGCTGGCCCTGCACCCGGCGATGACCTTCACCGGCACCGAGGTGGACGTGCAGCGGCTCGCCGGCTGCTCCTTCGGCGTCACCGCCCCCGAGGAGCTGCGGCTGGCCGCGGAGGCGCTGGTCATCGAGATGGGCGGGGAGCCCGAGTGGATCGCGGAGGAGAACCGTCCGCTCTATCACGCGGCTCTGGCCCTCGGCGCGAACCACCTGGTCACGCTGGTCGCCCAGTCGATGGAGCTGCTGGCGAAGGCCGGGGTGGAGCACCCCGACCGGATGCTCGGCCCGCTGCTCGGCGCGGCCCTCGACAACGCGCTGCGCTCCGGTGACGCCGCCCTGACCGGGCCGGTGGCCCGCGGGGACGCCGGTACGGTCGCCGCGCACGTCTCGGAGCTGCGCCGGCACGCGCCGGCCGCGGTCTCCGGCTACCTGGCGATGGCCCGCACCACCGCGGACCGGGCCCTCGCCCACGGTCTGCTCAAGCCCGAACTCGCCGAGGACCTGCTCGGTGTGCTCGCCGACACGGAGTCCGACGGAGGCGACCGGTGACCGACCTGCTGCTGCACACCGTCGAGGAGCTGCACAAGCCGGCGCGCACCGGCCGCCGGGCCGTGGTGATGACCATGGGCGCCCTGCACGAGGGCCATGCCACCTTGATCCGCACGGCCCGTGAACTGGCCGGGCCCGAGGGGCAGGTCGTCGTCACCGTCTTCGTCAACCCCCTGCAGTTCGGGGCCGGTGAGGACCTCGACCGTTACCCGCGCACGCTCGACGCGGACCTGGCGATCGCCGAAGAGGCCGGCGCCGACGCGGTGTTCGCCCCCGCGGTCGACGAGGTCTACCCGGGCGGCGACCCGCAGGTGCGGATCACCGCCGGCCCGATGGGCGGGCGCCTCGAAGGGGCCACCCGCCCCGGGCACTTCGACGGCATGCTGACCGTCGTCGCCAAGCTGCTCCACCTCACCCGCCCCGACCTGGCGCTCTTCGGCCAGAAGGACGCGCAGCAACTGGCGCTGATCCGGCGGATGGTGACCGACCTGAACTTCCCCGTCGAGGTGGTCGGCGTACCGACCGTCCGCGAGGAGGACGGGCTCGCGCTGTCGTCCCGCAACCGCTACCTCTCCACCGCCGAGCGGCACACCGCCCTGGCCCTGTCCCGGGCCCTGTTCGCCGGGCGCGACCGGCTCGCCGCACAGGCCGCGCTGCGCGCCCGCGCCGAGGCCGCCCCGGCCAGCGACGAGCGGGCCACCGCCCTGGCCCGGCTCGGCGAGATCCGTGCCTCCGCCGACGCGCACGCCGTCTCGGCGGCCGTCTCCGCCGCCGGCACCGGGCTGCCGGACGCCGTACGGGCCGCCGCGCTGCACGTCCTGGAGGACGCGGGCCGGCACGAGCCGCCGCTCGTGCTGGACTATCTGGCGCTGGTGGATCCGCTGGACTTCACCGAGACCGGTCAGGACTTCACCGGGCAGGCCGTGTTGGCCGTCGCCGCGAAGGTGGGCGCGACCCGGCTGATCGACAACATCCCATTGGAATTCGGAGCGCACTCGTGAGCACCCCAGGCAGAGGCATCCCGTCGGGCGGGGCAGGCGCGGGCACCGGCATACGGCTGCACGCACCGGCCCCCGGCTGGTCCCTCGACGCCGACGTCGTGGTCGTCGGTTCCGGCGTGGCGGGCCTGACGGCCGCGCTGCGCTGCGCCGCCGGGGGCCGCCGTACGGTCGTGGTCACCAAGGCCCGGCTCGACGACGGCTCCACCCGCTGGGCCCAGGGCGGGATCGCGGCGGCCCTCGGTGAGGGCGACACCCCGGAGCAGCACCTCGACGACACGCTGGTCGCCGGTGCGGGCCTGTGCGACGAGGAGGCCGTCCGGCTGCTCGTCACCGAGGGCCCGGACGCGGTACGGCGGCTGATGGCCACCGGCGCGGTCTTCGACACCTCCACGGAGACCGGCGAGATAGAACTGACCCGTGAGGGCGGCCACCACCGCCGCCGGATCGCGCACGCGGGCGGCGACGCCACCGGCGCCGAGATCTCCCGGGCGCTCGTCGAGGCCGTGCAGGCCGCGGGCATCGAGACCGTGGAGAACGCCCTCGTCCTGGACCTGCTCCAGGACGCCGAGGGCCGTACCGCCGGTGTCACCCTGCACGTCATGGGCGAGGGCCAGCACGACGGGGTGGGCGCCGTACACGCGCCGGCCGTGATCCTCGCCACCGGCGGCATGGGTCAGGTGTTCTCCGCGACCACCAACCCGTCGGTGTCCACCGGTGACGGCGTGGCGCTCGCGCTGCGGGCCGGCGCCGAGGTCTCCGACCTCGAATTCGTGCAGTTCCACCCGACGGTGCTCTTCCTCGGCCCGGACGCCGAGGGACAGCAGCCGCTGGTGTCGGAGGCGGTCCGGGGCGAGGGCGCGTACCTCGTGGACGCGGACGGCGTGCGCTTCATGCAGGGGCAGCACGAGCTCGCCGAGCTGGCGCCCCGCGACATCGTCGCCAAGGGCATCATGCGCCGCATGCAGGAGCAGGGCGCGCAGCACATGTACCTCGACGCCCGGCACTTCGGCGCGCGGATGTGGGAGCAGCGCTTCCCGACCATCCTGGCCGCCTGCCGTTCCCACGGCATCGACCCGGTGACCGAGCCCATCCCGGTGGCGCCCGCCGCGCACTACGCGTCCGGCGGTGTCCGGACCGACCTGCACGGACGGACCACGGTCCCCGGCCTGTACGCCTGCGGCGAGGTCGCCTGCACCGGTGTGCACGGCGCGAACCGGCTGGCCTCCAACTCCCTGTTGGAGGGGCTGGTCTTCGCCGAGCGGATCGCCGAGGACATCGTCGCCGAGCGCGCCGCCGGCAGCGGGCCGGGCATACCGGTCCCGGCGACGGGTCCGCTGCAGCCCGGCGCGGCCCGGTTCGAGGTCCAGCGGATCATGACGGAGGGGGCGGGCGTGCTCCGTTCCGCCGATTCGCTCAGCGCCGCGGCCGACGCCCTCGAAGCGCTGTACGCCACGGCTCTGAACGACCTGGAAGCGCACGGCAAGACCGCCGAGCCGGGCGTGGACACCTGGGAGGCCACGAACCTGCTGTGCGTGGCGCGGGTCCTGGTCGCCGCGGCGCAGCGGCGGGTGGAGACCCGCGGCTGCCACTGGCGCGAGGACCACCCCGAGCGGGACGATGCGCACTGGCGCCGCCATCTCGTCGTCCGGCTCTCGGCGACCGAGAAGCGCGCCCTGGTCGTCGTACCCACCGACTCCGCGGACTTCCCGTCCGTGCACCCCCTGAGCACCCCGAGCCTGGAGCAGTGACCGTGAGCACCCCCGAACTTCCCCTGATCGACCAGAACGACGGCGGCTGCGGCGACGACTGCGCCTGCGGCGACGGTGAGGAGACCGGCCTGGACCCGGCGCTGGCGCAGCTGCTGGCCGACGCCGGCCTGGACCCGATCGAGGTCGAGGACATCGCGCACATGGCGCTGTCGGAGGACCTGGACGGCGGTGTGGACGTGACGACGGTGGCGACCGTGCCGGAGGAGGCCGAGGCCGTCGCCGACTTCGTCGCGCGCGAGGACGGTGTCGTGGCCGGTCTGCGGATCGCCGAGGCCGTGTTCTCCGTGGTGTGCACGGAGGCCTTCGAGGTGGAGCGGCACGCGGAGGACGGTGACACGGTCACGGCAGGGCAGCTGCTGCTGTCCGTGCGCTCGCGCACCCGTGACCTGCTCACGGCGGAGCGCAGCGCGCTGAACATCATGTGCCGGCTGTCGGGCATCGCGACGGCCACCCGCCGCTGGGCCGACGTGCTGGAGGGCACCTCGGCGAAGGTCCGCGACACCCGCAAGACGACGCCGGGCCTGCGCTCGCTGGAGAAGTACGCGGTGCGCTGCGGCGGCGGCGTCAACCACCGGATGTCGCTCTCGGACGCGGCGCTGGTCAAGGACAACCACGTGGTGGCGGCGGGCGGTGTCGCGCAGGCGTTCAAGGCCGTGCGCGAGGCGTTCCCGGAGGTCCCGATCGAGGTCGAGGTCGACACGCTGGAGCAGATCGGCGAGGTCCTGGACGCCGGCGCCGACCTGATCCTGCTGGACAACTTCACGGTCGAGCAGACCTCCGAGGCCGTGGCCCTGGTCGCCGGCCGCGCGGTGCTGGAGTCCTCCGGCCGCCTGAACCTGGACACGGCCCGCGCGTACGCGGAGACCGGCGTGGACTACCTGGCGGTCGGCGCGCTGACCCACTCCTCGCCGATCCTGGACATCGGGCTCGATCTGCGCGAGGCGGTGTAACCCGTGCTCCTCACCATCGACGTGGGCAACACCCACACGGTCCTGGGCCTGTTCGACGGTGACGAGATCGTCGAGCACTGGCGCATCTCGACCGACCCGCAGCGCACGGCCGACGAGATGGCCGTGCTGATGCAGGGGCTGATGGGCATGCACCCGATGCTCGGCAGCGAGCTGGGCGACGGGATCCACGGCATCGCGATCTGCTCGGCGGTGCCGTCGGTCCTGCACGAGCTGCGCGAGGTGACCCGCCGCTACTACGGCGACGTACCCGCGGTGATCGTGGAACCGGGCACCAAGACGGGTGTGCCGATCCTCATGGACAACCCGAAGGAGGTCGGCGCGGACCGCATCGTGAACGCGGTCGCGGTGGTCGAGCTCTACGGGGGTCCGGCGATCGTGGTCGACCTCGGTACGGCGACCACCTTCGACGCGGTGTCGGCGCGGGGTGAGTACGTGGGCGGGGTGATCTCGCCGGGCATCGAGATCTCGATGGACGCGCTCGGCGTGCGGGGTGCCCAGCTGCGGAAGATCGAGCTGGCGCGGCCGCGCAACGTGATCGGGAAGTCCACGGTCGAGGCGATGCAGTCGGGCGTGGTCTACGGCTTCGCGGGACAGGTCGACGGGGTCGTGACCCGGATGGCGAAGGAGCTGGCCGGACCGCACGGGAACCCGGACGACGTGCGGGTCATCGCGACGGGCGGGCTGGCTCCGATGGTGCTGGGCGAGTCCTCGGTGATCGACGACCACGAGCCGTGGTTGACGCTCATCGGGCTGCGGCTGGTGTACCAGCGCAACGCGCCCAGTTTCGAGTAGAGGGGCGGCGGGGTCCCGGGCCGGTTCCGGCTCGGGCCCCCGCCGGATCAGCACGCCCGCGGGCGGACGAATATCCGGCGCAGGGCGGCACGCCAGGGGTGGCGGGCGGGTCTGCCGTCCATGACGGCTCTGGCCTGCTCGTACGTGCGCAGCGAGCGGAGCACGGCGACGTCGTCGCGGCCGGGCGGCGGAGGCATCGGGGCGCCCTGCTGGGAGGCCCGGTAGGTGTCGATCATGTACTGCTCGATGGCGGTCATGACTCAAGCCTCACCCCGTCGGCGGCATCCCGCACGACAGTTGACGTTCCCCGTCAATCGACGGCTCGAAAGCGCCTCCGCGGCCGGAAACGATCACTCGTCCGGCCGTCGTGCCGCGCCGCCGGCGGCCACCCGTACGGCGGGACGAAGGGACCCACCCCGACGTCGCCGGGGTGCGCGGAACGACAGAATGGCCTGATGAGCGTCACCATCGACATCGCAGGCCTGCCCACCGAGCGGATCACTTTCGCGCCGTCCCCGCTCGCCGAGCTCTGCATGGCCCTGCACGCGCTCTCCCAGCCCGCGCACCACCCGGGGCTGGCCTCCTGGACGACCGCCACCGCCGCCTCGCTCGATCCGTGCCTCGCGGACCGGCTGCTGGAGGCGGACTTCATGTGGCGCAGCTCGTTCTCCGACATCTTCATGCCGTTCGCCGGGCTGCCCGGCGGGACCGGCAGGCCGGCCGCGACGCTGGCCGAGGCGCTGGACGTACTGGACCGACTGGACGACGAGCGGTTCGTGCGGGCCGCGCTGGAGCAGTGCTGGCTGGCGCTCTACGACGAGGGCGGCCCGTCCTCCTCGCCCCTGGACAACCCGGCGGCGCGGGCCAAGGCGTTGGAGACGGCCGCCGCCCGCGGGCCGCGGCAGTTGGACTTCTCCATGCGGCTGCTCGACGACACGGCCTCGGTGCGGGTGTGGATGCGGCGTCTTCTGGAGGACTGCGACGAGGCCTTCTTCGCCGAGACGTGGAAGCGCGTGGAGCCGGGCCAGAGCGCCGACGCCCGACACAAGACGGAGGTGCTGCGCCGCAAGGGGCTGCCGACCGTGCTGAAGGAGGTCTCGGCGGCGCTGAGCGTCGACGCGGGCGGCACCACCATCACCGCCGACAAGATGGTCCACGGATCGACGACCGCGACCGACCCCCGAATAGGCGCCGGCCTGGTCTTCGTACCGACCAACTTCGGCTGGCCGCATCTGCTGGTGCTGCACGCGCCGGGCTGGCGGCCGGTGGTCCACTATCCGCTCGGCTCCCCCGAACTGAGCTCCGAGCCCGGCTCGGTGGAGCTGCTGCAGCGGCGGATGGAGGCGCTGGCGCATCCGATGCGGATGATGCTGTGCCGGAGTCTGGCCCGGGCCCCGTTCACGACGAGCGAGCTGGCGACCGTGTACGGGATCACCGCGCCGGAGGTGTCGCGGCATCTGGCCGTCCTGAGGAAGGCCGGTCTGATGCACACGCGGCGTCAGGGCCGGTACGCCCAGCACCAGTTGAACCTGCCGGCGGTCGCGCGCATCGGGTCGGACTTCATCGAGGGCATCCTTCGCTAGGACGAACCGTCGCGCGGTTGGCCTGATTCGGGCGGCCCAGATTCACCGATATACGGAATTCATAAACCGGAATCAGCGAAAACTCTGGCCATGGTGGCCACTTGCTGTCTAACGTGCGTCCACCGATCCCCCACGTAACGCACACCACTTACGCTCACGCGCTCCACCCAGCTCCGCCACGCTGTGCCTCGCTGTGCCCTGCTCCGCCCTGCCCTGCTCGCCTTTGCCGTGGAAGGACCTTCATGCCCTCACGCCGTATAGCCGCAGCAACCGCCGCCCTGGCAGCCGTAGCCCTCGTCTCACCGCTGCTGCTGGCCGGACCGGCCGGAGCCACCGGAAGTCCGCAGAGCGACGCCGCCCGGGGTGACGCGCTCGCCCGGAAGCTGGTCAAGGACGCGACCGGCAAGGGCGCCTACAACCACCTCAAGGTGCTCCAGTCGCTCGCCGACTACAACAACGGCAACCGCGCGGCCGGATCCAAGGGCCACGAGCAGTCGGCCAAGTACATCGAGGCGGTGATGAAGGCGGCCGGGTACAAGGTCACCCGCAACGAGTTCGACTTCGTCTTCGTCGAGACGATCGAGGAGAAGCTGACCGTGGGCGGCGCGAACGAGCGCGACGTCCCGATCCACCTGATGACCTACACGGCGAACTCCCCGGAGGGCGGTGTGACGGCCCAGGTCGCCGTCGCCCCGGTCGACGCGGACGGGACGAACGGCTGCGAGCCGGGCGACTTCGCCTCCGGCGCCTTCACCGGCAAGATCGCCCTGGTCAAGCGCGGCGGCTGCACCTTCGCGGTGAAGCAGCAGAACGCGGCGGACGCCGGCGCCGTCGGCGCGGTCATCTTCAACAACACCGCGGGCGCCCTCAACGGCACCCTCGGTGACCCGAACCTCGGCAAGATCCCGACGGGCGGCATCACCCAGGAGGACGGCGAGAAGCTCACCGCCGAGGCCGCCGCCGGTCCGGTCGAGCTCACCCTCGACATCCGTGAGCTGCGTGAGAACCGCAAGACCTTCAACGTCATCGCCGAGACCAAGGGCGGCGACGAGAACAACACCGTCTTCCTCGGCTCGCACCTCGACTCGGTCGCGGCCGGCCCGGGCATCAACGACAACGGCTCCGGCTCGGCGGGCATCCTCCAGGTCGCCCAGCGGCTCGCGAGCGAGCAGAAGAAGGTCAAGAACAAGGTCAAGTTCGCCTGGTGGTCCGCGGAGGAGTTCGGCCTGCTCGGCTCCGAGGCGTACGTCGCCGGACTGACGGACGAGCAGAAGAAGCAGATCAAGCTCTATCTGAACTTCGACATGATCGCCTCGCCGAACGCCGCCTACTTCGTCTACGACGGCGACGACTCGGACGCGACCGGCTCGGGCCCCGGCCCCACGGGCTCCGCCCAGTTGGAGAAGGGGATCAACGACTTCCTCGACTCCAAGAAGATCCCGCACGAGGGCACGGACTTCTCGGGCCGCTCGGACTACGGCCCCTTCATCGAGGTCGGCATCCCGTCCGGCGGTACCTTCACCGGCGCCGAGGGCATCAAGACCCCGGAGCAGGCCGCGAAGTTCGGCGGCCAGGCGGGCGTCGCCTACGACGTGAACTACCACGGCAAGGGTGACGACATCACCAACATCGACCAGAAGGCGCTCGACATCAACGTCGACGTCATCGCGGACGCGGTCGGCCACTACGCGCACGACCTGGCCCCGCTGTCGAAGCCGGTCGTCTCCCAGCCGACGGGCGGCACGGGCAGCGGCGGCGGCCTGCACCAGGGCCACGACGAGGTCACCCGCTAGGTGGTGAGCAGGTGAGACGGAGGGCCGGGATCCACCACTGGATCCCGGCCCTCCGCACGTCCGCCGGACACCCCTCGCCGGCGTCGAGTGCGGAGCCCGGACGCGTCGTGCGGCCGAAGAGGTGACCGTGGCGAACGCGACGCGCTCGACGTCACACCGCCGTGGCCCCCGGCCACGGCGGGGCCGGGACGCCGACCGGCTGGACCAGCCAGCCGAAGGCGCCCAGCCCGCCGCGGTCCGTGAGTTCCGCCGCCTCGCCGGCCGCGGACAAGGCCCGTACGTAGGCCACCGGGTCCGTCGAGGCCAGGGCCAGCGGGGGCCGGGCGCCCGAGACCCCGAGCGCCGCCAGGGCCGCGCGCTGGGTCAGCAGGACCGACCCCGGCCCGGCGCAGGAGTCCAGGGCCACGTGGGCGGTGACATCACACGAGCCGTCCGGCACCGGCGGGACCTCCCGGCCGCCGCGGAACCCGGTCAGGGTTCCGTACGGGGGGCGCGCGCCCCGGGTGTGGGCGTAGTCCACCGCCACCGCCAGGCCCCGCTCCAGGGTCCCGGCGGCGGCCGCCCAGGCCTCGTCGCGGGCCCGGCCGATCTCGGCACGGCCGCCGCCGGGCCACCACCGCTCCAGCCAGGCCCGGTCCGCGCCGTCCAACGGATCGCCCGCGCTCTCCGTACCGTCCGGGGCGACCAGCACGTAGTGCCCGCCCTCGGCGATCTCCAGCGGCACGTTGTCCAGCCACTCGTTGGCGAAGAGCAGGCCCGTCGTCCCTTCGGGCGGGGCCGCCACCCAGCGGATCCGCGGGTCGAGCCCGCCCGGCCGCTCCGCCCGTTCCACGGCGTACGGACGCACCCGCGCGGCCGTCTCCGGCTCCAGCGCGGCGAGCACCCCGGCCAGCAGCTCCCCCCGCCCGGCCCCGACGTCGACCAGGTCCAGCTGCGCCGGGTGCCCGAGCTCGGCGTCCACCCACCGCAGCAGCCGGGCCACGGCGGCGGCGTACGACGCGGAGGCGTGCACGGAGGTACGGAAGTGCCCGGCGGGTCCCGGCCCGCCGGGGCGCACGTAGAAGCCGTCGGGCCCGTACAGCGCGGCCTCCATCGCGTCGCGCCACCGGACCGGAGTCACCGTTTCACCCTGAGAGCTCACCGGACAAAGGCTATGCTTCCGTCCACCTAGGGGAGTACGCGCCGGGGCTCAGATTCGCACCTCTGGTTGACTCCAGCACCTATCCGCGTTCCCTACTCTGGGTTACGTGCAGCGCCTCTACGACTTCCTCCGCAGACACCCGACGGGCGTCGACAGCTTCTGGGCTGTCCTCCTCTTCGGGATCGGGATGCTGCAACTCGCCGAAGAGAATTCCGACGACACCACCGCTCGGCTGCTCGCCGTTCCCGCGGTGGTCGCGATGAGTGTCGTGGTGGCCCTGCGCCGCAAGTGGACACCGGCGATGTTCTGGCTGGCCGTCGGCGCCGGCGTCTACAAGCTGATCACCCACTCCGACGCGAATCCCGCCGACGTCGCGATGCTGATCATCCTGTACACGGTCGCGGCCTCCTCCGAGATCTCGCGCCGGATGTCCCGCATCGCGTTCGTCATCGGTTGCCTCGCCTCCCCCCTGTACGCCGTGCGCTTCGCGGTGGACCAGGGCAACCTGCGCGACAACGCACTCTCCGTACTCTTCGCGATCGTCCCGTTCGCCCTCGCCTGGGTGCTCGGCGACTCCCTGCGCACCCGCCGGGCCTACTACGACCAGCTCGTCGAGCGGAACCAGCGCCTGGAGAGCCAGCGCGAGGCCCAGGCCAAGGTGGCCGTGGCCGCCGAGCGCGCCCGGATCGCCCGCGAGCTGCACGACGTCGTCGCGCACAACGTCTCGGTGATGGTGGTCCAGGCGGACGGCGCGGCGTACGTCATGGACGCGGCTCCCGAACAGGCCAAGGAAGCCCTCCTGACCATCTCCGGCACCGGCCGCCAGGCGCTGGCCGAGATGCGGCGGCTGCTGGGCGTCCTGCGCACGGGCGAACCCCAGGAGTCCGAGGACTACGTGCCGCAGCCGGATGTCGAGCAGATCGAGGTCCTGGTCGAGCAGGTGCGGGCGGCGGGGCTCGCGGTGGACTTCGAGGTGGAGGGAGCGCCGCGCCGGCTGCCCAGCGGGGTCGAGCTGACGGCGTACCGCATCGTGCAGGAGGCGCTGACCAACACCCGCAAGCACGGCGGCCCCGACGCCAAGGCCAGCGTCCGGCTGGTCTACTTCGACGACGGGCTCGGCCTGCTGGTCGAGGACGACGGTCGGGGCGCCGCCCACGAGCTGTACGAGGACGGCGGCGCGGACGGCGCCGGGCACGGGCTGATCGGCATGCGCGAGCGGATCGGTATGGTCGGCGGAACCCTGGACGCGGGGCCTCGGCCCGGTGGCGGATTCCGGATCAGCGCACTGCTTCCCCTGAAGAAGAGATGACGAGGACGAGGTAACTGATGTCCATCCGCGTGATGCTGGTCGACGACCAGGTGCTGCTGCGCACCGGTTTCCGTATGGTGCTCGCCGCCCAGCCGGACATGGAGGTCGTCGCCGAGGCGGGCGACGGCCTGGAGGCGCTGGAGGTGCTGCGGGCCACGAAGGTGGACGTGGTGCTGATGGACGTCCGCATGCCCAAGCTGGACGGGGTGGAGGCGACGCGGCGGATCTGCGAGCCGGAGGAGCACCCGAAGGTGATCATCCTGACCACCTTCGACCTGGACGAGTACGCCTTCTCGGGGCTGAAGGCGGGCGCGAGCGGATTCATGCTGAAGGACGTCCCGCCGGGCGAGCTGCTGGCGGCCATCCGCTCGGTGCACAGCGGGGACGCGGTGGTGGCCCCGTCCACCACGCGGCGCCTGCTGGACCGCTTCGCGCCGATGCTGCCGACGACCACCGAGGAGCCGCGGAACAAGGAGATCGAGCGGCTGACGGAGCGCGAGCGCGAGGTCATGCTGCTGGTGGCGCAGGGTCTTTCGAACGGCGAGATCGCGGCCCGGCTGGTCCTGTCGGAGGCGACGGTGAAGACCCACGTGGGCCGGATCCTGACCAAGCTGGGGCTGCGCGACCGGGTCCAGGTCGTGGTCCTGGCCTACGAGACGGGCCTGGTCCGCGCGGGCGGCGGGGCCGGCTGAACGGCCTGGCGGTATGCGCCCGCCGGCCCGCGCGCCGCTCGGCCCCGCTGCCGTCGCCGCCCGCTACGCCCCCGGGTCCGGTGCCGTCATCCAGCGGTCCGGGCGGGCCGAGGCCCGCGAGGTGCGGGAGCGGGCGGCCTGGGCGTGCAGCAGGGTCGCGGCCTCCGGCTCCCGGCGGAGCCGGGCCGTGACCGTGCAGTTCGCGCCGGTGTCCACATGGACGTCGGCGACCCCGCGGGCGCGGGCCCAGGGGCCTTGCGTGAGGCGGACGCTCTGCACTTTGGCGTGCGGGACGACGTCCGTACGCAGGCACAGGCGGCCGTGTCGGGCGGCGAACACCTCCGGGGAGAGCGCCAGCGCGTAGCCCTTCCACCACACCGGGACCACCCAGCGGGACCCGGTCCGCGGGGAGCCCGAGTAGGACAGGGCCGCCAGGTCCACGCCGGGCAGCACCCGGGCGATCATGGCGAAGGCAGCGTCCTTGGCGGCCACGGGGATCAGGACCGTGTTGTTCGAGCCCGCCACCTTCAGCTCCACCCGGGCCAGGCCGCGCCGGCGCCACAGCAGCGGCTCCACGATCCGTACGCACTGCACGCGGCCCGGCGGCACGGTCTCGTGGGCCCGGTCCAGCAGTCCGTGGTCCAGGCGCAGCCCGTCCGGGGATTCGGCGACCCGCCAGTCGTACTCGGTGAGGAAGCGGCCGGCGGTGCCCGCCCAGACCGCACCGAGCATCGGGAGCACGGCGACGAGGGCCGCCCACGGGCTGGAGCTGAGCCACCACACGACGACCGGCACGGTCAGCCCGGGGACCAGCAGGGCCCAGACGCCGAGGTTGAGCAGCAGCGACACGACGATCTCGCGCGGGGTCACGCGCAGCAGCTCACGGTCGGGGGCCTCGCCGAGGCTGACGGCCTCCTCGGGGGCGAAGCCGGCCGCGCGGGCGAGCAGCTCGGCGCGCAACGCGACGGCCTCCTTCTCGCCGAGGAAGGCCAGCTGGTCCTTGTCCTCGGTGCCGATGACGTCGAGCCGGAGGCTGGCGACGCCGGTCAGCCGGGCCAGGAGGGGGCGGGTGACGTCCACGGCCTGGAGCCGGTCGAGGCGGATGTGCGCGGTGCGTCGGAAGAAGAGCCCGCTGCGGATGCGCAGTTCGGTGTCGGTGATGGCGTAGTGGGTGAACCACCAGCTCAGGAATCCGTAGGCGCCGAAGACCATGATCAGGCCCGCCACCGCGGCGACCCGCAGGAGGGCGGGCAGGTCGGCCACCCATCTCCCGGCCTGGTCGCCCTGCTGGGCGAGCACGCCGACGGTCGCGGCGATCGGCACCCAGGCGCGGCGCAGCGGGGTGAAGGGGTGCAGCCGACGCTCCACCGGGCCGCCCGCGGGCTCGGGCACGATCTCGGGCGCCGGCTCGGGTGCGGATTCGGGCGCGGTTTCGGGCGCGGTCGGTGCGTCGCGTCCCTCGGGGCGGGGGTCCGAGCCCGCCGGACCGGAGGTCACAGGCCCGCCGACCTTGCCTCGCCGAGGGCGGTGAGCCGGTCCCGCAACCGCTCCGCCTCGGCCGGTACCAGCCCGGGGATCTTGGCGTCGCTGGCCGCAGCGGCCGTGTGCAGTTGTACGGAGGCCAGGCCGAAGCGGCGCTCCAGCGGGCCGGAGGTGACCTCGACCAGTTGCATCCGCCCGTACGGCACCACGGTCTCCTCCCGCCACAGCACGCCCCGGCTGATCAGCAGGTCGTCCGCGCGCTCGGCGTAGCGCCAGGACCGCCAGTTCCGACCGAGGAGCACCCAGCCCCAGGCCAGGACCGCGAGCCAGATCGCACCGAGGGCCGCCCACGCCGGGCCGAGCGTCAGCCCCGGCACGACGGCGGTCACGACGGCGAGCAGCCCGGTCCATATCAGCAGCAGCGTCCGCCGCAGTGTGAGCAGCCCGCCGGGCAGCCCGACCCACGCGGGGCCGTCCGTCTCACCCATTGTCCCCGTTTCCATGCGCCCACCCTAGGGCTGAGACAATGCCCGCATGACGGAGACCACGGTCGGTATCGGCGGAGCGGCGGAGAGCACCGACATGGTGCTCAACATCGGCCCCCAGCACCCTTCCACGCACGGCGTGCTGCGCCTGCGCCTCGTCCTGGACGGCGAGCGGATCGTCAGTGCCGAACCGGTGGTCGGCTACATGCACCGCGGTGCGGAAAAACTCTTCGAGGCCCGCGACTACCGGCAGATCGTGATGCTCGCGAACCGCCACGACTGGCTGTCCGCGTTCTCGAACGAGCTGGGCGTGGTCATGGCCGTCGAGCGGATGCTCGGCATGGAGGTCCCCGAGCGGGCCGTGTGGATGCGGACGCTGCTGGCCGAGTTGAACCGGGTGCTGAACCACCTGATGTTCCTCGGCTCGTACCCCCTCGAACTGGGTGGAATCACCCCGATCTTCCACGCGTTCCGCGAGCGCGAGGAGCTCCAGGCCGTGATGGAGGAGATCTCCGGCGGCCGGATGCACTACATGTTCAACCGGGTCGGCGGCCTCAAGGAGGACCTCCCGGCCGGTTGGCTCGGCCGGGCCCGTGCCGCGATCGCCGACGTCCGGACCCGGATGGACGTCTACGACAAGCTGGTCCACGGGAACGAGATCTTCCGTGCCCGTACGCGCGGGGTCGGCGTCCTGTCCGCCGAGGCGGTGCACGCGTACGGGGTCTCGGGCCCGATCGCCCGCGCCTCCGGCGTCGACTTCGACCTGCGGCGCGACGAGCCGTACCTGGCCTACGGGGAACTCCAGGACGTCCTGAAGGTGGTCACCCGTACCGAGGGCGACTGCCTGGCCCGCTTCGAGTGCCTGCTGGACCAGACCCACAACGCGCTCGACCTGGCCGTGGCCTGCCTGGACCGGATGGACGACCTCCCGCCGGGGCCGATCAACCAGCGGCTGCCCAAGGTCCTGAAGGCGCCGGAGGGGCACACCTACGCCTGGACCGAGAACCCGCTCGGCATCAACGGCTACTACCTCGTCTCCAAGGGCGAGAAGACCCCGTACCGGCTGAAGCTGCGCAGCGCCTCGTACAACAACATCCAGGCGCTGGCGGTGCTGCTGCCGGGGCAGTTGGTCGCCGACATGGTGGCGATCCTGGGCTCGCTCTTCTTCGTGGTCGGAGACATCGACAAGTAGCCCCTCCCCCGACTCCGTGCCGGAAAATGCCGGATCTAGGGTAGATCCATGATCATCTCTGGCACATACGCCGCGTACCTGGGGCGGATCGGCATCACCGAACCCGGATCCCCCTCCGTGGAGGGGCTGTTCGCGCTCACGCGGGCCCATCTGGAGCGGATCCCGTTCGAGAACACCGAGATTCAGCTGGGCCGGCCGCCGGGCATCGACCCCGAGCTGTCCGCGCGCCGCATCGGCGCCGGGCGCGGCGGCTACTGCTTCCACCTCAACGGCGCCTTCGCGGCGCTGCTGGAGCACCTCGGGTACGACGTGACCCGCCACTTCGGGGGCATGTGCGCGGACCGCGACGCGCAGGAGGTGAGCGGCGACCACCTCACCCTGACCGTACGGATCGACGGGGAGAGCTACTTCGTGGACGTCGGCCTGGGCGACGGCCCGCCCGAGCCGCTGCCCCTGCGCGAGGGCCGCTACGAACGCGGTTTCCGGTACGGTCTGCGGCCGCTCGGGAGCGCGGACTCGCCCGACACGGGCTGGACCTTCCTCAACGAGGACTCGCCCTTCCCGGCGATGAACTTCCGCTCGGCCCCCGCGACCATGGCCGACTTCGAGGCCGAGCACCTGAGGCTGTCCACCGCCGAGGACTCCCCCTTCCTGCAGTCCTTCTTCATGCTGCGGCGCAACGCCGGGGTCATGAACCGCCTGCACGGCAGGATCCTGCTGACCCTCGACCCGCGGGGCGGGCGCGACCAGCGGGAACTGACCTCCTCGGAGGAGCTCTTCGAGGTCATGGCCACGGTCTTCGGGCGGGAGCTCGACGACCTGACGCCGGCGGACCGGGCGGCGCTGTGGGACCGGGTGCAGCGGGCGCACGAGGCGTGGCTGGCCTCCCAGCAGAGCTGATGTCGGTGCGGCAGGGCACACTGGGCGGCATGTCCCATTCTCCCCGCCGGGCCTGCCCTTCCTGCGGCCGCGACTGCGCCGTCACCGCCGGACGGATCGCCCGCCACGATCCGCCCTCCGGGCGGGGACGCGGCGACCTGGTGTCCTGCCCCGGATCCCGGGCGCGGGTGGTGTTGGGCGCCTCCGCGCCGACCCTGGACGGGTTCGTACTGTCCGAACACCCCGGGCAACTTCCGCTGTTCTGAGGAACCGGGCGACCGGGCGGGAAACCGAGTACGACGGGCCGCACGGGCTGAGTACCCGCGCGGATCACCGTACGACGGCCGCGCGGCACAGTGGCGGCATGACCTCGACGCCACAGCCCGCCACCGCCTCAGCGTCCCGGATCCGGTGGCACTCGGGGCTCGCCGCCCTGCTGTTCCTGCCCACCCTCCTCGTCGCGAAGATCCTCACGCTCGCCACCGACAAGGGCGGCCGTTGCTTCGTGAACGACACCGACTGCGTGCCGTTCCCGGCCGCCGCCTTCGGGGCGCTGCTCGCCGCCGTGGTGGTGTCCTTCGTCGTCGCGACGGCCGCGCCCGTGCGGGTGGGGCGGGTCGCCCTGGCCGCGCAACTGTCTCTGGAACTGGTGGCCTTCACGCTCGTCCTGGCCTTCCCCTGACCCCCCGGCCGGGCGGGGGTTAACCCCCTCGACCGCCGGGTGCCGCCCGGATGTCGGGCCGCCGCGCACGTCCGTAGCGTTCCCGGCATGACGATCACGCAGCACAGCAAGCAGCGGCGCCGGCAGTGGCTGAGGCGCGGCGCCGCGGCGGTGGCCCTCGCCGCCGTACTGGGTGGGGTCGCCGTCCCGGCGGCGATCGCCGCGCCCGCCGCACAGGCCGCGACGGCCTCCCCCGCCCGGGGCGGACTGCTCTCCGTCGTCCCGCTGGACACCCTCGACCGCGAGCAGGTCGTCGCCGAACTCGGCACCTTGGGCATCGACCCCGCGACCGTCCGGTACGGCGTGCGCGCCTACCGGCTGACCTACGCCACCGTGGACCCCCACGGCCGCCCCACCACCGCCACCGGGCTGCTCGTCCTGCCGCGCGGCGGCCCGCACCGCCTCGACCTGGTCTCCGACACCCACGGCACGGTCGCCACCCGCGACGACGCCCCGTCCGGTGGCCCCGGCTCCAACCGCCTCACCCCCTACCTGCACGCCTCCGCCGGTCGGGCCGTCGCCGCCCCCGACTACCTGGGTCTGGGCGGCGGCCCGGGCAGCCACCCGTACATGGACACCCGGTCCGCGGTCACGGCCTCGGTCGACATGCTGAAGGCCGCCCGCACCGCCGCCGACCGGCTGGGGCGCCCGGTCAGCGGGGACGTGTACGCCACCGGCTTCTCCCAAGGCGGTCAGGTGGCGATGGCCCTGGGCCGCGAGCTCTCCCGCGGGCGGGACGGCCTGCGGCTGCGGGCGCTGGCCCCGATGGCCGGGCCGCACGACCTGCTCGGCACCGAGTTCCCCGGGCTCACCGACGGCCGGGTCGATCCGCGCGTCGGTGTCTTCTACCTCTCGTACTTCCTGACGGCCCAGAACCGGCTCCACCCGCTGTACAAGGACCCCGCCGAGGTGTTCCGCGCGCCCTACGCACAGGCTGTGGAAGGCCTGTTCGACGGGAGCCACCCGGTGGAGGACATCGTGACCGCGCTCCCGGCGACGCCGCAGGAGCTGCTGACCCCGCAGTGGGCCGAGAACATCCGGAGCCCGCACGGCGCCCTGCTGGAGGCCGTCCGGGAGAACGACGGGGTCTGCGACTGGAAGCCCGCCGCCCCGGTACGCCTCTACGCGGGCGCGGGCGACACCGACGTCCCGATCGCCAACTCCCGCGCCTGCGCCGCCGACCTGGCCCGCAACGGGGTGCGGGCGAAGGTCGTGGACCAGGGCCCGGACGCCGACCACACGGCGACCGCGGTCCGCTCGGCACCGCAGGTGGTCCGCTGGTTCGACGCGATCCGCCAGGGCCGGACCGGCTAGGCGGTTCCAGGGCAGGGCCGCCGACCGGCGGGACGGCTGCCCGGTGACGGCCACGGCCCTGGAGACGGTCGGCCGCCTGCCGGAGCTCCGGGCGGCCTGCGCCCAGGCCTTCGCCGACCGGTAGCACCTCGGCGGGCCGGCACCTGGCCCGGCTGGTGGCCTCGTACCGGGACCGACCCCGTGGGCTAGGAGATGGCGGTGCGGAGCCGGACCACGTCGATCGGCTCGGTCTCGTCGTGGGCCGTCAGGTCGATGACCTGGCCCACCGCCCGGGTCTCGTCGGTCGCCGGCTTGAACTCCGGCTCGACCACGGCCTGGGCCGACTCGGCCTTGTGCACCGCGAGGGCCTCCGCGCCGACCACGTCGGCCAGGTCCTCGTTCTGCACCGCCTCGATCACCGCCCGGGCCTGCGCCGCGTTCTTGGTACCGAAGAAGTCGAAGCCGCCCTCGACGCGCGAGGCCGAACGCCGCTGGGCCGCGTACGGGGCCACCGCGGCCGCGGGGCGACGCGCGGGGAGCGCGGCGGCCGCGGGGGCGGGAGCGTGGCCACGACCGGGGCCGGACTCCGGGGACGACGGCCCCGCGGGCAGCGCCCGCGCCGCCTGGCGCCTGCGGGCCAGTGCCTCCAGGGCCGAGTGGGCCCGGGCGTAGCCGACCGCGGTGGGCGCGCCCGCCGAGGTGCGCTCCTCGGTGACGGCCGGAAGTTCCTTCGGCGCGGCCGGCGCCGCGGAGGCCTCGATGGCCAGCAGACGGCGGCCCTCCAGGGCGCTCGCCCGCTCGGTCTCGGCGGTCGCGTACCGCCGCAGCAGCGCCGCGTGCTCGCCGCGCAGGCCCGCCAGTTCGACCCGCTTGGCGCGCAGCTTGGCGTCGAGCCTGGCCCGCAGCACCCGGGCCTCTTCGAGGTCGGATTCGAGCTCGGCTATCCGCTCGTCGGTCCGCCACTCGTCCTTGACCCGCTCGCGCGCGAGTTCGGCGACGCGGCGGCCCGCCGAGCGGTCCCAGGCGCGCATGACGAGGGCGCCGGCGACCCCGGCGGCCGCCGTGACGGCCACGAGGAGCCGCAGCGCCATCGGTTCCGCCAGGAGCCAGGCCGCGCCGGCGCCGACGGCGGATACACCGGCCACGGTCGTCGGCGTGAGCAGCCGGTGCAGGGGTTCGGGATTGCGGTGGCGTCCACGGGGCATGGCCCGAAATTTACAGTGCATGGAGGTCGAGTGGGATACCCGCCCGGCAAACTCTTCCCGGGCAGTTGAGCACTTTTTTCCGTCGACCTCCGTGCGCGCTACTTCTTCAGCAGGCCCTTGGACTCCAGGTAGGCCTTCGCGACGTCGGCCGGCTTGGCGCGCTCGGCGTCCACCTTGCGGTTCAGATCGACCAGATCCGCCGTCGTGAGCGCCTTGGTCAGCTTGTCGAGCGCGGCCGCGACCTCCGGGGTTCCGGCGTCCTTGGTGTTGACCACCGGCAGGACGTTGTCGGCGTTCTGTAGCTTCTTGTCGTCCTCCAGCAGGACCAGGCCGAAGCTGTCGAGGGTGGCGTCGGTGGTCGTGGTGAGCACGAGCTGGTCGACGCCGTCCTTGACCGCCTGCTTGGCCTGCGGGGTGCCGACGCCCTTCGGGTCGATTCCGGAAACTTTAATTCCGTACGTCTTTGTCAACCCCGGTGCGCAGAAGGGCCGGACGTCGCATTCGTCGCCCGCCGCGATCTTGACCTCGAGACCGGACTTACCAAGATCGGAAAGCGTCTTCAGGTTGTTCTTCCGGGCGAATTCCTCGGTCACGGCGAATGCGTTCTGGTCGACCGCCTCGCCCGCGGCGAGCGCCTTCAGACCGAGCGGGGCCGCGAGCTTCTCCAGGCCCGCCACCGTCGCCGCGACGTCGCTGGAGGCGACCGGCTTCTCCTCGGGCGCCTTCGGCCCGTTGACCTTGGCGTTGAGGAACTCCGCGAGGGTGGCCGCGTACTCCGGGACGACGTCGATCTCGCCCTTCTCCAGCGAGGGCTCGTACAGCTCGCGATTGTTGACCGTCTTGACCGAGGTGTTGTAGCCGGCGTCCTTGAGGACCTGCGCGTACAGCTCGGCGAGCACGTTCGACTCGGTGAACCCGGCCGCGCCGATCACCAGGGCACCCTTGCCGCCGCCCGCGGCCGCGCCGGAGTCGGCGGCCGAGCCGCCGTCCTTGCTCTTCTCCAGGCTGTCGCCGCCGCACGCAGCCAGCGACACCGTCAGGGCCAGGGCGCCCAGGGACGCGCCGAGGACGCGCGTGGTCTTGGTCATGGAGGGACTCCGTTCGAGGCGAGGGACAGGAATCAGCGGGACGCCGCCGCCCGCGGCAGCAGCAGCCGGTCGACCGCCACCAGCGCGCCCTCCACCAGCAGGGCGAGTGCGGCCACCAGCAGGGCGCCCGCGACGACCTGCGGGGTGTTGTACGTGTTGAAGCCGGCGGTGATGATCCGGCCGAGCCCGCCCTGGCCGACCATGGCGGCGATCGTGGCCGTGGCGACGACCTGGACGGCGCCGGAGCGCAGCCCGGTCATCACCATGCCGCGCGCGAGCGGGAGTTCGACGCGCAGGAAGAGCTGGATCCCGGACATGCCCATGCCGCGGGCGGCCTCGACGACCGAGCGGTCCACCTCGCGCATGCCGACGTAGGCGTTGGTCAGCAGTGGCGGGACGGCGAAGAGCACGAGCGCGGCGATGGTGGGCACGTAGCCGGTGTTGCGCAGCGGGGAGACCATGAACAGCGCGAGCACGGCGAAGACGGGGACGGCCCGGCCGATGTTGGAGATGTTGATCGCGCGGGTGCCGCCCTTGCCGAGGTGCCCGAGGAAGAGGCCGATCGGCAGCGCCACCGCGCAGGCGATCGCGAGCGCGACCGCGCTGACGTACACGTGCTCGCCGAGCCGGTGCACGACACCGCTCTCCCCCGACCAGTTGGCGCCGTTCGCCAGCCAGTCCCAGGCCCCTCCGATGACGCCTCCCACGGTCTCAGGCCTCCTTCGCCGGAGCGGAAGCCGCGGCGGCCGAAGCGGCGCCCGACGCCTGAGTCGGAGCCGACGCCTGAGCCGACGCCGAAAACGCGGTCCGGCCCCCGGTACCTGCCCGGGTCCACGGGGTGAGCAGCCGCTGCACGCCGAGCAGCAGCAGGTCGGCCACGAGCGCCAGCAGCACGCACAGCACCGAGGCGGTGAGCACCTGGGCCTTGAAGGAGCTGTTCACGGCCGGGGCGATGAGGTTGCCGAGGCCGCCCTTGCCCACGATGGAGCCGACCGTCGTCAGCGCGACCGTCGAGACGGTGGCGATCCGTACGCCGGCGAGCAGCGCGGGCAGCGCGAGCGGCAGTTCGACCTGCCACAGCAGGCGCCCGGGGCCGTACCCCATGCCGCGCGCGGCTTCCCGTACGTCCTCGGGCACGGCCTCCAGGCCGGCCAGGACGTTGCGGACCAGGATCGTCAGCGAATACAGCACCAGCCCGGTCACCACCAGGGCGGCCGAGAGTCCGAAGACGGGCAGCAACAGGGAGAACATGGCGAGCGAGGGGATCGTGTAGAGGAGGGTGGTCAGGCCCAGGACGGGCGCCGCCCAGTGGCGGCCGCGCCGGGCCAGCAGCGCCAGCGGCACCGACACGGCGATGCCGATCAGGACCGACACGCCCGTGAGCCAGATGTGTTCGACCGTGGCGTCGGTCAGTTCCTGGGAGCGGGAGGTGACGTAGTCCCAGCAGATCCAGTCGTTCGCCACCAGGCAGTTCGGTGCCGCCATACCCCTCACCCCCCATCATTCGAACGTACGTCTTCACACTCACCCGTTACAGCGACCCTAACCCCCATCACCCTCAAGGGACGGAATCCTTCGCACCGAGGCAACACGCCCTTCACACATCGGCGGCCGGCGTGCGGAAAGATGGGCTTGTGATCCGATTCGAGCACGTGACCAAGCGCTACCCCGACGGGACGACAGCCGTCGAGGACCTGTCCTTCGAGGTGGCGGAGGGTGAGCTGGTCACGCTCGTGGGACCGTCGGGCTGCGGCAAGACGACCACGATGAAGATGGTCAACCGGCTCATCGACCCGACCTCCGGTCGGATCCTGCTGAACGGCGAGGACATCGCGGCCGCCGATCCGGTCGAGCTGCGCCGCCGGATCGGGTACGTCATCCAGCAGGTCGGGCTGTTCCCGCACAAGACGGTGCTGGAGAACACGGCGACCGTGCCGCAGCTGATCGGCACCCCCAGGGCCGAGGCCCGCGCCCGGGCGGCCGAGCTGCTCGAACTGGTCGGCCTGGACCCGTCCGTGTACGGGGGCCGGTACCCGGAGCAGCTGTCCGGCGGGCAGCGCCAGCGCGTCGGCGTGGCCCGCGCGCTCGCCGCCGATCCGCCGGTGCTGCTGATGGACGAGCCCTTCGGCGCGGTGGACCCCGTGGTGCGCGAACGCCTCCAGAACGAGTTCCTGGCCCTGCAGAAGACGGTGCGCAAGACCATCCTGCTGGTCACCCACGACCTGGAGGAGGCGATCCGGCTCGGCGACCGCATCGCGGTCTACGGCACGGGCACCATCGAGCAGTTCGCCCACCCGGCGGCGGTCCTCGGGGCGCCCGCCACCGAGTACGTGGCCTCCTTCGTCGGCGCCGACCGGGGGCTCAAGCGGCTCGCGGTCACCGCGGTCGAGGCGACCGATCTGGCGGAGGCGGAGGGGACGGCCCCGGCCGTGTCGGTGGAGCTGGGCGCGACGCTGCGCGACGCCCTCGCCGCCCTGCTGCAGGAGGACTCGGGGCGGATCGGGGTCACGGACCCGCGATCCGGCGCGCTGGTCGGCGTACTGACCCCGGAGGGCGTCCACCGGGCACTGCGCCGGGCCCAACTGCAGGAGGCCTGACCCCACGAACGACGGTGACCGGCCCCGTAGGGCCGGTCACAGGTACGTACGTCGGCGCCGGTCACCGGCGGGCGGCTGCCGGCGGGCGGTGCCTCAGGCCTCGATGCGGCCGCTCATCCACATCAGCATCGGCGGGATCTCACGTCGCCACGTGTTGAAGTTGTGGCCACCGCTGTCGAGGATGATGGAGGAGACCCGGTCCGGGCCCTGCACCTTCTTGATGAACTTCCTGGTGTCGGCGAGGTTCGGCTCGCCCTTCTCGCTGCTGGTCACGAGGAAGGACGTGCCGGTCGGCTTCTTGTGCTCGATGCTGTGCAGGACGTCCGCGCGCTTCTTCAGCTTCTCGTCCCCGTGGAACAGGTCACCGGTCGTCGGGTCGTCGGGAGCCTCGTAGTACGCGGACAGACCCGCGGCGGCACCGAAGGTCTGCGGGTAGTGCGCGGCGATCTTCAGAGCGCAGTAACCGCCCGTGGAATTACCGATGAAGCCCATGTTCTCGGGCTTCTTGCCGACCCGGAAGGTGTCCTGGATGGCCTGCGGGAGGTCCACGCCGAAGAAGGTCTCGGTCTGCGGGCCGCCGGGTATGTCCACGCACTCGGTGTCACGGGGCGGCGCCACGGTCGGGCGCAGCATGACCAGGATCATCGGCTTCATCTTGCCCGACTTGGACAGGCTGAAGGCCTTCATCGGGTAGTCGAGCCCTTTGATGAGGTTCTCCGCGGTGCCCGGGTACCCCGTCAGGACGATGGACGCGGGGAAGTTCTGGTCCTTGTGCTGGGGCTGGAAGTACTCCGGCGGGAGCCAGACGTAGCCGGGGCTCGTAATCTTCGACTTCTGCCCGGATATGGCAACCTTCAGGATCTGACCACCGACCTGGGGCTTGGCGCCACCGGGTACGTC
Source organism: Streptomyces sp. NPDC048331 (assembly GCF_043201215.1). NCBI lineage: Bacteria > Bacillati > Actinomycetota > Actinomycetes > Kitasatosporales > Streptomycetaceae > Streptomyces > Streptomyces sp. NPDC048331. The sequence continues at coordinate 134,555 of NZ_JBICYT010000015.1, read as the reverse complement.
CAGCTTCTGCTTGTCGACGACCTTGATGTCCTTGCTGCTCATCGAGTGGTCGACGACCTTGCCCATGGACGTCTCCTGACCGAGCAGGTCGGCCCAGGAACCGTAGAAGAGGAACGACTTGTTGGCCGCCAGCCCCACAGCCGAGAACAGCGCCAGCTGGGTCGCGAGCAGCAGCCCGATACGGCCGGCGAACGCGCGCCAGGTGCGGTTCGAGAGCTTCGGCCAGAACCACACCGTGGCCGCGAAGAGCAGCACACCGGCGACGATGGCCAGCGCCAGAACCGTATTACTGGTGAGACCCATGAGCAGTCAGTCGACTTTCTGGTGGCAGGACTGTTTTTTTCCGACGAAAGAGTGAACCCGCTCCTCGTCGATGTCGTCCTAAGGGACGCACCACACACCGGAGGCTGTCGCGGCCTTCGGCCACATGATCTCTCGCGGAGCAACGGGAAGCGATGTCTAGCAGGATAGATGGCGATAAGTCGGGACAGGTTCCGAGCAGGGTCCGCCGAATCCTCCGAGGTCCACAGCCGGAGTCGGTGCCCGGCCTGGTAGGTACGGCCGTCATGATCGTCGGCCTTCTGGACATCGCGGCAGGGGTGTTCCCGCGATTCCGACACAGCCGGATCCACGCGGTGGCCGAGGTGCTGCCGGTGTTCGGCCCCTTCGCAGCGGCCCTCGCCATCAGCGCGGGCGTCCTGCTCCTGCTGCTCGCGCACGGCCTCAAGCGCCGCAAGCGCCGGGCCTGGCGGGCGGCGGTCGTCCTGCTCCCGGCCGGTGCCGTGGCGCAGTTCCTCTACCGGCACTCGATCGTCGGCGTGATCATCGCTGCGGCGCTCTTCGCGCTGCTGCTGCGCCACCAGAACGAGTTCAAGGCGCTGCCCGACCCCCGCAGCCGCTGGAAGGCCCTCGCCAACTTCGTACTGATGAGCGCCGGCTCCATCGGGCTCGGCCTGCTCATCGTCAACGTCCACCCGAACCGGGTCGTCGGCAATCCGGGCCTGTACGAGCAGATCACGCACGTCGTCTACGGCCTCTTCGGCTTCGAGGGCCCCGTCGACTACGCCGGTCAGGTGTCCTGGACCGTCGGGTACTCCCTCGGCGCCCTCGGCATGCTGACCGCCCTCACCACGATCTACCTGGCCTTCCGCCCCGAGCACCCGGCCGCCCGGCTCACCGCCGACGACGAGGGCAAGCTGCGCGAGCTGCTCGCCAAGCACGGCGGTCGCGACTCGCTCGGCCACTTCGCGCTCCGCCGCGACAAGGCCGTCGTCTTCTCCCCCAGCGGCAAGGCCGCCGTCACCTACCGCGTCGTCTCCGGCGTGATGCTCGCCTCCGGCGACCCCATCGGCGACGTCGAGGCCTGGCCCGGAGCGATCGAGCGGTTCATGGAGGAGGCCAAGGCCCACTCCTGGACCCCGGCCGTCGTGGGCTGCAGCGAGACCGGTGGCGAGGTCTGGACCCGCGAGACCGGTCTGGACGCCCTGGAGCTGGGTGACGAGGCGATTGTCGATGTCAAAGACTTCTCCCTCGCGGGCCGACCCATGCGCAATGTCCGCCAGATGGTGAAGCGCATCGAACGCAACGGCTACACCACCCAGGTCCGCCGGGTCAGCGAGCTGACCGAGGAGGAGCTGGAGCGGGTCCGCGGCGCGGCCGAGGCCTGGCGCGGCACCGACACCGAGCGCGGCTTCTCGATGGCCCTGGGCCGGGTGGGCGAGGAAGGCGACGGCGACTGCTTCATCGCCACCGCGCACCGCGTGGAGGAGGGCGACACCAGCCCCTTCGGCGACCTGAAGGCCGTCCTGCACTTCGTCCCGTGGGGCAAGGACGGCATGTCCCTGGAGCTGATGCGCCGCGACCGCGCCGCCGACCCCGGCATGAACGAGCTGCTGATCGTCGCCTCCCTGCAGGCCGCTCCCGCCCTGAAGATCGAGAAGGTCTCGCTGAACTTCGCGATGTTCCGCGCGGCCCTGGCCCGTGGCGAGAAGATCGGCGCCGGTCCGGTCCTGCGGATGTGGCGCAACCTGCTGGTCTTCCTCTCCCGCTGGTTCCAGATCGAGTCGCTCTACAAGTTCAACGAGAAGTTCCGCCCCCGCTGGGAGCCGCGCTTCATGGTCTACCGCAACAGCCGCGACCTGCCCCGCATCGGCTTCGCCGTGATGCAGGCCGAGGGCTTCGTCACGGTGGCCCTGCCCCGCCTCTTCGCCAGCCGCCGGCGGCCCAAGCCGGTGCGCACCTGCACGCACACCCACATGACGTCCGTGCCCAAGCAGCAGGAGCGCGAGGTCCAGGCGGCGTAACCGCCGCGCACGCCCGTCCAGGGGCCCCGGTGGTCACGAGCCGCCGGGGCCCTGTCGTATCCAGGTCAGCCCTACCCTTGGACCTATGAACACGAAGCGCGGAGCCACCGGCAGGGGCCGGGTCGCAGGTCTGCCGGACTGGGACCGCTGCGCGGTCATGGGCGTCGTCAACGTCACCCCCGACTCCTTCTCCGACGGCGGTCGCTGGTTCGACACCACCGCCGCGGTCAAGCGCGGCCTCGACCTCGTCGAGCACGGCGCCGACCTCGTGGACGTCGGCGGCGAGTCCACCCGCCCCGGTGCCTCCCGCGTCGACGAGGAGGAGGAGCTGCGCCGGGTCGTCCCCGTGGTCCGGGGCCTGGCCTCCGAGGGCGTCTCCGTCTCCGTCGACACCATGCGCGCGGCCGTCGCCGCCCGGGCCGTGGAAGCCGGCGCGGCCCTGGTCAACGACGTCAGCGGCGGGCTGGCCGACCCCGGGATGATCCCGGCCGTCGCCGCCGCCGAGGTGCCGTTCGTGGTGATGCACTGGCGCGGCTTCAGCGCCGGCATGAACAGCCTCGCCGTCTACGAGGACGTGCTCGCCGAGGTCACCGCCGAACTGCGGGACCGGATCGACGCGGTCGTGGCCGGCGGGATCGCCCCCGAGCGGATCGTCGTCGACCCCGGACTGGGCTTCGCCAAGAACGCCGAGCACGACCTGGCCCTCGTGGCCCACCTGCCCGAGCTGCGCGCGCTCGGCTTCCCGCTGCTGGTCGCCGCGTCGAGGAAGCGTTTCCTCGGCCGGGTCCTGGCCGGCGGCGCCGACACCACCCCGCCGCCCGCCCGCGAACGGGACGCCGCCACGGCCGCCGTCTCCGCGATCGCCGCCCACCAGGGCGCCTGGGCCGTGCGGGTGCACGAGGTACGGGCGACCGCGGACGCCGTACGGGTGGCCCGCGCCGTCGAAGGGGCACTCTGATCCTCACCCACCGACAAGGAGCACCGTGAGCAGAACCGACATCGAGGCGGTCGAAGAGGTCAACACGGCCTTCTACGAGGCAATGGAGCGGGGGGACTTCGACTCACTGTCGGCGCTCTGGCTGGAGGACGAGATCTCCTGCGTCCACCCCGGCTGGCCGGTGCTCTCGGGCCGCGGCGAGGTCCTGCGCTCGTACGCGCTGATCATGTCGCACACCGACTACATCCAGTTCTTCCTCACCGACACCAAAGTGGCCGTCATAGGCGATACCGCCCTGGTGACGTGTACGGAGAACATCCTCAGCGGCGGCCCCGCCGAGGACGGCGGGGAACTCGGCCCGCTCGTCGGTCAGCTCGTCGTCGCGACGAATGTGTTCCGACGCACATCCGAGGGCTGGCGGCTCTGGTCCCACCACGGTTCTCCCGTCCTCACGGAGTCCGACGAGGACGAGGAGGAGGACCCCTCCTGACCCCTCCGGCGGGAGCCGGACTGTTTCGCAGGTAAATTCGAAGACGGACGACGCCGACCGCACTCGGCGCAGCCATGGCCCTGGGGAGCCCCGGGACCGGAAGCACCTACGAAAGCAGGAGTGATTCGCGTGGATCGTGTCGCGCTGCGCGGCCTCAAGGCTCGCGGGCACCACGGCGTCTTCCCCCGGGAACGCGAAGAAGGCCAGACCTTCATCGTCGACCTCGTGCTGCACCTCGACACCCGCCCCGCGGCGGCCGGAGACGACCTGGCTAAGACCGTGCATTACGGGGTAGTCGCGGAAGAAGTCGTCGACGTGGTCCAGGGTGAGCCCGTCGACCTCATCGAAACCCTGGCCGAGCGGATCGCCCAGCAGTGCCTCAAGCACGAAGCGGTGGCACAGGTGGAGGTCGTCGTCCACAAGCCGGATGCGCCCATCACCGTCCCCTTCGACGACGTGACCATCACGATCACCCGGAGCCGCGCATGAACAACGCACTGAACGCTCAGAGCGACCCCACCGTCCAGCCGGTACCCGCCTCCGTCGTCGAGACGGTCGACGCGGCGGACGTCACCCTGTCCAACCCCAAATGGGCCGTCATCGCGCTCGGTGCGAACCTCGGTAACCGGCTGGAGACCCTGCAGGGTGCCATCGACGCCCTCGGCGACACCCCCGGCATGCGGGTCAAGGCCGTCTCCCCCGTCTACGAGACCGAGCCGTGGGGCGTCGAGCCCGGCTCGCAGCCCGCCTACCTCAACGCGGTGGTCGCCGTGAAGACCACCCTGCCGCCGTCCTCGCTCCTGGAGCGCGCGCACGCCGTCGAGGAGGCGTTCGACCGCGTCCGCGAGGAACGCTGGGGGCCCCGCACGATCGACGTGGACATCGTCGCGTACGCCGACCGTGTCTCCGACGACCCGGTCCTCACCCTCCCGCACCCGCGCGCCCACCAGCGTGCCTTCGTGCTGGCGCCCTGGCACGACATCGACCCGGAGGCCCAGATCCCGGGCCGCGGCGCGGTCACCGCGCTGCTGGCCGAAATCGGCCTGGTCGGCGTCACGCCGCGCCCGGACCTGGAACTCCACCTCCCCGAGTAGTCGTTAGCCTGTTCACGGCTACTCGCTGAAAGTGGGGAACGGGCAAGTGAAGCAACTGAGGCCGGCGGTCCTGGCGGGCATCTTCTTGGTCGCCGGGATCCTGTCCTGGGCGGGCGCGCGCCTGTGGAACGCCTACGGCACCCTGCCGGGCGTTCCGCTGGCCGCGCCGATCGTCCTGGGCGTCATCGCGGCGGTGCTGCTGGCTACGGCCCTGTCCCTGCGCGCCCGCCTCAAGGCCCAGCGCGAGCGCCGCCCGGGCGCCAAGGGCGTGGAGCCGCTGATGGCGGCCCGCGCGGTGGTCTTCGGCCAGGCCAGCGCCCTGGTGGCGGCGCTGGTGGCGGGCATGTACGGCGGTGTGGGCGTCTTCCTGCTGACCGACGCCCTCGACGTCCCCGCCCGCCGCGACCAGGCCTGGTACGCCGGCTTCTCGGTCCTGGCGGGTGTGGCGGTCATCGCCGCGGCCCTCTTCCTGGAGCACGTCCTGAAGCTCCCGGAGGACGAGGACCCGACGGCCAAGGCCCCGGCCAAGGCCTAGGCCTAGGCCGGGCCGGGGCGCCTACAGGGGGTGGACGTGCCCCAGCCACTCCCACAGCCTGCGGCCGCCCGGCCCTTTGCCCTCCCAGTCGCAGAACTGAAGGTCCGCGAGAGCACCGTCGATCGCGAAGAGGTTCACCTCGCCGTCGTAGCCTCCGTCGGCGTCGGTGAGGGAAGCCGCCGCGACCACGTCCATGCGTTTCTCCATCGGCACCGCCGGCACGGTGTCCGTGTCCACACGCAGGTACACGCACGGACAGGCGCAGTCGCTCGCGTGCATCCGGGTGTGCGCGATCTGGTCCCCGAAGCGCCGGCCGGCGTCCGGCTCCTCGGCCGGCAGCAGCTCCAGGGTCCGCCGGACGTCCTCGCTCAGCGGCTCCCAGCCGTCCGCCTCGGGCACCGACTCAGCGGGCCATGATCAGGCTCATGGCCTCGTTACGGGTGGCGGGGTCGCGGAGCTGGCCGCGGACCGCCGACGTGATGGTCTTCGCGCCGGGCTTGCGGACCCCACGCATGGTCATGCACATGTGCTCGCACTCGATGACCACGATGACCCCGCGCGGGTCCAGTATCTCCATCAGGGAGTCCGCGATCTGCGTGGTCAGGCGCTCCTGTACCTGGGGTCGGCGGGCGAACACGTCCACGAGGCGAGCCAGCTTCGACAGGCCGGTGATCTTGCCGTCCGTGGACGGGATGTAACCGACGTGGGCGACGCCGTGGAACGGGACCAAATGATGTTCACACGAACTCATGACCTCGATGTCCTTCACCAGGACCATCTCGTCGTGGCCCAGGTCGAACGTCGTCGTCAGGACCTCTTCGGGCTTCTGGTACAGCCCGGCGAATATCTCCCGGTACGACCGCGCCACGCGCGCCGGGGTCTCCAGCAGGCCCTCTCGGTCCGGGTCCTCGCCGACCGCGATCAGAAGCTCACGGACCGCCGCCTCGGCGCGCTTCTCGTCGAACACGCCGATCGTGCCCTCGTCACCGGTCAGGGTCACTGGGTCGGTCATCTCATCCTCGTTCCTGTCCGCACACGCGGTCGTACAAATGTGCCGCGCCCCCCAGGCTAGAACCTGGGGGGCGCGGCTTCCATTCCGGGTGGGTCGGGCCGCCCTCTACTCGGGACGGTCCTCGGGAGCCACCTCGATGCCCTTCTCCGTGGAGACCGGCGCGACGGCCGACGTGCCGTTCGCCGAGTTCGTCAGCTGGAGCTCCTTGGGAGAGAGCACCGGCGGACGGGTGGAGGGGGTGCGGCGGGAGGAGCCGGTCCACGCGGGGCGGGCCGGACGCTTCACGATCGTCGAGAAGATCTCTGCGATCTGCTCCTTGTTCAGCGTCTCCTTCTCCAGCAGCGCGAGGACCAGGTTGTCGAGGACGTCGCGGTTCTCGACCAGGATCTCCCAGGCCTCGTTGTGCGCGGTCTCGATGAGCTTCTTGACCTCTTCGTCGACCAGCGCCGCGACCTCTTCCGAGTAGTCCCGCGGGTGCGACATCTCGCGACCCAGGAACGGCTCGGTGTTGTCGCCGCCGAACTTGATCGCACCGAGACGCTCGGTCATGCCGTACTGCGTGACCATGGCCCGCGCCGTGGCGGTGGCCTTCTCGATGTCGTTCGCCGCGCCGGTGGTCGGGTCGTGGAAGACCAGTTCCTCCGCCGCGCGCCCGCCCAGCATGTACGCCAGCTGGTCGAGCATCTCGTTGCGCGTGGTCGAGTACTTGTCCTCGTCGGGCAGGACCATGGTGTAACCCAGGGCCCGACCGCGGGACAGGATCGTGATCTTGTGGACCGGGTCGGAGTTCGGGGAGGCCGCCGCGACCAGGGCGTGTCCGCCCTCGTGGTACGCGGTGATCTTCTTCTCCCGGTCCGACATGATCCGGGTCCGCTTCTGCGGGCCCGCCACGACACGGTCGATCGCCTCGTCCAGCGAGTGGTTGTCGATCAGCTTCTTGTCCGAGCGCGCCGTGAGCAGCGCGGCCTCGTTCAGGACGTTGGAGAGATCGGCACCGGTGAAGCCGGGCGTGCGACGGGCGACGGCGCCCAGGTCGACGTCCGGGGCGACCGGCTTGCCCTTCTGGTGGACCTTGAGGATCTCCAGACGGCCCTGCATGTCCGGACGGTCGACCGCGATCTGCCGGTCGAAGCGGCCCGGGCGCAGCAGCGCCGGGTCGAGGATGTCCGGGCGGTTCGTGGCGGCGATCAGGATGACGCCGCCCTTCACGTCGAAGCCGTCCATCTCGACCAGCAGCTGGTTGAGGGTCTGCTCGCGCTCGTCGTGACCGCCGCCGAGACCCGCACCGCGGTGCCGGCCGACGGCGTCGATCTCGTCGACGAAGACGATCGCCGGAGCGTTGGCCTTGGCCTGTTCGAACAGGTCACGGACACGCGAGGCACCGACACCGACGAACATCTCGACGAAGTCGGATCCGGAGATCGAGTAGAAGGGGACACCGGCCTCGCCCGCGACGGCACGCGCCAGCAGGGTCTTGCCGGTGCCGGGCGGACCGTACAGCAGCACGCCCTTGGGGATCTTGGCGCCGACGGCCTGGAACTTCGCCGGCTCCTGGAGGAACTCCTTGATCTCGTGAAGTTCCTCGACGGCCTCGTCCGAGCCCGCGACATCGGCGAACGTGGTCTTCGGGGTGTCCTTGGTGATGAGCTTGGCCTTGGACTTCCCGAAGTTCATGACTCGGGAGCCGCCGCCCTGCATCTGGTTCATCAGGAACAGGAAGACAACGACGATGAGCACGAAGGGCAGGAGCGAGAGCAGCACGCTCAGGAACGGGCTGGTCTTGTCCGGCGTGACGGAGTATCCGTCCGGGATCTGACCGGCGTCGTACTTGGTCTGGAGGCTCTGGGCGAGCTGGACGCCCTGATCCCCGATGTAGTTGGCCTGGAACTTGGTGCCGTCGTGCTTGCCGAGCTTCTCGCCTTGCTTGAGCTCGATCTTGATCATCTGGCTGTCGCCGGTGGTCAGCTTGGCTGTCTCCACCTGGCCAGTGTTGATCGCCTTGATGACCTCGCTGGTGTCCACCGACTTGTAGCCGCCGCCGGAGCCGACGACATTCATCAACACGACCACGGCGAGGACGGCCAGCACGATCCACATGACCGGCCCACGGAAGTATCGCTTCACGTCCATCCATACGGGACGCCAGGCGTCCCGTCCCTCCTGCCCGTAGGTAAATGCTGCTGTGAGTAAAGACTGTTCTTCGGAATGTACCCCTGAATTGTCACCCGCGGCCCTGTGGGACGGCTGACAGACCCGCCTTCCCCTGCTTCAACGGCGGGAATCGCCCCCAGGTTCCCCGCAGGCTCGGCGGGGTTCCCGGGGGACGGGGCGCGGGCGGGAGTGGATCAGCCGCCGTAGACGTGCGGGGCGAGCGTGCCGACGAACGGCAGGTTGCGGTACTTCTCCGCGTAGTCCAGGCCGTAGCCCACGACGAACTCGTTGGGGATGTCGAAGCCGACCCACTTCACGTCGATCGCGACCTTCGCGGCCTCCGGCTTGCGCAGCAGCGTGACGACCTCCAGGGAGGCCGGCTGGCGGGAGCCCAGGTTCGACAGCAGCCAGGACAGCGTCAGGCCCGAGTCGATGATGTCCTCGACGATCAGGACGTGCTTGTCCTTGATGTCGGTGTCCAGGTCCTTGAGGATCCGCACCACACCGGAGGACTGGGTCCCGGCGCCGTACGAGGACACCGCCATCCAGTCCATGGTGAGCGGGGTGGACAAGGCACGCGCCAGGTCCGCCATCACCATCACGGCGCCCTTGAGCACACCGACGATGAGCAGGTCCTTGCCCGCGTACTCCGCGTCGATCTTCGCGGCCAGCTCGGCCAGCTTCGCGTCGATCTCTTCCTTGGTGATGAGCACCGACTGGAGGTCGTTGCCCATGTCCTTCTCGTCCACCCGCATCACTTTCGTTGTCGGCCGGGGCTCCGGGGGCGACCCCGGAGGACTCAGCCGTGTTTCAGCACCAATCAGCCCTGCCGGATGACAAGTCTGCCACCCTGCCGCTGGGCCTCGACCCGGCCGGGCAGGTTGATGGCGCCCTGACCCCGCCATCCGGTGATGAGGCGGTCGACTTCTTCGATGTGGCGGGCGAAGAGCGAGCCCGCGGGGGACCCCGCCGCGACGACGGCCCTGCGCAGCACGCGGCGGCGGACGGCCGGGGGCAGGGCGTAGAGCTTGGCGCACTCCAGGCGGCCGTCCGCGTCGCGTACGCCGGTCTCCGCGTCGGCGGCCCAGGCGTCCAGCGCGTCGGCGTCGTCGCGGGAGAGTTGCGCGGTGCGGGCGAGCGCCTCGACGACCCCCTTGCCGAGTGCCTTCTCGAGGGCGGGCAGTCCCTCGTGGCGCAGCCGGGAGCGGGTGTAGGCGGGGTCGATGTTGTGCGGGTCGTCCCAGACGGGGAGGGACTGGACCATGCAGGCCTTGCGGGCGGTCTGCCGGTCGACCTGGAGGAAGGGTCGGCGGTAGCGGTTCGTACGGCCTGCGGACCCGCCGGAGACCTCGGGCATGCCGGAGAGCGAACGGATGCCGGAGCCGCGGGCCAGGCCCAGCAGGACGGTTTCGGCTTGATCGTCCCGGGTGTGGCCGAGCAGCACGGCGGCGGCGCCGAGACGGTCCGCGGCCTCGTCCAGGGCCCCGTAGCGGGCGTCGCGGGCGGCGGCCTCGGGTCCGCCGTCGCGGCCGACGCGCACGGCGACGGACTCCACCGGGTCGAGGCGGAGTGCGGTCATGCGGGTGACGACCTCGGCGGCGCGGAGGTCGGAACCGGGTTGCAGTCCGTGGTCGACGGTGATGCCGCCGGCCCGGATGCCGAGCTTGGGGGCCTCGAAGGCGAGGGCGGAGGCGAGCGCCATGGAGTCGGCGCCGCCGGAGCACGCGACGAGGACGAGCGGCAGGGGGCCCCCGGCGCGGCGGGGGGCGGCGGGACTGCCTGTGTGGTCGGTGAGGTCGGTGAGGACGTCGTGGAGTACGCGGCGGACCGCCAGGCGTATCGCCGCGACCGCAGGATGGGGACCCATGTCCGGTGCCCTTCGATGGAGTTCGGATGCCTCGGAGGCGTTGGGGTGGTGTGCTGGGGTGCTGCTGCCCGGCTGCCCCCGCGGAACGGGAGGATGTCACTCAGAGTGCGTCGATGGTGACAGAGCCGAGCCGTTCCCCGAGCATCGCACGCCCTTCCACGGCCCACGGTCCCTCGGACGGGTGACGCTGCTTCCCCCAGTGAGACATGTTTACGCCCCTTGTGTCACTCCGCTTCGCTCGGTTCGCTCCCCTTGCGGTGCACGCGTGCCACCCAGTCGGCGGGGCCGGCGATCTCCGCCTTGGTCGGCAGTGTGTTCGGGGAGGTCCACACCCGGTTGAAGCCGTCCATGCCGACCTGGCCGACGACGGCGCGCACGAAGCGCTCGCCGTCGCGGTACTGGCGCAGCTTGGCGTCGAGGCCCAGCAGTTTGCGCAGGGCGGCGTCGAGGCGGCCCGCGCCGCTGGCCCGGCGCTGCTGGAACTTCTCGCGGATCTCGGCGACGGAGGGCACCACCTGGGGGCCGACCCCGTCCATGACGAAGTCGGCGTGGCCTTCCAGCAGGGACATGACGGCGGTCAGCCGGCCCAGGATCTCGCGCTGCTCGGGGGTCTGTACGAGTTCCACGAGGGAGCGCCCTTCGTCGGCGCTCTCGGCGTCGGGGCGGGCGCCCGCGAAGGACTGGGCGGCCTCGCGGATGCGTTCCAGGACGGTGGACGGGTCGACCTCGGTGGCGCCGAGAAACGTCTGGATCTCGCCTTCGAGGTGCTCGCGCAGCCACGGGACCGCCGTGAACTGTGTACGGTGCGTCTCCTCGTGCAGGCAGACCCAGAGCCGGAAGTCGTGGGGGTGCACCTCCAGCTCGCGCTCGACGTGCACGATGTTGGGCGCGACGAGCAGCAGTCGGCCGCCGCCGGCGCCGGGCAGGTCCCGGGTGACCGGCGCGAAGGTCTCGTACTGGCCCAGGACCCGGGAGGCCAGGAAGCTCAGCAGCATGCCCAGCTCGACGCCGGTGACCTTGCCGCCGACGGCTCCGAGGACGGCTCCGCCCGGGGCGCCCGCGCGGCGGTCCTGCATCTTGCCGAGGAGCGGCTGGAGCAGTTCGCGGAATCCGGCGACGTTGGCCTTGACCCAGCCGGCCCGGTCGACGACCAGGACGGGTGTGTCGGGGACGGCCGACCCCTCGGGGATCATCCGGGTGAACTCACGCACGTGCCGTTCCGAGGTCCTGGCGTGCCGCCGCAGCTCCGCGACGACGGCCCGCGCCTCGTCCCGGGTGACCTCCGGGCCGGGTCGTACCAGTCGGGTCGCGGTCGCCACCGCGAGGTTCCAGTCGACCATCTCCGCACCACCGATGCTCGTCATGCGTCAACCGTACGTGGACCGGCCCTCCTGCGGACCCCCTACGAAGCGGTCGCGACGGCCGCGGCCAGCTTGTCGAGGGCCTTCTCCGCGCCCTCGGGGCCGGGGCTGTTGGCCGTGAGGAAGGCGAAGGCGAGGAGTCGGCCGGAGGGGTCGACGACCGTCCCGGACAGCGAGTTCACCCCGGTCAGGGTGCCGGTCTTGGCGCGGAGCAGGCCGGCGGCCGGGGAGGTGCCGGAGTTGCGGGCCTTCAGGGTTCCGGTGAATCCGGCGACGGGCAGTCCGGTGAGGACCGGGCGCAGCTCGGGACGCTTGGGGTCGGCGGCCTTGGCGAGGAGTCCGGTCAGCAGGCCGGCGCTGACCTTGTCGGCGCGGTTCAGGCCGCTGCCGTCGGCGAAGCGGGAGCCGGCGGTGTCGATGCCGAGGGCGGTGAGCCGGTCGGTGACGGCCTGCTCGGCGCCCTCGAAGCTCGCGGGTCGGCCGGAGGCGAGGGCGGTCTGTCGGGCGAGGGCCTCGGCGATGTCGTTGTCGCTGTTGGTCAGCATCCGCTCGACGAGCCCGCCGATCGGGGTGGAGAGGGTGACGGCCAGCGGCTGGACGCCTGCGGCGGCCTTGGCCTTCGCCGGTTCGCCGGTGACCTTGATGCCGCGGTCGGCCAGCAGGGTCCGGAAGGCCCGGGCGGCGTCGCGGGAGGGGTCCTCGGCGCGGTCCACGGGCCCGGAGGTGGAGTCGTCGGGGCGGCCCTCGTCGGCCGTCAGGGAGGTCACCGGAGCGATGTTGGGGTTGCCGCCGATCGGGTGGCGGACGGGGCCCGCGTAGAGGCTGTCGTCGTATCCGAGGGTCACGGTGTCGGTGCCGGCGGCCTTGAGGGCCTGCGCGGTGTCGGCGGCGAGGGCGACGAGGCTGCCGCCGGATCCGGCGGGGCTCTTCTTCTTCGCGGTGAGCGAGGGGTCGCCGCCGCCGACCAGGACGATCTGCCCGGGGGCGGCGCCGGGCGTGACGGTGGTCCTGATCCGGTGCTCGGGCCCGAGGGCGGCCAGCACGGCAGTGGCGGTGACGATCTTGACGGTGGAGGCGGGGGTCATCGCGTCCCGGGCCCCGGCCTCGTAGAGGATCTGCCCGGTGGCGGTGTCGACGACGGACGCGGTACGGACGGTGCCGAGCGCGGGGTCGGCGAGCAGCGGCTTCAGCGTGGCGGCCAGGCCTCCGGCGGAGGCGGGCTCGGCGGGGGCGCTCTGCGCGCGGGGGACGCCGGGGCCGATCGCGCCGAGCACTCCGGGGGCGCTGGGCGCGGCTTCGGGCAGGGTGCCGGAAGCCGCTCCTCCATCGTGATCTGCGCCACCCGTACGGCCCCAGGAGGCGGCTCTGTCCCGCTCGGCCTTACGCTGGCCGGAGTCCCAAGGACCGGCCGCGGCCACCGCTGCCACCGACAGGGCGAGGCCGGCGACGGCCGACCCTGCGATGAGCTGCCAGGTCTTGACCAATGGCACCTCGGACCAGCCCCTTTCGCGATCACACATATGCGTGAGGGACACTTAACCACTGCGTCTTGCCGCGAGCATGGCACCCCACCCGGCAGGGCTGGGACGGACGCGCACGCAGATGAATCGACGCAGTCCCGAAGCAATGCAGCTGATCATGGAGGAGCAGGACGTGGAGTTCGACGTCACCATCGAGATCCCCAAGGGTTCGCGGAACAAGTACGAGGTGGACCACGAGACCGGCCGGATCCGTCTGGACCGTCGCCTCTTCACCTCGACCAGCTACCCGGCCGACTACGGCTTCGTCGAGAACACCCTCGGCGAGGACGGCGACCCGCTGGACGCGCTGGTCATCCTTGACGAGCCGACCTTCCCGGGCTGCCTGATCAAGTGCCGCGCCATCGGCATGTTCAACATGACGGACGAGGCGGGCGGCGACGCCAAGCTGCTCTGCGTGCCGGCCTCCGACCCGCGTGTCGAGCACCTGCGCGACATCCACCACGTCTCCGAGTTCGACCGCCTGGAGATCCAGCACTTCTTCGAGGTCTACAAGGACCTGGAGCCGGGCAAGTCCGTCGAGGGCGCGAACTGGGTCGGCCGCACCGAGGCCGAGGCCGAGATCGAGGCCTCGTTCAAGCGCCTGGAGGCGCAGGGCGGCCACCACTGAGCTCGCGCTCGGCGGTGACGGGCCGGGGCACTCCCCCGCGCCCCTCGTGACATGGCGGGCGGTATCCCTTCCGGGATGCCGCCCGCTGTCGCGTTCCCGGACCGCTGCGACGGGCGTCACCGGGTAGGCGGTGGGTGCGCGGCGGCCGTACGGCGGGTGCGCGCTGGGTGTGCGGCGGGAGGAAACGATTCCGCATACTGATACCCCGGGTGATCACGGACTGGAGGACGCGTGGCGGAGGCCGACGGGGCAGAGGACAGGAAGCCCCAGTCCGACGAGGCGCACAGCGCCTTCACGCCGCCGCCCGGCATGGAGCCGGACGCGTTCGAGGAGGACCAGCCCACCTCGGAATTCGCCCGTCCGGCGGGCGCCGAACCGGTGGAGCCCGAGCCCGAGGGATCGGCCTTCGCCGCCCCGGCCACCTACCGGGCCGCGCAGTCCCCGCCCGCCTACACCCCCGGCCAGGGCTTCCCCGTCGCGCGGATGAAGGAATCGCCCTGGCAGGACCGCATGCGCACGATGCTGCGCATGCCGGTCGACGTACGCCCCGTACCGGAGCTCGTGCAGCGCCACAGCGAGACCGGGCCCGCCGTGGGCCGCGTGCTCGACCTGACCCTGCGCATCGGCGAGCTGCTGCTCGCGGGCGGTGAGGGCGCCGAGGACGTCGAGGCCGCGATGTTCGCGGTGGCCCGCTCGTACGGACTGGACCGCTGCGAGCCGACCGTCACCTTCACCATGCTGTCCATCACCCACCACCCCTCGCTCGTGGGCGACCCGGTCACGGCCAGCCGGACCGTGCGCCGCCGCGGCACGGACTACAACCGGCTCGCGGCCGTGTTCCGGCTCGTGGACGACATCAGCGCCCACGAGATCGACGTGACGCTGGAGGAGGCCTACCGGCGCCTCGCCGAGATCCGCCGCAATCGGCACCCGTACCCCGGCTGGATGCTCACGGCCTCCGCCGGACTGCTCGCCGGGGCCGCCTCCACCCTCGTCGGCGGCGGGGTCCTCGTCTTCATCGCCGCGGCTCTCGGCGCGATCCTCGGCGACCGCCTGGCCTGGCTGTGCGCCGGGCGCGGGCTGCCCGAGTTCTACCAGTTCGTGGTCGCCGCGATGCCGCCCGCCGCCATCGGCGTGGCGCTCAACATGACCGCGATCGACGTCAAGGCCTCCGCCGTGATCACCGGTGGGCTGTTCGCGCTGCTGCCGGGACGGGCCGTGGTCGCGGCCGTGCAGGACGGCCTGACCGGCTACTACATCACCGCCTCCGCCCGGCTGCTGGAGGTCATGTACCTCTTCATCGGCATCATCATGGGCGTGCTGGTGGTGCTCTACGTCGGGCTGCAGTTCGACGCCTCGCCGCGCCCGGAGGAGGTCCTCCAGATCCAGCAGCGGCCGCTGATCCAGATCGCCGCCTCGATGGTGCTGGTGTTCACCTTCGCGATCCTGCTCCAGCAGGAGCGCTCCAGCGTGTGGATCGTGACGCTGAACGGCGCCGTCGCCTGGGTCACCTTCGGGGCCCTGCACTACGCGGGCGGCATCCCGCCCGTGCCGTCCACGGCCGTCGCGGCCGGGCTCGTGGGCCTCTTCGGGCAGCTCTTCTCCCGCTACCGCTTCGCCTCCGCCCTGCCGTACGTGACGGCCGCCATCGGCCCGCTGCTGCCCGGCTCGGCGGTGTACTACGGGCTGCTGCTGATCGCCGAGAACCGGCTGAACGAGGGCCTGGGCTCGCTGGTGAACGCCGCGGCCATCGCGCTGGCCATCGCCATCGGGGTCAACCTCGGGTCGGAGGCCTCGCGGCTGTTCATGCGCATCCCGGGGGCCGCCAGCGCCGCCAAGCGCCGCGCCGCCAAGCGGACCCGCGGCTTCTGAGTCCCGGCGCGCCGCGCGGGTGTGCCCGTACGCGGCCTCGTACGGGCACACGTACGCCCCGGGGCCTCAGGTTGGGCTCTCCGGGGCGGTACGGGCGTACGGGGTGCTGTGAGCGGGCCTCAGCGCTTGGCGTGGCGGCCGCGCGCGCCCGGGGCCTGCGGGGCGGAGCCGTCGGCCACGGCCTCGGCCGACTCGGCGGCCGCCTTGCCCTCCTTGCGGGCCTTCAGCACCTCGAAGATCACCGGGATGACCGAGATCAGGACGATGCCCACCAGGATCGGCTCGACGTTCGTCTTGATGAACTCGATCTGCCCGAGCCAGTAGCCGGCGATCGTGACGCCCGCGCCCCAGCCGATGCCGCCGATGACGTTGTAGGTCAGGAAGGTGCGGTACTTCATCGTGCCGGCGCCCGCGACCATCGGGGCGAAGGTACGGATGATCGGCACGAAGCGGGCGAGCACGATGGCCTTGGGGCCGTGCTTGTCCATGAACTCGTGCGCCTTGTCCAGGTTCTCCCGCTTGAAGAGCTTGGACTTCGGCCGGTTGAAGAGCTTCGGCCCGAAGAACTTGCCGATCATGTATCCGACCTGGTCACCGATGATGGCGGCGGCCACGATCAGGGTGCAGACCAGCCACAGCGGCTGCTTGATGTACTGCCCGTCCGCGACCAGCAGACCCGCCGTGAAGAGCAGGGAGTCGCCGGGAAGGAAGGCGAAGAGTCCCGATTCGGCGAAGACGATGACCAGGATGCCGATCAGACCGAAGTGCGAGATCAGGTAGTCCGGGGACAGCCACTCTGGGCCGAGCGCAAGCGTATACACGGGTTCCGGGCTCTCCTGGAATCGGGGGGCGTAAGGCGGAAGGAGCGGTTTCAATTATCAACGCACACGACCCCCGCCCGGTTCCAGGGACCGGAGGGGGTCGCGCGGGTGATCATCCGGGCTACAGCTTGCGCACCGCGTTCGCCAGGATCGCGTCCCGGAGGTGCTCGGCCATGCCCGGCCGCACCGCGTCGTAGAACGCCGTGAACCGCTCGTCCGCCACGTACATCTCACCGAGGCAGGTGTGCATCTCGTACGGGCAGTCGTAGAACCACTTGGCGATGTGCAGACGGTGTTCCTCGGCCAGGTCCGTCGCGAGCTCGCCGTCGGCGGGCTCGCCCGCCTCCATGGCCGCCGCGTACCGACGGCCCCAGTCGGCGGACTCGTCCTGCATGCGCTGCCAGTCGTCCTTCGTGTACGAGGCCGCGCGGCGTTGGGACTCCGCGTACGCCGTGGTATCGCCCCAGCGCTCCTCGACCTCCTGCGCGTACTGCTCCGGGTCTTCGTCCCCGAAGACCTCGAACTTCTCCTCGGGCGTGAGGTTGATGCCCATCTTCTTCGCCTCCATGGCGTGCTCGACGGCCTTGGCCATCTGCTGGAGCCGGTCGATCCGGTCGGTCAGCAGGGCGTGCTGCCGGCGCAGATGCTCCCGCTGATCGGTCTCCGGGTCGTCCAGCAGGACCGCGACCTCGTCGAGGGGGAAGCCGAGCTCCCGGTAGAACAGGATCCGCTGCAGCCGGTCCAGGTCGGCGTCGTCGTACCGCCGGTGTCCCGCGTGGCTGCGCCCGCTCGGGGAGAGCAGCCCGATCTCGTCGTAGTGGTGCAGGGTGCGCACCGTGACTCCGGCGAAACCGGCGACCTGGCCCACGGAGTAGCTCATCTCTTCCGCCCTCTGGTTGGGTACGCCCTTCACTGTGCTTCCTCACGTGGCGTGAGGTGCAAGTCCGTTCCGGCGGCTACCTGCTCAGGCCGCGGAACCTGGCCACCGCCAGGGGGAAGAAGAGCGCCAGCAGCAGGACCGGCCAGCCGACGGCGAGCAGCGTCGCGTGGTCACCGGCCCACGAGGTGCCGGCCGCGGCGGGGTTGTCGAACAGGTCGCGGACCGCGGTCGCCGTCGCCGACATCGGGTTCCATTCCACCACCGCTCCCAACCAGCCCGGCATGGCCTCCGGCGTGGCGAAGGCGTTGGAGAGGAAGCCCACCGGCCACACCAGGATCTGCACCGCCTGCACCATCTCCGGGCGGCCCGCGACCATGCCGAGGAAGATGCCGATCCACAGCATCGCGAAGCGCAGCAGCAGGAGCAGCGCGAAGGCCGCCAGGGTGGCCGCGGGCGAGCCGTGCGGGCGCCAGCCCAGCAGCAGGCCGACGCCCGCGAGGACGACCAGGCCCACCGCCGACTGGAGCATGTCCGCGACGCTGCGGCCGACCAGGACCGCCGCGGAGGACATCGGCATGGCGCGGAACCGGTCGATCACCCCCTTGCCGAGGTCCTGGGTGACGGCGGTCATCGTCGCCTCCAGGCCGAAGGCCATGGTCAGCGCGAGCATCCCGGGCACCAGGAACTCCACGTACTCGCCGTCGATCCCGCGCCCGCCGCCGATGAGGAAGCCGAACATCAGCAGCAGCATCACCGGGAAGACCAGTCCGACGACCACCTGGACCGGCCTGCGGCCCCAGTGCGCGAGCTCGCGCCGGGTCATCGTCCAGGAGTCCGAGACCACCCATGCCGCGCTCATGCGGCCACCTCCTCGCGGTCGGTCAGGCGCAGGAAGACCTCGTCGAGCGTGGGGCGGCGGACCGCGAGGTCGAGCGCCTCGATACCGGCCTCCTCCAGGGCGCGCAGGGTCAGGGTCAGACCCGCCATCCGGTCCGCCACCGGGAAGCTCAGGGTCAGGGAGTCCGGATCCACGGTCGGGTCCGGCAGCAGCCGCGCCGCCTCCGCCAGCCGTGCCGCGTCCCGCAGGACGACGACGATCCGGTCCGCCCCGAGCAGGGACTTCAGCTCGTCGGCCGTGCCCTCGGCCGCCCTCCGGCCCGCGTCGATCAGCGTGATGCGGTCGGCCAGCTGGTCGGCCTCCTCCAGGTACTGCGTGGTCAGCAGGACGGTGGTGCCGCCGCCCACCAGGGAGCGGACCGCGCTCCACACCTCGGTGCGGCCGCGCGGGTCGAGCCCGGTGGTCGGTTCGTCGAGGAAGAGCACCTCCGGGTCGGTGATCAGGGACGCCGCGAGGTCGAGCCGGCGGCGCATGCCGCCGCTGTACTGCTTCACCGCCTTGCGGCCGGTGTCCGCGAGGCCGAAGCGGTCCAGCAGTTCGTCGGCCCGCAGCCCCGCCCGCCGGGCGCCGAGGTGGTGGAGGCGGCCGAACATCTCCAGGTTCTGCCGTCCGGCCAGGTCCTCGTCGAGCGCCGCGTGCTGGCCGAGCAGCCCGATCCGGGCGCGGACGGCCGGCGCCTGGGTGCGTACGTCGTGGCCGGCGACCCGGACCACGCCCTCGTCGTGCCGCAGCAGGGTGCTCATGATGCGCACGGCCGTGGTCTTTCCGGCTCCGTTGGGGCCGAGGACGGCGTGCACCGTGCCGGGCTTCACCTCCAGGTCGAGCCCCGCCAGCGCGGGCTTGTCGCCGTACCGCTTGTGGACACCTTCGACGAAGATCGCCAAAACCGCTCCTCCGGTAATCAAATTTGAATAGCTGGGCGTGCCACAAGGTAGTGCCCACTCTCAGGCTAGTCAAACTTGATTACGCATCCTGGTGCGAGGTGTACGCGTTCTCCTGGCCGTCCGCGAGGACCCCCACGAACGGGACGCCGCCCTCACCGGCGAAGGAGTACGCGCCCCCCTCGATCCGGGCCACCAGCCCGCGCGTCCACTCCGCCTCGGCATCCGCGGAGTGGACCCACATGTGCATGATCTCGCCGATGTGGCCCAGCGCCTCCGGGCCGCCCTCCGGCGTGTAGTAGTCCGTCACCGACGACCGCCACAGCGCCAGCTTCGCCATCCGCTCCCCGAGCAGCGCGAGCACCTCCGCCCGCGGCAGGTCGACCATGAAGCCGATCGCCGCGGACAGCACGTCCGTCTTCTGGTCGTACGCCGCGAGGGCCTCGCGCAGCAGCCGGAAGTACTCCGCGCGGCCGGCGTCCGTCACCTCGTACTCGGTGCGCGGCGGCCCGCCCGCCGCGCTCGGCGCCACCTCGTGCGCGTGCAGGACGCCTTGCTTCGCCATCTGCTTGAGCGCGTGGTAGATCGATCCGGGCTTGGTGTTCGACCACTCGTGGGCGCCCCAGTACTCCAGGTCGTTGCGTACCTGGTACCCGTGGGCCCGCCCGTGCTGGCGGACCGCACCGAGGACAAGAAGCCGGATCGCTGACATGGGGCCAGGCTACTCACCCACGCTCACCCCATGGCGCGGGTGCCGTCCAGGGACTCCCGGACGATGTCCGCGTGACCCGCGTGCCGGGCGAACTCCTCCACCAGGTGCAGCAGCATCCAGCGCATCGAGACCTTGGTGTCCTTGGGGAACCAGGGCGCCGGCGGCAGCGGGAAGGTGTCGTCCAGGCTCGGGACGGTGGCGACGAAGGCCGCCGTCTGCTCGGCGACCTCGTCCCAGAAGGCGAGGACCGACGGGATGGACTCGCCGTCGACCAGGCGGAAGGCCTCACCCCAGGTCTCCTGGGTGCGCGCCCGCTCGTTGGGCGCCTGCTGGGCGAGGCGCAGCCAGTTCAGCTCGACCTCGGCCACGTGCTTGACCAGACCGGACAGGGTGAGCTCGCTGGCGCTGGGGCGGCTCGCGGCCTGTTCCTCGCTCAGCCCGAGCAGCGATTCGCGGATCGCCGTGCGCTGGGCTTCGACGAAGGCGAGGAGAGTGCCGCGCTCGTCGCCGAGGACTTCGGTGGAGATCTGAGCCATGACCGACCGCCTTATGGGTGGGGTGGGGGGGGGGGGGGGGGGGGGGGCCCCCCCCCCCCCCCCCCCCCCCCCCGCGGGGCGTCAGTCCCGGGCGGTCGGCCCGGCAGGCGCCAGCGCACGCGCCAGCACCGGGCCGATCTCCGCCAGGACCGCGGGGGACAGCAGGTCGTCGTGCGAGCAGTCGAGGACGTGCTCCTCGATCCGGCCGTCCAGGTACGCGGGCCAGACCAGCCCCGGGGCCTCGTCCGCGGGGGTGGACCGGGACGCGGTGAAGAACAGCACGTCACCGCGGTAGCGGAGGGTGCGGCTGCGTGACAGCAGCCGGACGCAGTGCACGTTCGTGTCGACGATCGCCCCCAGCAGCGCCTCGTCGAAGCCGGCCAACAGGCCCTGGCTGTCGCGGATCGCGCCGACCGCCTCCGCCCGGTCCACCGGAGCATCGCCCTCCGGCGGGTTCAGCCCGGCCACCGAGAGCAGGAAGCCGCTCTCCTCCCGTGCGAGGCGCTCGCGCAGGTCCGGGGCGTCGATGTACGACCAGTCCTCGATCTCCGGCGGGTACGCGTCCAGCAGCCCCAGGAAGGCGACCTCCTCGCCGCGCTCCTGAAGCAGTGCGGCCAGCGTCTGCGCCACGGTCCCGCCGAAGGAGTAGCCGAGGAAGTGGTACGGGCCCTCGGGCTGCACCGTACGGATCTCCGCCAGGTACAGCTCCGCCAGCGCGGCCACGTCGGCCACGTCGGGCTGTTCGCCCGACAGCCCCGGCGACTGGAGCCCGTACACCGGCCGATCCGGGTCCAGGAACCGCAGCAGGCCCGTGTACTGCCAGGCGAAGCCGGACGCCGGGTGGAAGCAGAACAGCGGCGCCGCCGTGCCCTGTTCCCGCAGCGGCATCAGCACCCGCAGCGCGTCCCGGCGGGCGTCCGACCCGATCCGGGAGGCCAGGTCCGCCACCGTCGGCGCGGCCATCACGGCCCCGACCTGGACCGGGGTGCCCAGTTCGGCGCGGATCCGGCCGACGAGGCGCATCGCCAGCAGCGAATGGCCGCCGAGCTCGAAGAAGTTGTCCTCGGCCCCGACGCGCTCCAGCCCCAGCACCTCCGCGAAGATCCCGCAGAGCAGCTCCTCGCGCGCGTCCTTCGGCGCCCGTCCGCCGCCCGCGTCTCCGAAGTCGGGCGCGGGCAGCGCCGCCCGGTCCACCTTTCCGTTCACCGTCAGCGGCAGTGCCGACAGCTCCACGAAGGCCGACGGAACCATGTACTCGGGCAGCGAGGCCGACAGCCGGGCCCGGAGGGCGGCCGGTTCGGGAGCGTCCGACGCCGACGCCACCGTGTAGGCGACCAGCCGCTTGAGGCCGGTCGGTCCGGTGTGGACGATCACGGCCGCCGCCGCGATGCCCGGCTCGGCCGCGACGGCCGACTCGATCTCGCCGAGCTCGATGCGGAACCCACGGATCTTGACCTGGTCGTCGGCGCGCCCGAGGTAGTCGATCTGCGCGTCCCCGCGCCACCGCACCAGGTCACCCGTCCGGTACATCAGCGTGCCCGGCTCGCCGAACGGGTCTGCGACGAACCGCTCCGCGGTCAGCGCAGGCCGCCCGAAGTAGCCGCGGGCCAGGCCCGCCCCCGCCAGGTACAGCTCACCTGCCACACCCGCGGGGACCGGCCGCAGCGCGCTGTCCAGCACGTAGGCCCGGGTGTTGAAGATCGGCCGACCGACGCACGAGCCGGCGCTGTCGTCCACGTCGGCGCCCAGCGCGTTGATCGTGTACTCCGTCGGGCCGTACAGGTTGTAGCCCATGGTGCCCTCGGTGCGCTTCAGCAGCTCCCACAGGCCGTCCGGTACCGCCTCACCGCCCAGCAGGAACAGCGTCGGCCGGTGCCGGTCCGCGTCCAGCAGACCCGCCTCGACCAACTGCAGCCCGTACGAGGGCGTCACGTTGACCACGTCGATGCCCACGCGGTCGTAGTGCGCTGTCAGGGCCGCCGGGTCCAGCCGCAGCTCCTCACCGATGACGTGCACCTCGTGCCCGTCGACCAGCCAGAAGAACTCCTCCCACGACATGTCGAAGGCGAAGGACACGGTGTGGGCCACCTTCATCCGGCGACCCCCCGCCAGGGCCACCGCCGGAGCGAAGATCCGCTCGCGGTGGTTGAGCAGCATGTTGGTCAGACCCGAGTAGGGCACCACGACGCCCTTGGGCCGCCCGGTGGATCCGGAGGTGTAGATGATGTACGCGGGGTTCCGGCCGTCCCGTACGCCCGTCAGCTCCGACTCCGCGAGCGGGCCCGCCGGCAGCGCCGCCAGTTCGGCCAGCACCGCGGGGTCGTCGAGCAGCAGTGCCGGTACGCCCCCCACCACCGGCACCCGGTCCGTCACCGGGGCCGTCGTGACCAGGCACAGCGG
This sequence comes from Streptomyces sp. NPDC048331, assembly GCF_043201215.1. NCBI lineage: Bacteria > Bacillati > Actinomycetota > Actinomycetes > Kitasatosporales > Streptomycetaceae > Streptomyces > Streptomyces sp. NPDC048331. The sequence goes on along the minus strand of NZ_JBICYT010000015.1, from coordinate 111,657 downwards.
AGCCGCGTCGGCCACCATCGCGCCGAGCCGGTCCACGGGGTGGTCCAGGTCCAGCGGCAGATAGGCCGCGCCGGTCTTCAGTACGGCGAACAGCGCGACCACGAAGTCCGCCGACCGGGGCAGCCCGAGGGCCACCACGGCCTCCGGCCCCGCGCCCCGCGCCACCAGGGCCCGGGCCAGCCGGTCGGCGCGCGCGTCGAGCTCCGCGTAGCTGAGCCGCTGGTCCTCGAAGACCAGCGCGGTCTCCCCGGGGGTCCGGGCGGCCTGCTCGGCGAACAGGTCGATCACCGTGGTGTCCGGGATCGCGTGGCCCATGTCGTCGCCGGTCGCCAGCAGTTCGGCCCGCTCCGCCGCGTCCAGGGTGAGCAGTCGGCCCACCGGGAGCGCCCCGCCGTCGGCGAGCTGCTCCACCAGCAGCGCGAGCCGGCCCGCCAGGTGCCGGGCGGTCTCCTCGTCGTACAGGTCGGGCCGGTAGCCGAGACTCAGCTCCAGCGCCGGACCGGGGGTGACGGCCAGGGTCAGCGGGTAGTGGGTGCCGTCGACGCTGTGCGTCCAGCCGATCGCGTGGGCCGCCACCGCCTCCTCGCGGGCGGCGTCGTTCAGCGGCGTGTTGCGGAACACGTACAGGGTGTCGAAGAGCCGGCCGAGGCCGGTCAGCTGCTGGATCGGGCCGAGCCCCACGTAGTGGTGCGGCAGCAGGGCCGCGTGCTCGCCCTGGATCCGCACCAGCAGCTCGCGCAGCGGCTCGTCGGGGCGCAGGGAGACCCGGAACGGCAGCGTGTTCATGAACATGCCGATCATCCGGTCGACCCCGACGAGGTCCGCCGGACGACCCGAGACAGTGGCGCCGAACACCACGTCGTCGCGGCCCGTCATCCCGGCCAGGGTCATCGCCCAGGCCGTGCTGAGCACGGTGTTCAGGGTGACCCCGCAGCCCCGAGCGAAGGACCGCAGCCGGTCGCTCGTGGCCTCGTCCAGGGACAGGTCCACCACCTCGGCGGTCACCGGCCGCCGGTCCGGATCCGCCCGGGCCACGAGCGTGGCCTGGTCCAGCCCGGACAGATGGGTGCGCCAGGCCCGCTCGGCGGCCTCCCGATCCACGGCCGACAGCCGGCGCAGGTAGTCCCGGTACGGGGTGACGGGCGGCAGCACGTCCGCGGAGCCGCCGTGCCCGTACAGGGCGAACAGCTCCTCGAAGAAGAGCGACTCCGACCAGCCGTCGGTCAGGATGTGGTGCTGCGTCACGCACAACATCCACCGCTCCGCCGAGAACCGGATCAGGGCCACCCGCAGCAGCGGCGGTGCCGCCAGGTCGAACCGCGTCGCCGCGTCGGCGAGCGAGAACTCCCGCAACGCCTCGTCCTGCGCCGCCCGGTCGAGATGGCTGAGGTCGATCTCCCGCCAGGGCAGCTCCCACTCGCCCGGCACCACCTGCACCGGGCCGTCCAGACCCTCGTGCCAGAAACCGGACCGCAGGTTCGGGTGGCGGCGCAGCAGGGTGTCGAAGGCGGAGCGCAGGGCGGGCCCGTCGACGGCGTGCAGCAGCTCGACGAAGTTCTGCATCAGATAGACGTCGAGGGCCCGGTCGTCGTAGACCGCGTGGAAGTACAGGCCCTCCTGCAGCGGCGCGAGCGGCAGCACCTCCGCCACCCGCGGGAACACCGCGGCCAGCGTCGCCTCCTGCCCGGCGTCGAGCGTGACGAGCGGTCCGGCCGACGGCAGGGGACCGCCGTCCTGCTCCGAGACCTCGCGGGCCACCGCCGCCATCCGCTCCACGGTCCGCTGCTCGAAGACGTCGCGCGGGGTCAGGACCAGGCCGGCCTTACGCGCCCGCGTCACCAGCTGGATGGAGACGATGCTGTCCCCGCCCAGCGCGAAGAAGTCGTCGTCGATCCCGGCCGAGGCGAGCCCCAGCACCTGCGCGAAGACGGCGCACAACGCCTCCTCGCGGGCGTCCCGCGGCGGCCGCGACAGCTCCGCGCCGCCCAGCTCGGGCGCGGGCAGCGCGCCCCGGTCCAGCTTGCCGCTGACGTTGGTCGGGAGGACCTCCAGGACCACCACGGCCGCCGGGACCATGTAGTCGGGCAGCACGGCGGCCAGCGCCTCCCGCAGGGCCGCCGGTTCGACCGTGCCGGTCACGTAGCCGACGAGCCGCTTGACCCCGGGCGTGTCCTCGCGGACGACCACGGCCGCCGAGCCCACACCGGGCTGCGCGGACAGCGCGGATTCCACCTCGCCGAGCTCGATCCGGTAGCCGCGGATCTTCACCTGGTCGTCGGCCCGCCCCAGGAACTCCAACTGCCCGTCGGCGCGCAGCCGTACGAGGTCGCCCGTACGGTACATCCGCGAGCCGGCCGGACCGTACGGGTCGGCCACGAACCGCTCGGCGGTCAGCGCGAACCGGCCCAGGTACCCGCGGGCCAGGCCGTGGCCCGCCAGGTACAGCTCACCGGCGGTGCCGGCCGGCGCGGGCCGCAGGGCGGAGTCCAGCACGCGGGCGCGGGTGTTGCCGATGGGCCGGCCGACGATCGGGGTGGCCGACTCGGCGAGGTCGGCGCCGAGGGCATCCACCGTGTACTCGGTGGGCCCGTACAGGTTCACCGACATGACCCCGGGTGCCGCGCGGACCTCGGTCCACAGCGCCTCGGGAACGGCCTCGCCGCCCAGGAGCAGCAGCCCCGGCCGGTGGTGCGCACCGCTCAGCAGCCCCCACTCCAGCAGGGCGCCGGCGTAGGTCGGCGTCACGTCCATGGCGTCGATCCGGTGCTCGCGGACGTAGCCGACGGTGAACTCGGCATCCCGGCGGCCGATCTCGTCCAGGACGTGCAGCTCGTGCCCCGAGACCAGCCAGAACAGCTGCTCCCACGAGGTGTCGAAGCTGAACGAGGCGGTGTGCAGGGCGCGCAGCCGTCGCCCGCCCGCAGCCGCTGCGGCCGGGGCGAAGACGTCCGCGATGTGGTTGGCGTACAGATTGGACAGACCGCCGTGGGTCAGCACCACGCCCTTGGGGCGGCCCGTGGAACCGGAGGTGTAGATCACGTACGCCGGGTGCCCGGACTCCGTACGCGGCGCCGGGAATCCGTCGCCCCGCGCGGCGAGTTCGACGGTCGTCCCCGCCGAGTCCAGGACGATCCGCTCCGGTCCGCCCACCGACCCGGCGGGCAGCAGCGGGAGCGCCGCCTCCGTGGTCAGCACGCACACCGGGGCCGCGTCGTCCAGCATCAGGGCGATCCGGTCGGCCGGGTAGTCCAGGTCCAACGGCAGATAGGCGGCGCCCGACTTCAGGACGGCCAGGATGGCCACCACCGACGCGGCCGAGCGCGGCACGGCCAGCGCCACGACCGCCTCGGGTCCGGCGCCGCGCGAGGCCAGCAGCCCGGCCAACCGGGCGGCCCGGTCGTCGAGTTCCGCGAAGGTCAGCCGGTCGGGACCCGAGACCACGGCGACGGCGTCCGGCGTCGCGGCGGCCCGCTCGGCGAACCGGTCGGCGACCGTACCGTCGGCCACATCGCGGGCGGTTCCCGCTTCCGCGCCACACAGCTCCGCGCGGTCGGCGGCGGTCAGCGGATCCAGGGTGCCCACCGGCCGGCCCGGATCGCCCGCGACCTGGTCCAGCAGGGCGGTGAACCGCTCGGCGACGCGGGCGGCGGTCCGGGGGTCGAACAGGTCCGGCCGGTACTCCAGGGCCAGTTCGGCCCGTTCGTCCAGGGACACGGACAGGGTGAGGGGGAAGTGCGTGCCGTCCCGGGCCTCGACGGCCGTCACCCGGACCCCGTCGGCCAGTGGCGCCCGGGCGGACGGGTCCACCGGGTAGTTCTCGATGACCACGAGGGTGTCGAACAGCTCGCCGCCACCCGCCTGCTTCTGGATCAGCCGCAGGCCCAGGTGGTGGTGGGCGAGCAGCGCGTTCTGCTCGTCCCGGAACCGTCTCAGCAGGTCCGCGGCGCTCTCCCACGGCCGGGCCGTGAGCCGCACCGGCACGGTGGTGATGAACAGCCCGACCATCGACTCCACGCCGGGGAGCTCCTCGGGCCGGCCCGCGACCGTCAGCCCGAACACCACGTCCCGGCGGCCCGTCAGACTGCCGAGCAGCAGTCCCCAGACCGCCTGGATCACCGTACTGGGCGTGGTGCCCAGCGACCGGGCCGCCGCCGTCAGCCGGGCGGTGGCCGCCTCCGACAGCTGCACCCGGTGCACACCGGGCCGCACCGCGGTACGGGACGGGTCGGCCGGGGCCACCAGCACGGCCTCGTCCAGCCCCGCCAGCGCGGTGCGCCAGGCACCCTCGGCGGCCGGGACGTCCTGCGCCTTCAGCCACTTGAGGTAGTCGCGGTAGGGGCGTACGGGCTGCTGACCCGAGGTGTCGCCGTCGCTCTCGTACAGCGCGAGGAGGTCCCCGACGAGCAGCGGCATCGACCAGCCGTCGACCAGGATGTGGTGCACGGTGACCACGAGGAGGTGGTCGTCCGGGCCCCGGCGCACCAGCAGCAGCCGCAACAGCGGCGGCCGGTGCAGCTCGAACCGGCGGTCGAGCTCGGCCCGCTCCACCCGACGCACGGCGGCCGGCGAGGGGTCGGCCGACAGGTCCGCCCGGCCGAGCGCGAAGGTCACCTCGGCCGGTACGAACTGCACCGGCTGCGGCACTCCCTCGTGCCAGAAGCCGGCCCGCAGGTTGGGGTGGCGGCGCAGCAGGGCCGCGCCCGCCCGCTCCAGTCGGTCCGCGTCCACGGGGCCGGCCAGCGACACGGAGACCTGCACCGTGTACACGTCCGGCGCGCCCGCGTCGTAGACGGAATGGAACAGCATGCCCTGCTGCAAGGGGGACAGCGGAAGCATGTCCTCTATTCGAGCCTGCGTCACTGCTGGGCCCTCCACATTTCTTCGAGCATGGTGATCTGGTCCTGGTCGAGATCGACGAGGTCGAGGTCCGAGGGGGTGTACCCCGCGGACGTGCCGCCGTCGGCCCAGGCGGCGAGGGCGTCCACGGCGGCCGTCCAGCCGTCCGCGAGCTGCCCCACGGTCTCCTGGGAGAGCGCCTCGCCCGCCCAGATGAAGTGGGCGGTGAGTTCCGGCCCGCCGTCCCCGTCGGTGATCTCCGCGGTGATCTCCAGTACGTGGGAGAGCGGCATCGCCGGGTCGGGGCGGGCGGACAGGGCGTCCCCCTCCGGGGCCGGGCCCCAGGCGGAATCGACCCGGCCGGTCTGTCGGCCCAGGTAGTTCCAGAGGATCTCGGCGCGAGCGGACGGGTCGAACAGCCGCGCCGTGGCCGGGTTGTTGTAGCGGAGCAGCCCGGCGCCGAGCCCGCCGTCGGGCACCGCCCGCAGCAGCTCCTTGACCTCCTTGAGCAGCGCCCCCGCGTCCGTGCGCCCGGCGGCGACCGCCGCCGGGTCGTACGCTCCCATCGGCAGGCGCAGCGGGTGGATGCTGGTCAACCAGCCCACCGTGCGGGTGAGGTCGGCGCCCGGCAGCAGCTCCTGCTCCCGGCCGTGACCCTCCAGGTCCACGGTGAACCCGTCCGGCCGGGGCTGCCCCGAGCGGGTCACCCGGTCACCGACCGCCAGGACCAGCGCGCTCAGCAGGGTGTCCCCGACGGTGCCGTGGAAGGCGGCCGGCACGGCCTGCAGCAGCGGAGCCGTGCGCTCGGCGGAGATCCGTACGGACAGTCGGCGCGCGGTGGCGGCCGTGTCGGTGGCCGGGTCGAGCGGACGCCCGGCGAGCAGCGGCCCGCCGGGCGCGGCGGCCAGCCAGCGGTCCAGCTCGGCGGTGCGGCGCGGGCTCTGCGCCTCGGCCAGCAGGTGTGTGGTCCAAGCCCGCAGCGGGGTGCCGACCGCTTCCAGGGCCGGCGTCCGGCCCGCGGCGGCTGCCTCGTGTGCCGCCTCGAGGTCGGGCAGCAGGATCTGCCAGGACACCTCGTCCACCGCGAGGTGGTGGACGACGAGCAGCAGCCGGCCGGGCTCGGCCGGGCCCCGGTCGAGGTGCACGGCGCGTACGAGGGCCCCCGCCTCGGGATCGAGCAGGCGCCACACCCGCTCGGACTCGGCGGCGACCAGCTCGCGCAGTGCGGCGTCCGACAGGCCGGCCGCGTCCACACCCTCCAGGACGGCGGAGGCGTCCACCGCGCCCGTGGGGCGGATCTCCGCGCTCCACACCCCGGGGCGGGTCACGGTCAGCTGCTGGCGCAGCCCCTCGTGGTGGTCCAGTACGGCCTGCAGCGCGGCCGTGAGGTGCGGGCGCCGGGCCCCGGCGGGCAGCCGGACCAGCCGGGCCTGCGCGAACGAGGCGAACGGGCCGCCCCGTTCGGCCAGCCAGGACGCCACGGGCGGCAGCGGCAACGGGCCCGGACCCGCGTCGGCCGTACGGGCGGCGGGCGCGGGGGCGCCCTCGGGCACGGTGGCGACCGAGGCCAGCGCGGCCGGGGTCGGGTGCGTGAAGATCTGCCGGGCGGAGACGGTCAGCCCGGCCTTGCGGGCCAACCCCACCAGCCGGATGGAGACGATGCTGTCGCCGCCGAGCTCGAAGAAGTTGGCGTCGGGGCCGACTCCGGGCAGGCCCAGCACCTCGCCCATGAGGGTGCTCAGGATCTGCTCGGGCGTCCCGGCGGGCACCCGGCCGGCCGGGGCGGCGGGCGCGTCCGGTACGGCGATCACCGGCGCGGGCAGCGCCCGCCGGTCCAGCTTGCCGTTGGCCGACAGCGGCAGCCGCTCCAACCGGGTGAACACGGCCGGGACCATGTACTCGGGCAGGCGGGCGGCAGTCAGGGCGCGCAGGGCGGCCCGGTCGAGCGCGGCGCCGGGCACGGGGACCGCGTAGGCCACCAGGCGCCGTACGCCGGGCTGGTCCTCGCGGACGACGACGGCGGCCTGAGCCACCTCGGGCGCGCTTGTCAGGACGGCCTCGATCTCGCCGAGTTCGATGCGGAAGCCGCGCAGCTTGACCTGGTCGTCCGTGCGGCCGAGGTAGTCGACGCGGCCGTCGGCCAGGCGCCGTACGAGGTCACCCGTGCGGTACATCCGGGTCCCGGGAGCCCCGTACGGGTCGGCGACGAAGCGCTCGCCCGTCAGGGCCGGGCGGCCGAGGTAGCCGCGGGCCAGCTGGACGCCGGCCAGGTACAGCTCGCCCGGGACCCCGACGGGCACCGGCCGCAGCCGGGCGTCGAGCACGTACAGGCGGGTGTTCCAGACCGGCAGCCCGATGGAGGCCGAGGCCCGCGCCTCGGCCGCGGTGAAGGTGGTGCAGGAGCCCGAGGTGACGTCGACGGCCGCCTCGGTGGGGCCGTAGAGGTTCTCCAGCTCCACCGGCGCGCCGGCGGCCGAGGCATGGAACCGGCCGACGAGCTCGGTGGGCAGGGCCTCGCCGCTGCACACGACCAGCCGCAGGCTCGGGCAGTGGGCGATGTCGGTCTCGCCGAGGAAGGCGGCGAGCATGGACGGGACGAAGTGCACGACGGAGACGCGCTGTTCGCGGATCAGCTCGGCGAGGTACAGCGGGTCCTTGTGCCCGTCGGGGCGGGCGATGACCAGCGGCACGCCCTCGGCGAGCGGCCAGAAGAACTCCCAGACGGAGACGTCGAAGCTCGCCGGGGTCTTCTGGAGCACCCGGTCGCCCGGCCGCAGGCGGTAGGCGTCCTGCATCCAGCTCAGCCGGTTGACGATCGCCTCGTGCTCGACCAGGACGCCCTTGGGCATTCCGGTGGAGCCGGAGGTGAAGATCACGTAGGCGGGGTGGTGGGGCAGCAGGGGCTCGCGCCGCTCCGACTCGGCCAGCTCCGAGCCGTCCAGCGCGGTCAGCCGGGACCGGACGGTGGGGGAGTCCAACAGGACCCGCTCCCGGCCCACTTCGGGGGAGAGCAAGGTTTCCGACAAAGTGTCGGTAAGTATCAGCACGGGCTCCGCGGTCCGCGTCATGGAGGCCAGGCGCTCGGTCGGCAGGCCGAGGTCCAGCGGCAGGTACGCGCCGCCGGCCCGGACCACCGCGTGCAGGGCGACGACCAGGTCGAAGGAGCGCGGCAGGGCCACGGCCACCACCGACTCCGGGCCGACCCCACGGTCGATCAGCAGCCGCGCCAGCCGGTTCACCCGCTCCTCGAAGTCGGCCCGCGAGAGCTCGTCACCCTCGAAGACCAGCGCGGGGCCGGTCTCCTCCTTCGCGCCCGCCGCCACGAGGGCGGCCAGCGTCCGCGCCCCGCCCACCGGGTGGCCGGTGTCGTTCCAGCCGTGCAGTGCGAGCCCGCGCTCCGCCGGGTCCATCACCTCGATCGCCGAGACCGGCCGCTCGGGCGCCTCCACGACGGCGTCCAGCAGCAACAGCAGCCGCCCGGCCAGCAGTTCGACGGTCGTGCGGTCGAAGAGGTCGGACGCGAAGCGGATACCGCCCGCGATCGCCCCATGCTCCTCGGAGGCCCCGAAGGCGATCTCCAGATCGAACTTTGCCCCACCGGTCTCCACGGTGACCTCCCGCGCCGGCAGCCCGAACAGCTCCGGCACCGCGCTGCCCACGGAGTGGTAGGTCACCATCGTCTGGAACAGCGGATTGCGGGAACGGGAGCGCTCCGGATCCACCGCCTCGACGACCGCCTCCAGCGGCAGATCGGCATGCGCGAAGGCCGCAAGCCCCGTGTCGCGCACCCGCGCCACCAGCTCGGCGAAGCTCGGGTCCCCGGACAGGTCCGCGCGCAGCACCAACGTGTTCAGGAAGAAGCCGACGAGCCCGTCGAGTTCCTCGCCCTCCCGGGCCGAGACGGGGCTGCCCAGCGGGATGTCCTCACCCGCGCCCAGCCGGTGCAGCAGCGCGGCGACGGCCGCGTGCGCCACCATGAACAGCGTCGCGCCGCCCTCACGGGCGATCCGCGCGAGCCCCGCTCCGGTCCGCGCCGGGACCTCGAAGGTCACCACGTCCCCCTCGTACGAGGGGACCGCCGGCCGCGGCCGGTCGGCGGGCAGGGTCAGCTCGGCCGGGGCGCCGGCCAGCGCCTGCCGCCAGTACGCGGCCTGCCGGGCCGCCACCGAGTCCGGGTCGCCCGCGTCACCGAGCAACTCCCGCTGCCAGAGGGCGAAGTCGGCGTACTGCACGGACAGCGGGGCGAAATCAGGCTCCGCGCCCGCCGACCGGGCGGCGTACGCCCGGTCCAGGTCCGCCAACAGCGGGCCGGCCGACCCCTCGTCCGTCGCGATGTGGTGCACCAGCACCACCAGCAGATGGTCCTCGGGCGCGGCCCGCAGCAGCGTGACCCGTACCGGCGGCTCGGCCGCCAGGTCGAAGACGTGCCCGCCGACGAGGACCGCCTCCTCCTCCAGTCGGTTCGCCGCCACCTCGCGCACCGTCAGCGCCACACCGGCCCGCTCGGCCGGCAGGACCACCTGGTACGGCTCGTCCTCGTGCGCACGGAACACGGTCCGCAGGCTCTCGTGCCGGGTGACCAGGTCCTGGACCGCCGCCGCCAGGGCCACGGTGTCCACCGGCCCGCTCAGCCGCACCGCGAGCGGCACGTTGTAGGTGGTGCTCGGACCGCGCACGCTGTCCAGCAGCCACAACCGGCGCTGCGCGAAGGACAGCGGCAGCCGCTCGGGCCGCGGCGCGCCCGCCGTGAGGCGCGGACGCCCCGCGCCGGAGCGCTCGGCGAGGACGGCGGCCAGCGAGGCCACCGTCCGCGCCTCGAAGAGGTCGCGGACGGCGCAGTCCACGTCCAGCGCGGCCCGGAAGCGACCCACCGCACGGGCGGCGAGCAGGGAGTGACCGCCGAGGGCGAAGAAGTCGTCCTCCACACCGACCGACTCCAGGCCGAGTACGTCGGCCAGGATCCCCGCGAGGATCTCCTCGCGGGCGTCACGCGGTGCCCTCGAGGTACCGGCGACCGGCGCCGCCGGCGCGGGCAGCGCCCGCCGGTCCAGCTTGCCGTTGGCGGAGAGCGGGAGCTCCCCCAGCTCGGCGAACACGGCCGGGACCATGTACGCGGGCAGGCGGGCGGCGGCCAAGGTGCGCAGGGCGGCCTGGTCCAGGGTCGCGCCGGCTGCGGCGACCGCGTAGGCCACCAGGCGCTGCACGCCGGGCTGGTCCTCGCGGACGACGACGGCGGCCTGCGCCACCTCGGGCGCGCTCGTCAGGACGGCCTCGATCTCGCCGAGTTCGATGCGGAAGCCGCGCAGCTTGACCTGGTCGTCGGTGCGGCCCAGGTACTCCAGCCGCCCGTCCCGGCTCCGGCGCACCAGGTCGCCGGTGCGGTACATGCGGGTGCCCGCGGCGCCGTGCGGGTCGGCGACGAAGCGCTCGCCCGTCAGGGCCGGGCGGCCGAGGTAGCCGCGGGCCAGCTGGACGCCGGCCAGGTACAGCTCGCCGGGGACGCCGACGGGCACCGGCCGCAGCCGGGCGTCCAGGACGTAGACGCGGGTGTTCCACACCGGGCCGCCGATGGAGGCGGAGGCAGCGGCGGACGCGGGGCCCGCCCCGGCTGCCGGGCAGTCCGCGGCGGTGACGTCGACGGCCGCCTCGGTGGGGCCGTACAGGTTCACCAGCCGGGTCGAGCCGCCCGGAGCGGACGCGTGGAAGCGGGTGACGAGCCCGCTCGGCAGGGCCTCGCCGCTGCCCACGACCAGGCGCAGCGACGGGCAGTGGGCGATGTCGGTCTCGCCGAGGAAGGCGGCGAGCATGGACGGGACGAAGTGCAGCACGGAGACGCGCTGTTCGCGGATCAGCTCGGCGAGGTAGCGCGGGTCCTTGTGGCCCTCGGGGCGGGCGATGACCAGCGGCACGCCCTCGGCGAGCGGCCAGAAGAACTCCCACACCGACACGTCGAAGCTCGCCGGGGTCTTCTGCAGCACCCGATCGGTGGAGTCGAGACCGTACGCGTCCTGCATCCAGCGCAGCCGGTTGACGATCGCCTCGTGCTCGACCAGCACGCCCTTGGGCATCCCCGTGGAACCGGAGGTGAAGATCACGTAGGCGGGGTGGCTGGGGAGCAGCGGCGCGCGCCGCTCCGCGTCCACGACCGGATCACCCGGCAGCGCGGCCAGCTCGGCCGCCCGCTCCGGCGCGTCCAGGACGAGGATCTCGGTGTCGGGCAGCTCCGGCAGCGCCCCCAGCGAGGGCAGGTCCGTCAGCAGGCAGACCGGCGCGGCCGTCTCCGCCATGTACGCCAGGCGCTCGGTCGGCAGACCGAGGTCGAGCGGCAGATACGCGCCGCCGGCCCGGACCACCGCGTGCAGGGCCACCACCAGGTCGAAGGAGCGCGGCAGGGCCACCGCCACCACCGACTCCGGGCCGACCCCGTAGCCGATCAGCAGCCGCGCCAGCCGGTTCACCCGCTCCTCGAAATCGGCGCGCGACAGCTCGACCCCCTCGAAGACGAGGGCCGTCGCCAACGGATCGCGCCGGGAACCGGCCGCGGCCAGCGAGTCCAGGGTCTGCGGCGCCACCGGCCGGACGGTGTCGTTCCACCCCTCCAGCAGCTGGGCGCGCTCGGCGGGGTCGAGCAGCTCCAGCTCGGCGAGCGGGACCTCCGGGGCCGCCGCGGCCGCGCCGAGCAGCCGCAGCAGCCGGGTCAGCAACGACCGTATGGTCTCCGCGTCGAAGAGGTCCGTCGCGTACCGCACTCCGCAGATCATCGCGGGGGGCGAGTCATCGGTGCCCGGGGTGCGGCGGAAGAGGATCTCCAGGTCGAACTTGGCGTCCCCGGCCTGGACCGGGAATTCCTCGGCCGGCAGGGGGCCGAGGGCGCGCAGCGGCTCGGCGCCGCCGTCCTCGTAGGCCACCATCGTCTGGAACAGCGGGTGCCGCGCGAGCGAGCGCTCCGGATTGACGGTCTCGACGACCGCGTCGAAGGGCAGGTCGGCCTGCGCGAGGGCGGCCGCTCCGAAGGCGGCCGTTCGGCGCAGCAGTTCGGCGAACGACGGCTCGCCCGCCAGGTCGGCCCGGATGACCAGGGTGTTCACGAAGAACCCGACCAGTGCGTCCAGGGCCTCCTCGCCGCGCCCCGCCACCGGGCTGCCCAGCGGGATGTCCTCGCCCGCGCCGAGCCGGTGCAGCAGCGCCGCCACGGCGGCGGTCACCACCGTGTACATCGTCGTGCCGCGGTCCCGGGCGAGTGCCTCCAGGTCTCGCACCAAGTCCTGGGGCAGGGGCAGGGACACGGTCCGGCCCTCGTGCGTGGGGCGCACCGGACGCGGGCGGTCGAGCGGCAGGGTCAGTTCCTGGGGCAGCCCGGCCAGGGCCTCGCGCCAGAAGCCGGCCTGGTCGTACGCGACCGATCCGGGTACCGCCGCGTCGCCCAGCAGTTCGCGTTGCCAGAGCGCGTAGTCCGCGTACTGGACGGCGGGCGGCGCGGTCCGCAGGACCCCGCCCGCGCACCGGGCCGCGTAGGCGGCGGCCAGGTCGGCCAGCAGCGGTCCGGCCGACCACTCGTCACCGGCGATGTGGTGCAGCAGCAGGAGCAGCACCTGGTCGTCGGCGGCGGTGCGCAGCACGCTCACCCGCAGCGGCGTCTCGGTCCCCAGGTCGAAGGCGTGACCGGCCGCCGTGTCGATGCTCCGGCCCAGATCGGCCGGCTCCACGTCGGCCACGACGAAGGGCACGGCCACGTCCGACGGAGCGAGCACCCGCTGGTACGGGCCCTCGGCGTCCTCCGCGAACACGGTACGCAGCGCCTCGTGCCGGGCCGTCACCTCGTGCACGGCCGCCTCCAGGGCGGCCAGGTCCAGTTCTCCGCGCAGCCGCAGGGCCAGCGGGATGTTGTACGTGGCGTTCGGGCCCTCCATCCGGTGCAGGAACCACAGCCGTGCCTGGGCGTACGACAGCGGGAGCCGCTCCGGTCGCGGACGGGCGGTCAGCGCGGGGCGGACCACCGACCGACGGCCGGCCACCCGCTCCGCGAGGGCCGCGACCGTACGCAGCTCGAACACGTCCCGCACCGTGCAGTCGGCGGCCGACGCCGTCCGGATGCGGGCCACCAGGCGGGTGGCGAGCAGGGAGTGCCCGCCGAGTCGGAAGAAGTCCTCGTCGGCGCCGACCGAGGGAACGCCCAGCACCTGGGCGAAGGCCTCGGCGATCCGCTCCTCGGCGGCCCCGCTCGGCGCCCGTCCGCCGGCCTCGGCCGGCGCGACCGGAACCGGCAGCGCGGCCTTGTCCAGCTTGCCGTTCACGTTCGTCGGCAGCACCGGCAGCACCATCACGGCGGCCGGGACCAGGTGCTCGGGCAGCCGATCGGCCAGCGCGGCCCGCAGCCGGACCGGATCGGCCGTACCCGTGACGTAGCCGACGAGCCGCGGCAGACCCGGGACGTCCTCGCGGACCACCACGGCGGCCGAGGTCACCCCGTCCAGGGCGGCGAGTTCGGCCTCGACCTCGGCGGGCTCCACCCGGAAGCCGCGGATCTTGACCTGGTCGTCCACCCGGCCGAGGAACTCCAGCAGGCCGTCGGCCCGCCACCGTCCGAGGTCGCCCGTGCGGTACATCCGGGAGCCCGGAGAACCGAACGGATCGGCGACGAAACGTTCCGCCGTGAGGGCGAACCGGCCCAGGTAGCCACGGGCGTTCTGCTCGCCCGCCAGGTACAGCTCACCCGGCACCCCCACGGGCACCGGCCGCAGCCGCCCGTCCAGCACGTGCGCCCGGCTGTTGTCCAGCGGCCGGCCCACCACCGGCGAGACGCAGTCGCCCACCCGCGCGACCAGGGCGTCCACCGTGAACTCGGTCGGCCCGTAGTAGTTGACGACCTCCACCCCGGGGACGGCGCGCAGCTCCTCCCACAGCGCTGGCGGCACCGCCTCGCCACCCAGGAGGAACAGCGGCGGCCGCCACTCGCCCGTCAGCAGACCGGCGTCGACCAACTGCCGTCCGTACGAGGGGGTGACGTCGAGCGTGTCGATCCGCTCCGCCCGCACGTAGGCCACGACGGCGTCCGCGTCCCGGCGCCCGTACTCGTCGAGGACGTGCAGCTCGTGCCCGGCGACCAGCCACAGCAGCTGCTCCCACGAGGAGTCGAAGGAGAAGGAGGCGGTGTGCAGCGCCCGCACCCGGCGTCCGAGCCGCTCGGCGACGGGCACGTACAGCTCCCGTTCGTGGTCGCGGAAGAGCCGGGTCAGACCGGCGTGCCGGAGCACGACCCCCTTGGGCCGGCCGGTGGAGCCGGAGGTGTAGATGACGTACGCGGCGTGCTCGGGGTCCACGGGCACATCGGCCCCGGGCACGGCGGCCGCCAGTGCCTCCACCGTCTCCGGGTCGTCCAGCACCACCAGGTCCACGCCCGGCAGCCGGTCCGCGACCGCCCGCGTGGTCACCGCGCACACGGGCGCCGCGTCCCCGAGCATGTACGCGATCCGCTCGGCCGGGTGATCCAGGTCCAGCGGCAGATAGGTACCGCCCGCCTTCAGGACGGCGAGCGTGGCCACCACGGTCCCGGCGGAACGCGGCACGGCCAGCGCCACCACGGTGTCCGGGCCGACGCCGCGTCCCGCCAGCAGGGCCGCCAGCCGGCCCGCGCGGTCCTCCAGTTCGGCGAAGGTGAGGCGCTCGTCCCCGGCGACCACGGCCACCGCGTCGGGAGCCGCCGCCGCACGGGCGGCGAACACCTCGGTCACCGCACCCGGCTCCACCGGCCGGTCCGTATCGTTCCAGCGGGTCAGCCGGGCCCGTTCGGCCTCGTCCCGCAGCTCCCACCAGGACACCGGGTCCGCCGGGGCCGCCACCGCCGCGGCGAGCGCGCGCAGCAGCCGCCGGACGAAGGTGTCCACGGTCGGACGGTCGAACAGCGCGGTCGCGTAGAACACCTCCAGTTCGAGGTCCTCGCTGTGCGCCGCGTCCGAGAAGGTGATGTCCAGGTCGAACTTGGTGACACCGGGATCCACCCGGTCCACCCGGGCCGGGTATCCGAAGAGGTTCGCCACGTCCTGGGTCACCGTGCTGTGCGAGACCATCGTCTGGAACAGCGGGTGGCGGGAGAGCGAGCGCTGCGGATTGACCTCCTCCACCACCGAGTCGAAGGGCAGGTCGGCGTGGTCGAGCGCGGCCAGGTCGGTCGTCCGGACCCGGTCCAGCAGCTCGGTGAAGGACGGGTCGCCGGACAGGTCGGTGCGCAGCACCACCGTGTTGACGAAGAAGCCGACGAGTTCGTCGAGCGCGCTGTCGCTGCGGCCGGCCACAGGGCTGCCGAGCACGATGTCCTCGCCCGCGCCGAGTCGGTGCAGCAGCGCGGCGACGGCCGCGTGCACCACCATGAACACGCTGGTGCCGGTCTCGCGGGCAAGCGAGCGCACCGCGGCCGCCAGTTCGCGCGGCACCGTCTTGAAGACCATGGCTCCGGCCGGGTCGGCCACGGCCGGGCGCGGCCGATCGGCCGGCAGCCCGGCCTCCGGCGGCAGTTCCGCCAGGGCCTCGCGCCAGTACGCCGCCTGGGTTGCGGCGAGCGATCCGGGGGTCCGCGCCGAGCCCAGCAGCTCCCGCTGCCAGAGCGCGAAGTCGGCGTACTGCACTGCCGGCACACCGAGTTCCGGGTCCTCGCCCGCGCAACGGGCGGCGTACGCCCGCTCCAGGTCGCGCAGGAACGGCCCCATCGACCATTCGTCGCTCGCGATGTGGTGCAGCAGGACCACCAGGGCGTGTTCCCTGCCCGCGGCGTCACGTACCAGCGTCACCCGCAGGGGGGCCTCCCCGGACAAGCCGAAGAGGTGTCCCAGGGCCGCCCGGACCGCCGCCTCGAACCCGTCCGCGGCCACGTCGTGGACGTGCAGCCGTACTCCGGCCTCCGCCACCTCCAGCACCCGCTGGTACGGCTCACCGTCCCGCTCCCCGAAGACCGTGCGCAGGGTCTCGTGGCGCCCCGCCACGTCCCGCAGGGCCGCGTCCAGGGCGCCCGCGTCCGGAGCCGTGTCGAAGCGCACCACGAACGGGATGTTGTAGGTGGCGCTCGCACCCTCCACCTGGTGCACGAACCACAGGCGCTGCTGCGCGTACGAGAGCGGCAGCGGGTCGGGGCGCGGACCCGCGACGGGCGCCGGACGGGCGGCCGCCGTGCGCCCGGCCAGCAGCGCGGCGAGCGCGGCCACGGTCCGCGCCTCGAAGACGTCCCGGATCCCGCACTCGGTGTCCAGGGCCGTCCGCACCCGGGCGATCACGCGTGCGGCCAGCAGCGAGTGGCCGCCGAGGGTGAAGAAGTCGTCGTCGGGGCCCACGGATTCCAGGCCCAGCACATCGGCGAAGATCCCGCAGAGGATCTCCTCACGGGCGCCGCGCGGCGCCCGCGCCCCGGTGCCCGCCAGGGCGGCCAGGTCGGGCGCGGGCAGGGAACGACGGTCGATCTTGCCGTTGGCGGTCAGCGGGAAGGCGTCGAGCACGACGACGGCGGACGGGACCATGTACTCGGGCAGCCGCTCGCCCAGGGCCCGGCGCAGGCCCGCCGGGTCGGGGGCGGGCCCCTGGGCGGCGGGGGTGACGTATCCGACGAGGTGCGGGAAGCCCGGCAGGTCCTCGCGGACCAGGGCCACGGCCCGGTCCACGCCCTCACCGGCCGTCAGCGCGCTCTCGATCTCGCCCAGTTCGATGCGGAAGCCGCGCAGCTTGACCTGGTCGTCGACGCGGCCGAGGAAGGCGATCCGGCCGTCCGCGTGGCGGCGTACGAGGTCGCCCGTGCGGTACATCCGGCTGCCGGCGGGCCCGTACGGGTCCGCGACGAAACGTTCCGCCGTCAGGGCGTGGCGGCCGAGGTAGCCGCGGGCCAGCTGGTCCCCGGCGAGGTACAGCTCACCGGGGCGGTCGACGCCGACCGGGCGCAGGGCCCCGTCCAGGACATGGGCGCGGGTGTTCCAGAACGGCACCCCGATGTCCGGGACCCCGGTGTGCCCGGGGTCCAGCAGGCGGGAGGTCGCCCAGACGGTGACCTCGGTCGGGCCGTACACATTGGTGACGGAGCGCGCGGTGCGCGCGAGGCGTTCGGCCAGGGCGGCGGGCAGGGCCTCACCGCCGACGAGCACCCGGGTGTCGTCGAGGGAGGCCGGGCGGCCGTCCTCCAGCAGGGCGTGCCACAGCGACGGCGTGGCCTGCATGACCGAGGGACGGTGCGCGTCGACGAGGGTGGCGAGCGCGGCCGGGTCCCGTACGGTGTCGCGGTCCGCCAGGACCACGGTGGCGCCGCTGATCAGCGGGGTGTGGATCTCCAGGGCGGCGATGTCGAAGGAGATGGTGGTGACCGCGACGAGCCGCTGACCGGGCGCCAGTTCGAGCTCGTGGGCCTGCATGCGCAGGAAGTTGGCCAGGGCCGCGTGCGGGACGACGACCCCCTTGGGGCGGCCCGTGGACCCGGAGGTGTAGATCACGTACGCGGGGTGGCCGCCGGCCAGGGGCAAAGTGCGGTCGGCGTCCGTGGGGGCGTCGGCGGCGGTGTCGGCGAGCTCGGCGAGCGTGTCGGGGGCGTCGAGCACGACGGTCTCCACCCCGTCCACGACCGGGGCGCCGGCCGCGCTGTCCAGGGTGGTCAGGACGCACAGCGGGCGGGCGTCCTCGACCATGAACTCCAGCCGGTCGGCGGGGTAGTCGAGGTCGAGCGGCAGGTAGGCGGCGCCTGCCTTCAAGACGGCGAGCAGGGCCACCACGAGGTCGGTGGTACGGGGCAGTGCGAGGCCGACGATGCTCTCCGGGCCGGCGCCGCGGCCCATCAGCAGGCGGGCGAGCCGGTTGGCGCGCTCCTCCAGTGCGGCGTAGTCGAGGGTGTCGGCGCCCGCGATCACGGCGGGCACCTCGGGGTGCAGCCGGGCGGCGTGTTCGAAGGCGTCGACGACGGTGCCGGGCGGGACCGGGTGGTCGGTGTCGTTCCGGTCGAGCAGCAGGGCGTCGCGGGCGGCCGGCGCGAGCAGGTCCGGGCGCCCGACGGGGGCCTGTGGCCCAGCCGCGGCGGCCTCACGGAGGAAGTGCGCGAACTCGGCGCGGCGCGCGGCCAGCGTCCCGGCGTCGTAGGCCTGCGGGTTCGCGTCGAGCTCGAAGCGGATCCGCCCCTCGGCGGCGTCGTGGTACACGCCGAGGGTGAGGTCGTCCACGGGGCCGGCGGCGACGTTGTGCACGGAGCCGGCCGCTCCGGCGAAGTCGAGGGAGTTGTCGAAGGCCTTGATGTTGACCATGGGCCCCAGCAGGCCCTGCTCGCGGCCGGACAGGCCGAGGTCGCGGCGGATGTCCTCGGCGCGGTAGCGCTGGTGGCGGCGCAGGTCACGGACGTCGGCCGCGACGGCGGCGACCAGTTCGGCCAGCGGGGTCTGCGGGCGTACGGTCACGCGCAACGGCAGCACGTTGACGACCATGGACGGCACCTTGAGGGCCGCCGAGCCCAGCCGGGCCATGGCGGGCAGGGACAACAGCACGTCCCGGCTGCCGGTGGCCCGGTGCAGGTAGGCGGCGAAGGCGGCGGTCATCACATCGGCCCAACTGGCCTTCGCCGCGCGGGCGATCGCCAGCAGACCGGCCGTCTCCTGCTGCGTCAGCGTGGCGCCGTCACGCAGGAACGCGTGGGCCGCGGGGTATCGGGCACCGCTCAGCGGCTCCGGCTCGGGGTGGTCCGCGAGCCGCTCCAGCCAGTAGGCGCGGTCCTCGGTGAAGCGCGGCGAGGACCGGTAGGCGCGTTCCTCGGCGAGGATCACCTCCAGCCCGCCGAACGGGTCGGGCGTCGGCTCCTCGCCGCCGGCGAGGGCCGTGTAGATCTCGGCGGTGCGGCGGGAGACCAGGGAGAACCCGAAGGCGTCGAGCACGAGGTGATGGGCGCGCTGGTACCAGAGGGTGCGGTCCGGGGCGACCTTGTGCAGCGTGAAGACGTACAGGGAGTCCCGGACCGGGTCCAGGGGGCGGGCCATGTCGGCGTGCATGAGGGACAGGGCGGTGCCGTACGGGTCGTCCTGGCCGGTGTGGTCGAGTACGGCGACCAGCGGACCGGCGGCCGGCCCGCTCCACGTGACCTGGTACGGCTCGCCGTCGGGGCCCTCCGCGAAGCGCGCCGTCAGGGCCTCGCTCTCGGCGACCGTCCGCCGGAGCGCCGTCACGAACAGCCCGGCGTCCAGCGGGCCGTCGATCTCGACGTATTGGCCGACGTTGTAGACCGGGGAGTCGGGATCGAGCCGCTGGCCGTACCAGACACCGGTCTGGGCCCCGGTGAGGGGGAGGCGCTGGGAGGGACGCTCGGTCATGGACATCGTGCTCCAGATTCGCTGCGGGTCCCCGGCCGGTGGCGGGACCGGCCGGGGGAGGTCGACGGGGTGCGGGGGCCTGCGGGCAGGTGGGGGAAGGTCCCCTAGGCCGCGGGGGCGGCGGGCTTCAGGCCGGCGGTGTCGGGGCTCGGCCCGGCGTCGGGCCGAGCCGCGTCGTCGTCCTCCTCGCGGGGGAGAGTGGCCCTGCGCAGGCCGGGTACGGCGATCGCCACGACGACGGCGGCCACGGCGCAGATCGCACCGTTGACGACGGCCGCCCCACCGGGGCTGAACCAGCGCGCGAGGGCGGCCACCTCGACATCGCCGACGACGCCTCCGGTGGTGCCCTGCGTGGTGATGACGCTGACGATGCGGCCGCGCAGCCGGTCCGGGGTGCTGTGCTGGACGAGGGCGTACTCGAGGATCTCGTAGACCGTTCCGGCGGCCCCGCCCACGGCGAGCAGTGCGAAGGCGACCCAGATGTTGCCGCTGAGGCCGAAGCCGACGGCGGACAGACCGCCGGTGACGGCCGAGTAGATCAGGAGCCGGCCGGGCCGGGCGGCCCGGGTCAGCCAGCCGCTGGTGGCGGAGACGGCGACCGCGCCGACGGCGGGGGCGGTGTAGAGGAGGCCGAGCATGACCTCGCCGCCGTGGAACTGCCGGTCGACCATCTCGGGGAAGAGCACGACCGGGAGGTTGAACAGGGCCATCACGCCGCCGAGCACGAGCAGTCCGCCCACGACGCGGTTGCGCACGGCGTACTTGAAGGCGACCAGTAGCGATCCGGTGTCGGCGCCGGACTGCTCGTCCTCCTCGTCGTCCTCGACCGGCGGCAGGGGCCGGATCCGGGAGATCAGGAGGGTGGTGACGGCCGTGGTGACGGCGGTGAAGGCGAAGACCGGGCCGGGTCCCCACAGGGCGAGGAGCACACCGCCCAGGAACGGCGCGCTGATGGAGCCGATCTCACCGGTCAGCGAGATCAGGGCGCCCGCGGCCGGGAGTTGGTCGGGGCGCACGAGCGTCGGGGCGACGGCCATCAGGGCCGTGACGCTGACGCCCGTGGCCAGCCCGTCCCAGGCGACGCACACGTAGATGCCCCACAGGGTGGGGTCCGGCAGCATCGCGTTCACGGCGAGGCCGGCGAAGGCGAGGGCGGCGGCGCCGCGGGCGCACACGATCAGCCGGCGGCGGTCGGTCCGGTCGGCCATGACGCCGCCCCAGAGCGAGCCGAGCAGCACCGTGATGCTCATGATCATGCTGGCGACGGCGACGTCGAAGGTCGAGCGCGTCAGTCCGTACACCTGGGCGGACAGGGCCACCGTCGCCATGCCGAGGCCGAACAGGGACACCACGCGGGCGATGAAGATGGCGCGGAAGTCCCTGCTGGTGCGCAGGGGTTCGATGTCTATGACGAAGTCACGCAGAGGCACGGAAGGCTCCGGGGCGGGCAGGTGCGGGGGAGGGTGGGATCAGGGGGCGGCGGTGAGCAGCTCGGCCCACTGGCGCAGGGTGGGTCGTTCGGCGAGGTCCACGAAGCTGATGCGGGCGCCTTCGGCCCGCCATTTCTCGACGAGGGACATGAGCCGGATCGAGTCGAGGCCCTGGTCCAACAGGTCCTCTTCCAGGGAGACGTCGGAGGGCTCCGTGTAGAGCACGTCGGCGACGTCGCGGACCAGCCGGTCGAGCGTGAAGGGCGGGGAAGCGGACATGAGGGGGTTCTCTCTCCTCGAGGATCGGCGGAACGGTGCGAGCGCGACGACGCGTCAGCATTCTATTAGGTAAGGCTTACCTAACTAAAGGTGAAGCTGCACGTCAAGCCGGGTGTGGTGAACGCGTGACTGCCGCTTTGATGAACTGGCCTCTGGGTGTGATGCGTTGGGCCGGGAGGCGGAATTGCGGCTCAATTTAGGGAAGGCTAACCTAAGTTTGTGATTACTGTCGCCACCCTCCGTCCCTCGCCGCACGGCACGGACGGCCTCCCGCCCCTGGTCCGTCGGGCCCGTCCGCACGACGCCCCCGCGCTGCACGCCCTCTCGCTGGCCTTCATCCGCTCCGGCGCCCTGCGGCCCCGCGGCATCGACCACTACCTGGCGCATGCCGGGGAGTTTCTCCTCGCGACCGGTCGAGGCCGTACACCGGCCCTGGGCTGCCTCGCCCTGAGTGACGAGGGGGAAGGGGCCGCCGTGCTCTACAACTTCTGCGTCGCCCGGGGGAACCAAGGCCGAGGGCTGGGCGCCGCGCTGCTGCGCGCCGCGCTCGCCGATGCCCGGCACCGCCTCGTAAGCGAGGTCTTCACGGCCACGACGGGCGGCGCCGCCTTCTTCCGGCGGCACGGCTTCGTGCCGCCCGTCCCGGGACGGGCACCCGCCGCCTGGACGGCGGCGCTGGACCCCGCCCGCGGCTCGGAGGTGCTCTCCAGGAGGCTCTGAGCCGTACGGTCCGCACACGACCGGGGCCGGGCCGGGGGCCCGGGGGCCGGGCGGCCCCGCCGGGGGGGCGGCGGGGCCGGGCGGCCCCCCGGCGCCGCCCCCGGCGCCCCCGCGCGCGGGGCGCCAGGA
>NZ_JBICYT010000015.1:0-89941 GCF_043201215.1 Streptomyces sp. NPDC048331 | reverse complement strand
CCCCGCCGCGGGGCGGGCGGCGCGGCCCCCCCCCCGGGGCGGGGTGGGGCCCCCCCGGGGGCGCTGACCGGCCGGGCCCCCCCCCGCCGGGGGCCGGCCGGGACCCGGGGCCCGGGCCCGCCCCGGCATGTGGGACGGCGGGGCCGGGAGGCCCCCGGGATCAGCTCCTGGCGACCAGGCTCGCGGGCCGCATGTCGGTCCAGTGCGTCTCCGTGTACGCGGCGCAGCCCTCCCGGCTGTCCTCGCCGTGCACGACGGTCCAGCCCGCGGGAACCTCCGCGAAGGCGGGCCAGAGCGAGTGCTGGTTCTCGGCGTTCACGAGCACGTAGTAGCGGGCGTCGTCGTCTTCGAAGGGGTTGGTGGCCATGGTGTCTCTCCTTGGATGATGACCGGGAGCGGTCGGTTCGGGGATGGGGTCAGTGGTGGACGGGGGAGGCCCGCAGGGAGGCGACCGGGACGTCGGGTGCGCGGCAGAGCGAGACCAGGTCCTCGGTGAACAGGCGTGCGAAGCGGGCCGGTTCGGCCTCCTCGTACCGGGCCGGGTTCGCGTCGAAGTCCAGGCGCAGACGCCCGTCCGGTCCCGCCGCGGCGGACACCGACAGATCGTCGACCGGCCCCGAGGCGAGGCTGACGACCCGGCCGCGGATGCCGCCGAAGTCCAGCTCCGTCTCGAACGGCCGCAGGTTGACCAGGGGGCCGGGGACGCGGACGCCCCCGTACTCCGGCCACAGCTCGCGCGCCAGTTCTTCGCCGCGCAGCCGCTGGTGACGGCGGAGCAGCGTCAGCTCGCCGGCCGCCGCGCGCAGCAGCGACCGGAAGGTGTCGGCCCCCCGCACCGACAGTCGCACCGGCAGCAGGTTCACCGCCGTCGCCGGCACCCGCAGCGTCCCCGGGGCCATCCGCGCCGCCGCGTACACGGAGAGGACCGCCTCCCGCGCGCCGACCTGCGCGGTCACCCGCACCGCGGTCGTGGCGAGCACGACCTCGGCCCAGGTGACGCGCGCGGCTCGGGCGGTGGCCCGTACGGCGGCGCTGTCCGGCGCACCCAGGTGCACGGTGTGCCGCCGTGCGGTGTCCTGGGCCGGCGCCCCGCGCTCGGCCGGGGACACGGGCACGGGACGGTCGGCGTACCGCCCCGTCCAGTACCGCCGGTCCGCGGCCTGCTCCGGCGAGCCGGCGTAGGAGCGGTCCGCGTCGGCCAGTACGGAGACCGGCGCGAAGGGGGTCGGGCCGGGCGGGCGGCCGTGTGCCAGGGCCGTGTAGACCTCGGCGATCCGCCGGCTCAGCAGGGCCACGCCGTACCCGTCGACCGCCAGCAGGTGGAAGTACTGCACCAGTAGGTGGCGTCGGGGGCCCACCGTGACCAGCAGCGCGCCCGTGAGGTCGGGTGCGAGGCCGGTGTCCGCCGGGGCGGTGAGCAGTTCGGGCCTGGGCGGGCAGGCGAGTTGGCCCCGCACCAACTCGACGGCCGCGCCCACCGGGTCGGCCGCCGCGGAGGTGTCCAGGCGCGGCAGGCCGCCCCGGGTCATCAGCCGCGAGCGGAGCCAGGGAGCCTCGTCGAGGGTGCGGAGCACGGCCTCGTCGAGCGCCGCCGTGTCGAGCGGACCCACGAGCTCGATGTACTGGCCCACGTTGTGGCCGGCGTACGAGGGATCCGCGCTCTGCGCCGCCAGGATGTGTGCCTGCGCCGCCGTGAGTCCGGACGGCGGCCCGGCCGCCGCCGGGAGATCGGTGTGCGGCACGGCCGATCAGCCCCGGTGGGCGGCGACGCCGTCCGCGACGGCCGACGCCTTGGTCGCCAGTGAGGCCTGCACCTCGCGCTCGGCGACCCGCAGCAGCAGGGAGTCGCAGATCTCGCCCGAGCGCACGGCCAGCGTGGACAGCAGGGAGGCGGTGATGCCGTGGGTGTGCTCGGCGGCGGCGCCCTGGACGTAGATACCGGCCCGCACGCGGTCGGTGGTCTCCACCCGGTGGTCCCGGCCGACGCGCAGCCTGCCCTGCCCGTCCGTGAGGCACTCCTCGGCCAGGTCGCCGAGCAGCTCGGCCGGCTCGGTGGGTCGGTAGCCGGTGGCCAGCACGACCGCGTCGCAGTCGAGGGTCATGGTCTCGCCCGTGGTCAGGGAGCGCACCACGGCCCGCGCTCCGTCCGGGAGTTCCTCCACGGCGGTGAGGGCGGTCGTGTTCAGGATGCGCAGCCGCTCGGTGCCCGCGACCTTCTCCTGGTAGACGGTCCGGTACAGCTGTTCGATCAGGTCGCCGTCCACCACCGCGTAGTTGGTGTTGGCGTGGTAGCCGATGAGCTGCTGCTTGACCTCCTCCGGGGCTTGGAAGAACTCGTCGACGGCGGCCGGGTCGAAGATCCGGTTGGCGAACGGGCTGTCGTCGGCCGGGCTGTACCCGTACCGGGTGAACACGGCGCAGACCTCGGAGTCCGGGAAGGCGCGGTGCAGGTGGTCGGCGGTCTCGGCGGCGGACTGACCCGCCCCGACGACGACGAACCGGCGGTGCGGGCGGGTCGTCAGCAGCGGTGCGCGGTGCAGCAGGTCGCGGTTGTGCCAGATGCGGGGGCCGGTGCGGATCCCGGCCGGGACGCGGGCGCGCAGCCCGGTCCCGAGGACGAGGTTGCGGGTACGGGTGGCACGTCGGGGCCCGGTTCCGGAGGCGGGCCGGGTGATGACGTCCAGCTGGTCCGCGGCGTCGGCCGGACCGACCGGGCGCACCTCGACGGCCTCGGTGGCGTAGTCGACCAGCCCCTCGAAGGAGGCGGCGCACCACCGGAAGTAGTCGTGGAATTCGAGGCGGGTGGGGAAGAAGGACTTCTGGTTGATGAAGTCGGCCAGCCGGTCCCGGTCCTGGAGGTAGTGCAGGAAGCTGAAGGGACTCCCCGGATTGCGCATGGTCACCAGGTCCTTCAGGAAGGAGACCTGCATGGTGGCTCCTTCGAGGAGCATGCCCTGGTGCCAGCCGAAGTCCTCCTGGCGCTCGATGAACGAGGCCCGGAGCGCCTCGCCGGAGGCGCGACGGTCGTTGTGCTCCCGGATCGCAATCGCCAGAGCCAGGTTGGCCGGCCCGAAGCCGATGCCCACCAGGTCCCTGATGTCCGGGAGAGCGTCCCCGGGTGTGGAGCTCGCGTGCGGTGCGGACATGCCCATCCTTCCTCGGTCCTACCCTATTTGGTTAGGTAAGGCTGGCCTAACATCTCTGACAGGTCGGAAGCTGTCAAGTTGGACCCGTGACTGTCCCGACACACGCCGATCGGGGCTGCGGCGGCCGGGGTTGGGCATACCGAAGGCCCCGGAGCCGTAGCGGCTCCAGGGTGGGGTGGGGGAGGGTCGGGCAGGTCGACCCTCCCCCGGTTCAGTGGGGGAGGCGCTCCTCGTCCGGGGGGCCGTCGGGTACCACCGTGGTGCCGGTGTGCTCGTCGGCGAAGACCTCCAGGACCAGGGCGTGCGGCACCCTGCCGTCCAGTACGTGCGCCATCCGTACGCCGGAGCGCACCGCGCGCAGGCATCCCTCCATCTTGGGCACCATGCCGCCTGCCATCGAGGGCAGCAGTTCCGCCAGTTCAGCGGTCGTGAGCCGGTCGATGATCTCCGTACTGTGCGGCCAGTCCGCGTAGAGACCCGCGACGTCGGTCAGCATCACCAGCTTCTCGGCGTCGAGCGCCTCGGCGAGGGCGGCGGCCGCGAGGTCCGCGTTGATGTTGTAGACGTTGTCGTCGTGCGCTCCCCGGGCGATGGGGGAGATCACCGGGATGCGGCCGCGCTCCAGCAGCCCCCGTACGGTGTCGGGGTCGACGTGCGTGATGTCGCCCACCAGGCCGATGTCCACCTCGGCGCCGTCCACCAGGGCCGGCCGCCGGACGGCGGACAGGGTGCGGGCGTCCTCGCCGGTCATCCCTACGGCGAATGCCCCGTGACGGTTGATCAGTCCGACGATGTCCCGCTGGACCTGCCCGGCGAGCACCATGCGGACGACGTCCATCACCGCGGGTGTCGTCACCCGCAGTCCGGCGGTGAACCGGACCTCCAGCGCGAGCTGTTCGAGCATCGCGCTGATCTGCGGCCCGCCGCCGTGCACGACGACCGGCCGGAGCCCCGCGTAGCGCAGGGAGACCACGTCCTGGGCGAAGGCGGCCTTGAGCTCCTCGTTCACCATGGCGTTGCCGCCGAACTTGACCACCACCGTGCGGCCTTGGAACCGCTCCAGCCACGGCAGGGCCTCGATGAGCGTGCGCGCCCGCGGCGCTGCGGGTCCGTTCACGGGGCGAGGGGTGCGGTCGTCATTCAGGCTTCCAGTTCGTCGATGAGCGTCGTAGTGGTGTGTACGACGGCGCCGCGTGCGGCCGTCCAGCGCAGTGCCAGCGCGTGCTCCTCCGCGGAGGTGTCCGCCACCGCGTCGGCCACGACGAATGGCTGAATATCGTTCATGAACGCGTCCGCCGCGGTGAGCAGCACACCGGAGTGGGCGAACACGCCGCACAGGATCAGCTGGTCCCGCCCCGTGGTGCGCAGGATGCGCTCCAGGTGGCTGCGGAGGAAGGCGTTGTGCCGCGCGTTGGCGATCACGTGCTCGCCCCGGCGCGGGGTCAGTTCCTCGGTGATCGTCGCGTCGCGGTCCGCCGTCGCCGGTTCGGTCTCCATCTCGGCCGCGAGGCCGCGCTGTTCGGGGCGTTCACCCGCCGGTATCGTGCTGAAGACCACCGGGATGCCCAACTGCCGCGCGGATCTGCGGAGATCGGTGATGTTGCCGATCAGGTCCACGAGGGGTGAGCGGTCGCGGGGGAAGGGTCGCAGCAGATGGTTCTGCATGTTGTGTATCAGCAGGGCGGCCCGGTCGGGGTCGACGGACCAGGGTGCCACGGAGCGCGGCACCAGGTCCTGGGTGGGCATGGGATATGGGTCGATGGTCACAGGGCCCACGGCTGGATCTCCTTGTCACCGACGCTGCGCGGAGCGCCGGTGGTGAACGGGCGCGCGGAGCTCGACGAGGGCCGGGGGATGCCTCGAACCCTCATCGCGTAATTAGCTTAGCCTAACCTAACTTAAGCGTCGCGAGGGTGGGCGGCGCCCTCCGAAATCGGTCTTCGTGTGCGTGCGTCCTCAGTCCCGGTGCGGGGTGCGGTCGCTCAACCCGTCATCGAGGTGGTCCGCTTGGCTGTCCGGGGACAGGAGGGGATCGTCGAGTTGTACGATCCGGTACCCGACCGGGCGGCTCGCCGCCTTGGGCGGTCTGCGCCGCCGGCTCGCGCCGCCCTTGGCCGAGCGTGCCCGCTGGGCCGCCGCGATCAGCGCTCCCACCGGTGGCGCCTCGGCGCGCAGGCGGTTGAACCCGCGCACGGAGATGCCCACGAGGGTCGCCGCGGCCGGCCAGGCGGCCCCCTTGCGGATCGCGTTCAGCATCAGCTGCAACGCGGCCGGGGTCGGCGCCGCCCCGGGTCTCAGTCCGTGCGCCTCCGCCAGTGCGTGCGCGGAGCCGAGCGCCGTGGCGAAGCTGGTGTCGATCTCCAACCACTCGCGCAGAATGCGCTCCGGAACGCCGGCCGCGGCCGCGCACCCGGGGATGGTCAGTCCCTGGGCCGCCCCGCGGAGGGCGTCCGCCATCCGGGCGATCGTTTCCTCCCGCTGACTGGGCGTGCGGCGCAGTGCGTCGCGCAATGCCCGGTCCATCTCCTCCTGGGAGCTCATCCAGGCCAGCACCTCGTCGGCCCATTCGTCCTGCTGCGCTTGGTCTCGCGCGTTGTCCCGCATCCCCGCACCCCCACTCTTAGGCAAGCCTAACCTAAGAATGAAGGCGGGAGGGGTGATAAGTCGCCGCATGTATGGGATTCCCGAGGTGTGCGGATCCGGACCAACTTCGCGCTGCCGCAAGCTGGTTGAATGGTGAACCGGATGTGTTCACCGGTGTGCGCGCTGCCGGGCCGCCCCGGAGCGCCCCTACGGGTGTGCGATGCGTTTCCTGGCATGATCGGAAGAAGCAGTGGCCTGGCCGCCCTCCCCGTTGCGGACCGATCGGCTGGTGCTCCGTCAGTCCGAGGCGCGCGACCGCGTGCCGAGCTGGAACGCGCACCGGAGGTGCCCGGACGGCGCTTCGGCTTCTTCGTGATCGAGGTCGGTGGAGCGATGGTCGGCATGGTCACGCTCGATCGGCGCGGCCCTGAGCGCCGGGGGCACGTCCGCCCGGAGGCCGGAGAGGTCGAGCTCGGCTGCATGTTCCTGCCGCGGGCATGGGGACACGGGTACGCCGCCGAGGCGTGCGCCGCCGCACTCGACTGGCTCGCCGACGCGCTTCCGGACGAGCCGGTGGTCCTCTGCACCCAGAGCGCCAACGACCGTGCGATGCGCCTCGCGGCGAAGCTGGGGTTCACCGAGGTGGGGCGATTCGAGGAGTTCGGCGCCGAGCAGTGGTTCGGCGTGCGGCCCCCGGTGACCCCGTCCCGCTGAGCCGAGCGCTCGGCTCCCGCGGACGGCGACGGGGGCGCCCCGCACCAGGGGCGCCCCGCACGTGTCCCGTAGAACGGCCCTCCTCCCTCGGGGAGTTCCGCCGCCCAGGCCCGTCAGGCGACCGCCGTCCCCTCCAACTCGACCATCTGGCCGGGGACCGCCAGTCGTGCCACCCCGAGCATCGTGGTGGTCGGCGCCACCCCGGCGGCGCCCAACCGTGCCGCCAGCCCGCCGTAGTGCTGGAAGAGCAGGTCGACGTCGGTCGTGTACACGTTGAGCCGTACGAGGTTCGCGAGGGACATGCCGGCCTCGCCGAGGACGGCCTCCAGGTTGGCGACGCTCAGCGCCAACTGCCCCGCCATGTCGCCCTCGTGCTGGGGCGTGCCGTCCGCGCTCATCGCGGTCTGCCCCGAGACGTACAGGGTCCGTGTGTGACCGGAGACCACCTCACCCTGGTTGAACCCCATCTCCACCGACCACGTCACCGGGTTGACCGCCGTTCGCTGCACTGCCACATCAGCTCCATTCGATTCATCGGGAGTACGTACGTCCCTCGGCTCGGCACCGCCGGCCTCGACGTCGTGCTGACGAGCCTCCCAACAAATCACGACACCCTTGGTCATGTATTCCGTTACCGTTCCCGCATGCGCGCTGATCGGCTGGTCTCGCTGGTGCTGCTGCTACGCCGGCACGATCGCCTGACCGCGGACACGCTGGCCCGGGAGCTGCGGGTGTCCACCCGCACCGTGTTGCGCGACATCGAGGCGCTGTCGGCGGCCGGCGTCCCGGTCTACGCCGAGCGCGGCCGGCACGGCGGATTCTCGTTGCTGCCCGGCTTCCGGACCGAGCTGACCGGACTGAACCACGACGAGGCCCTGGCCCTGCTGGCCGCCGGATCGGGGCGCGGCGAGCAGGCGTTCGGCCTGGGCCCGGCGCTCGCCTCGGCCATGCGCAAGGTCGTCGACGCCCTGCCCGAGGGCCACCGGAACACCGCGAGCGACGCCGCCCGGCGCTTCCTCGTCGAGCCCGAGACCGATCTGCTCTCCCGCCGAGCGGTCACCGACGACATACCCGGCCCCACGATGATCGAGGTCCGACGTGCGGTGCTCGCCGGACACAAGCTGCGCATCCACTACGCGGCCACGGGTCACCCGCCGGGGTGGCGCACGGTGGACCCGATCGGGCTGGTCACCGTACGGGACCGGGTGTACCTACTGGCCACGAGATCCGGCGCGGACCGTACCTACCGGCTGTCACGGGTGCTGGCCGCCGAGGAACTCCCCGAAGCGGCCGAGCGGCCGAGCCGCGTCGACCTGGACCGGATCTGGCGGGAACGTTCCGCGCGGTTCCTCGGCGGCGACCACATCACCGTGCTGGTACGGGTGGAACCGGCGCGGCGGGAGGAGCTGTTGGACACCGCGCTGGCCGTCCGCGCCGAGGAGCCCGCCCCGGACGGTCGACTGCGACTGGAGCTGACCTTCCAGGACTCACGGCACGCCGAATGGGCACTGTGGCAGCTCGGCACGGACGCGGAAGCCCTGGCCCCGCGGTCGCTGCGTACCTCCCTGCGCGACCGCGCCGCCGCGCTCGCGGCCCGCTACGCGGACCCGTCGTGAGCGCTACCCGGTGGCGCGCGGCCGTGGCGGCCGCGGAGGCCGAGGGGCCGACGCTCAGCTGCGGTGGAACACGACCTCCGGGTCGGCCGCTGTCGGGCCGTCCAGGCGCGGCGCCGGCTTTCCGCGAAGGTGCAGGTCGAAGAAGTCACCGACGTACGCCCGTGTGATCTGCTGCGAGCGGGTACCCGACAGCGGTGTCTCCGGGTGCGGGTACCCGACCTGGTCGCCCAGTACGGGCCAGTCGGTGAAGCCGGGATGACCCGCGCCCGTGACGGTGAGCCAGCGCTTCCAGCCGTCCAGCCGGGGCCAGGTGTCCTCCCAGGAGGTGTCGGGGAAGTCGGGCGGCAGCAGGGCGGGGTCACCGGCGAGCATCAGGAAGGGCCGCCCGCCGAGGCCGGCCTGGGGTACGGGCGTGAAGAAGGTGCCGTCCATGTTGACCCCGGCGTCCACCCGCGGGTCCACGGCCATGGTGGCCGACGCGGCCGCACCGCCGATGGAATGCCCGGCCATGCCGATGTGCCGCGGGTCGATCAGCCAGGAGTACCGCCATGCCGCGCGCGGGCCGGTCAACCGGACCAGGACGAACGGGATGTCGCGGGCCCTTCCGTCGGAGACCCGGTGCAGCGATCCGTCGGGGAACACCTGCTCGCAGGCCTTGCACGGGAGCAACCGCCCGCCGGGGAAGACGGTGCCGTCGGACTCGTACGCGTGGTCCACCGCCGCCACCACGTACCCGCGGGAGGCGAGGTCCTCCGCCAGAGTGGTGAGCGAGGCGCGGGGCATCGTGAAGCCGGGGGAGAGCACGACCAGTGGGTAGCGGTGCGTGGTGGGCCGGGGCAGCGCATCCGTCCGTGCGTGGGTGCGGGTGGCCGCGACGCGTTCGGGGGTGACGTGCTCGCCGAGCTGCCCCCGGTCGGTCAGGAGGGCCTTGGCCTCGTCGGTGCTCATGTAGGGAGCGGGAGTTCCGGTGCGCGCGAACGCCGGGTAGTACAGCGACAGGAGTAATTCCCGGTCGGCCGTGGGCACCCAGGGGTCCTTGCGCTCCCGGTCCACCAGGTGGAGGCTGTCGCGGCCCACGGCGAAGCCGCCGGTGGGCCTGGGGAGTTCGAGTCCGGAGGCGGGCGTCGGGGCGGACGTGGCCGCTGCGGGCGTGGCGAGCGCGCCGGGCGAGGCGAGGACCAGACCGGTGGCCAGCGCCGTCAGTACGCGGATGATCTTCTGCATGACGGCATCGTAAGGCATTTTTAGGTGAGGCTTACCTAAGTTTCTTGCGCGGGCGAGAGGCCGGTCGGTCCGCGTCGTGTTGCTCTCGGTGATCGAACGTGTGTATTCGGTCAAGCTGGGTGGCCATCGGGTGAACCGGGCGCGGCTCGCGGCGGGCCACGCGGGGGTGAAGGTGCAGGTCGGCGGCGGCGTGGTCGGCGGTGCGGCTGACGTCGGGGCGAGGCGACGGAGCGGGCATGCCCTCTGTGAGCTGCCCGAACGACCATTCGGTCACCGATATGTGAACGCGCTGTCCGTAAATCGGTCATCGACATGCAACTTGCCTTCACGTCAGACAGTCTGATCCCGCAACGGCGCGATATCGAAACCAAATATCGCGTTCAACCTTTGAATCGAAAGAGAGTTTCGTCGTGCGTCACCGCATCGCAGCTGCCTCCGCCGCCACGCTCCTCTGTCTGGCCGGCGCCACCGGCGTGGCAGCCGCCCAACCCTCGAGCCTGTACGCCCCGTCCGCCCTGGTGTTCACCGTCGCGCAGGGCGACGACGCCACCCACTCCACCGTCCTGCGGGCCTCCACCCTCAGCTGCGCCCCGACCGCGCTGGGTACCCACCCGAACCCGCAGGCCGCCTGCGCCGCCCTCAACTCCACGGACGGCACGCTGGACCGCCTGCTGGCCTCGCCGAACCCGGACCGCGCCTGCCCGATGCACTACGCCCCGGTCACCGTGACCGCCGACGGCGTGTGGAAGGGCAGTCGCGTCGCCTGGAAGCACACCTTCTCCAACGCGTGCGTGATGGCCGCGACCCTCAACGGGAACGCCGTCTTCTCCTTCTGATCCCGCGTCGGACCTGTGCCGTGCGGACGCCGGGCGTGCTCCGGGAACCCATCCCGTGGAGCGCGCCCCGCTCACGGACCGCTCGCCGGCCCGGAGCGAGGCGCTCCCCCCTCCACAGGTCCGTCTCCAGTCCTCCCGTTCCGCTACGACGTCCGCTCCCGCACCGAGACGCTGACGTGATCCACCCGCATCGCATGGCCGGGCTCGGTGGCCGGACCGGCGTTCGCGCCGTCGGCGAGCGGCAGATCGCCCCCGACCGCCACGTTCAGGATCAGGAACAGCCCGTGGTCCACGGCGGCCTTCCAGGTCCCCGGGTCCATCCCGTCCGCGGTCACCCGGTGGTACACGCGCCCGTCCAGATGCCAGCGCACCTCCTGCGCGCCGGGCGTGAGATCGACCTCGACGGCGTACGAGTGGAACGCCGTTCGGCAGCCGGCGCACGGCTGCGGACCGGAGCTCAGGCCGGCGGGCTCCCGGCACGGACCGCCCTTCAGGACCCCGCAGTGCATCGTGCCGAAGACGCTGTCCCGACCGTTCACGGACTCCATGACGTCCAGCTCCCCGACCTCAGGCCACCCCGTGTACCCGTCCCGCAGGGGTGCTCCCAGGGTCCAGAAGGCCGGCCAGTAGCCCGCCGCCTTCTCCCCGGTCACATCGGGCAGGGCGATCGAGGCCTCGATCCGTAGGATCCCACCCGGTGGCGGCGCGAAGTCGGAGCGTCGCGTCTCGATCCGCCCCGAACTCCACCGCCCTTCCTCGCGGGTGGGCACGATCTCCAACACGCCCCGCCCGTCGAGGCGGACGTTGTCGGTCGAGTCGGTCATGGTCTCGATCTCGCCGGTGCCCCACTGCGGCGCGGGGCAGCCCGGGTAGCAGGTGCCCATGTCGTGGATCCAGGTGGCGGCGGACGGAGGAGCCCCCGCCGGGCCGTCGAAGTCGTCGCGCAGCAGCCGCGTCCACCCGTCCGCCCCCGGTGTGCCGGCTCCGGAGCCCGCCGATCCATCCACGGCGGGCAGCAGCCCGGCCTCCGTGAGCAGCCGCTCCAGCCGGCCGGTCAGGACCACGGCCGCGGCATTGGTCAGGTGCGCGTCGTCCCGGTAGAGCAGGATCCGGTCGAGCACCGCCGGGCAGGTCGGCCCGTCGCCCGGGCAGAGCACCTCGTTCACGCCGATGCTCCGTACGCCGGGCAGGGCGCCGGACGCGATCCGCCGCGCCGGCGGATCCGGCCACAACGCCTGCGCCCGGCCGAACGCGCAGTCGGCGGGGGACTCCGGACCGCCGGAGACGCACGCGGGGATGTCCCGGCCCGGAACCGGCGTGTCCTCGACGTACACGATCGGCGCGCCCAGGGCCCGCAGCGGCGTCAGCGTCCGCTCCCACGCCTCGGCCAGCAGCTCGGCGTCGTCGGTGTACCGGTTGAGGGAGGCGATCACGATGAGCCGCGGCTTCGGCTGCTGCCGCAGCCGCTCCAGGGAGTCCGCCCGCCAGGCGTCGCACTCCCGGTAGGCACGCCCGAGCTGCGGACTGTCCACCGCCAGCTCCGGCAGCGGGCAGCCCTGCTTCACCAACTCCTGCAACGCCCAGCCCCGCTGCGAGGCCAGCGCCAGCATCGGCGAGAACCACTGCCCGGCGTGCGAGTCACCGAGCAGCACGATCCGGTCCGGGCTGTCCACCGCGCCGAACAGGCACTCCGGGCTGCGCGTCCCGGACGGGGCGACCTCACACGCCCCGTCCGGCGGGAAGTCCCCCCGCGCCTGCGCGGGACTCGGCACCACCGGGCCGTCGACGAGCGGCGTCACGGCCGTGCGGGCGAGCAGGGTGGGGCCCGAGACGGCACCCGGGGGCAGCCCCCGCGTGTCGACCGGGCCCGCCGGGCCCAGCATCCGTAGCGTGGTCGTACCCACCACCAGCGCGAGGGCCACCGGCAGCACGATCGCCGAGACGCCCACCGACAGTCCACGCCGCGGGAGTTCGGAGACCGTGCGGCTGCGGCGCAGCGGCCGCTCGACCCAGTGCATGGTGGCGAGGGCGGGCAGTACGGCCGCCAACGTCAGTGCGGTCTTCGCCGGCCAGCCCAGGGCGCCGAGGCGGGACTCGGCGAGGACGAGCACCGGCCAGTGCCACAGGTACAGGGTGTAGGAGAGTCGTCCCACGGCACGGGGTGTCCGCCCCGACAGCGGCCGTCCCACGTCCCACGTGCCCTGGGTGTGCCGCTCGCCCCGGCCGGGTGTCCCGGCGAGGATCACGGCGGCGGTGGCCAGGGTCGGTACGAGCGCCGCGACACCGGGGTACGGGGTCCCGCCGTCGTACGACACGACGCACCAGCCGATCGCCGCGGCCCCGGCCCAGCCGCACAGCAGCCGCAACGGTCGCGGACCGCGCATCAGATGCCAGGGCAGCAGGGCGAGCAGTGCCCCGACACCGAACTGCCAGACACGTGAGGGAGTTCCGAGATACGCGAGCGAGACGGAGTGCTCGGTCCAGTACAGCGCCAGGGCGAACGAGCCCAAGGTGAGCGGTGCGGCGGCCGACACCACGACGAGGCGTACGGCGCGGCCCCGGCGGACCGCCCGGGCCGCGCACAGCACCAGCACCGCCAGCAGCGGGGCCCAGCCCAGGTAGAACTGCTCCTCGACGGCGAGGGACCAGAAGTGCAGCAGCGGACTCTGGTCGTGCCCGGCGGCGAGATAGTCGGTCCGCTGAGACACGAACCGCCAGTTGGCGAAGGACAGGGCCGCCGCGACGACGTCGTACTCCAGGTCGGTACGGCGCAGCGGTACGGTCAGCCAGGCCCCGGCCAGGGCCACCGCGGCGAGCACCACGGCGGCGGGAGGCAGCAGTCGCCGAGCCCGCCGGGAGAAGAAGTCACCGAGCCGGATCCGTCCGGTGGTGATCGCCTCGCGGACCAGCAGGCCGGTGATGAGGTAGCCGGAGATGACGAAGAAGACGTCCACGCCGACAAAACCGCCGGTCGTCCACGGAACACCGGCGTGGAAGGCGAGTACCGCGAGGACCGCGACCGCGCGCAGCCCCTCGATGTCAGGACGGAAGGCGGACCGGTGCGGGCTCGGCCCGGACTCGTTGCCGGAGCGGAAACCGGACGGCGGCTCCACGGCCCCCGGGGCGGCGCCCCGGCGCAGCCGCCGGCGGCCGGGTGTGACGAGGAAGGACATGCGGAGGGTGCCTTTCAACTCGACCAGGGAAGCATCGGATCGACCCACCCCGATGCGAGCAGGCCGGTCAGCAGGAGGACCGCGGAAGCGGCGACGGTCTCGGGCCAGCGGCGCGGCAGCACACCACCGCGCGAGCGGAGCGCCGCACGTACGCGGGAGCGCACGGGCCCCGCGGTCGGGTGCCGTTCGGCCAACAGAGCCCGGATCAGCGGGACGTTGATCTGACACTGCACCAACAGATGGAGCAGCAGGCCCCAGTTGGGTTCCCAGCCCCGCTGGGCCACGGCCCACGCGAGCCCGATGACCGCGGCGCCGTTGGAGAGGACGAGCCAGACCAGCGAGACGGCGACCACCTGGCGGGCCATCCCGCCGGGAGCCCCCGCACTCCCCGCGCCGGTGGGCACCCAGGCCGCGCCGCGTCCCCGGAGCGTGTGGACGAACGCGGTCGCCGCGGCCACGCTGGTCAGGACGTTGGCCCGGATGACCTCGACCCGCCAGCGGGTGCGGCTGATCCGCGGCAGCAGCACGTGCCACAGCCAGAGCGGGGCGAGCAGGGGAAGAACGTGCCAGGGCCGGATGTGGTCCCGGAACCAGAACATCATCACCAGCGGCGGCAGCGGCGCCACGAACGTGTTCACCGCGGTGGTCAGATAGCCGACGATGCCCTCGTAGAAGCACAGCCGCATCCGCCAGGGCGCCCGCATCCGCCGCAGCACGGGATTGCCGAGCAGGTGGAGGTTGCCCATCGCCCACCGGTACTGCTGGTTGACGAAGGAGGTGACCCGGTCGGGCGAGGTGCCCTTGGCGACCAGCACCGGCACGTACAGGGTGCGGAAGCCCTGCTCGTGGAGGGCGAGCCCGGTGTAGAGGTCCTCGCTGTGGTCGAGCCGGGCGAAGCCGCCGGCCAGGTCGATGGCGCTGCGCCGGTACACGGCGTTGCTGCCGCAGCAGATGGCGGCGTCGCTCGCGTCCCGGGACGGCTGGATCCAGCGGAAGAACCACTCCTGCGCCGAGCCGGCGGCCCGCTGGACCCACCCCATGGTCTCGTCGGTGTCGAAGCACTGCGGGCTCTGCACGATGCCGACGGCCGGGTCGGCCAGGTACGGCACGAGGTGGCGCAGGAAGTCCGGCCGCGGGGCGAAGTCCGCGTCCAGGATCGCGACGAACTCGGCGCTGCTCAGGGTGAGCGCGTGATTGAGATTGCCCGCCTTCTTCAGGTGGCCCCGGTCGGGTCGTACGACGTACGCGTAGCCGTACGAGGCGGCCAGCGCGGCGACCTCCGGCCGGTCGGCGTCGTCCAGGACCCAGACGGTCAGCGCGCCGGGCCAGTCGACGGCCGAGACCGCGCGATAGGCGTTGCCGAGCACGTCGAGCGGCTCGCCGCAGGTCGGAAGGTACAGGTCGACGCCGGGCAGCGCGACCGGCCGCCAGGCGTGGACGAGCACCTCGTGCGACTGCCGGGTGAGCCGGCGCAGCCGCAGGCTGTTGACGGAGGAGAGG
This sequence comes from Streptomyces sp. NPDC048331, assembly GCF_043201215.1. NCBI lineage: Bacteria > Bacillati > Actinomycetota > Actinomycetes > Kitasatosporales > Streptomycetaceae > Streptomyces > Streptomyces sp. NPDC048331. The sequence goes on along the minus strand of NZ_JBICYT010000015.1, from coordinate 75,149 downwards.
GCGAGGGCGACGAGGTTGAGCCCGAGGACGGCCAGGAACGCCCACAGGGCCGGTGTCCGCAGGGCGAAGGTGAACATGGTCGCCGCCGTGAACACGAAGGCGAGCGAGGTGCTGACGAGGACCCAACGTCGCTGCGGTCCGAAGTACCAGTAGAGCTCTTCGTCGGATGGCGGTTGCGGAAGATGAAAAAAGGTCATAAAGCCCCCCACAGCGGTGCATGTACCCGTTTCAGGTGGCCCATCCTAGCGTCAAAGGTATAGACCAGTTGTTGCGAGAACGTGGCACCGGAGTCAATGCGCCATGGAATGGCGTGACTTCAGTGGTCCAGACCTCTCGATGTCCATTCGACCGGCCGCGCCCGGCAGCTCCGGGAAGGTGCGGGTCACGTGGGGGTGAACAGTCCTGGAACGCCGGGTGGGGGGCGGCGGTGGAGCCGGTTCCGCGTTCGGGAGCGGGTTCCGGCGGCAGCCCGATGAGGGGTCGACCGGAGCGCCCCCGCGTCGGCGGGGGCGCGGTGCGAACGTCAGGGGCAGGATTCCTCGGTCTTGGCGACGGTGAAGGAGACGGGCTGCCCGGAAAGCGCCGTGCCGGCCTTCGGGTCCTGGGTGCAGACCTTCCAGTTCGACTCCTGCAGGACCATTCGATCCTGCAGCGCATCCTTCACGGTGATGCTCGCGTTGGAGGGCAGCGCACCACGGGTGGCCTTCATGCCCTGGCCCACGAAGTCGGGCATCGTGTCGCCCGCGGGCTTGGGGGCGGGAGCGTCGGTCGCCGGGCAGGACTCTTCGAGCTTGACCGAACCGAAGTCGACGGTGGTGCCGGTGTCGATGCTCGCGCCGGCGGCGGGGGACTGGGAGCAGACCTTCCAGTTCCGGTCGAGGGCCTGGAGCCGCTCGCGGCCGAGCGCGTCGTGCGACGTGAGGGCGTGGAACCCGGCGGCCTGCGCCTCGTCCTGCGCCGTCTGGAGGCCCTTTCCGACGAAGTTGGGGAGGGTCGCGGTCTTCTTGGCCGAAGGGGAGGGGGCGTCCGTCGCCGGGGCGCTCGCGGCCGGTGTGCCGGGCGCGGTGGGCTTGCCGGCGTCGGTGGTCGGCGGGTTGCAGGCGGTGAGGGTGATGGCGGCGACGACCGCGGTGAGGGTGACGACGCTGTGGTGTGTGGGCATCACGCAATGTTGTCGGAGTCCGGGGCTGCGTGCGGTGGTTGTGGCCGGTCTGTGACGTGGGTCCGACGTCACGTGCCGGCTGCTGTCGTGAGGCGGCGCCGGCCGAGGGCGGGGGGTCGGGTCGGGGGTCAGGTGGTGGTGAAGATCCGGTCGAGGTGGTGGTGGAGTACCGCGACGGCGGATTCGGGCTCCCGCTGGCCGACGAGGATGCTGGTGCCCATGGTCGCCGTCATGGCGAGCAGGCTGATCGCCTCCGTGCGCGCGTCGACGTCCGGGTCGGCCAGGCCGTTTTCCTGTGCCTGCCGGAGCAGGCCGGTGACGGCGTTCTCGGCGGCGTCGGGATTGTCGATGAACGGCTGGGCGGCCAAGGCCTCGTCGGTCACGGACAGGATCGAGTAGGAGCTGTAGAGGAGGTGGAAGGTGCGGCCCTCCTCGTCGGTGGGGAGGGAGGCCAGCAGCAGCGCCTCGACGGTCGCGCGCGGGCCCGGGTTCGGGCCGACGGCGCGCAGGCGCTCACCCACGCGTGCGGTGAAACGGTCGGTCAGGTGCTGGAGTCCGTAGAAGAGCAGTTTCTCCTTGGTCTCGAAGTAGTACTGCACGAGTCGCAGTGACACCCCTGCTTCCGCCGCGACGTCGCGCATGCCGACGGCGTGCAGCCCGCGCCGTCCGGCCACCTGGATGAGGGCCTCGGCGATCTGGGCTCGCCGCTCCTCGTGGTCCACACGCTTCGGCATGGTCGTGTCTCCGCCCGTCGGTGGGTGCTCGCGTTCGCGTTCGCGGTCCGGACCGCCCGGACCTTTTCATGGTACCGCCGTACCACTTTTATGGTACGTTCGTATTACGAAGAATGGATCTTCGCAGGCCGGAGGTGCCCCGTGCCCGAGAACACCACCCGTCCGCGCCGCGACATCGGCCGCTACGTGAACGACGAACTGCGCGACCGGTACTTCGCCGCCTGCGACGCCGTCTACGCGATGGGCGCGCCCGCCCGCTACGAGGCCGACGTGGAGACCAGCTTCGGCACCACGCATGTCTACCGGTACGGCCCCACGGACCCCGCCGCGGAGTCGCGCACCCCGGTCGTCCTGATCCACGGCTCCGGCGGCTGTTCCGCGCAGTGGTACCCCAACACCCGCGCGCTCGGCGCGGATCGCCCCGTCTACGCGCTCGACACCCCCGGCGACCCCGGCCGCAGCGTCCAGCGCGAGGAGATGTGGCAGCCCGAGCGTGCCGCGCAGTGGATGGACGAGGCCCTCGACGCGCTCGGCCTCGACCGGGTCCACCTCGTCGGCTCCTCCTACGGCGGCTGGCTGGTCATCAACCAGGCCCACCTGCGGCCTGGTCGGCTCGCCTCCGTCACCGCCCTCGATCCGGGCGGCCTGGAGAAGGTCGGCCTGCGCTTCTTCGTATGGATCTTCGCCAGCCTCTTCGCCACCTTCGCCCCCAAGGCGCTCCGCCCACGGCTGGCCTCCTGGCTGGAACAGCCGGTGCTGGTGGTACCCGAACTGCGCGCCATGATCCAGGCGAGCGTCCGCGCCTTCCGGATCCGCCGCCCCGCCCCGCTGCCGCTCTCGGACGAGGAGCTGGGCTCGATCCGGACGCCGTTCTACCTGGTCATGGGGAAGCGCAGCCTGCTCGTCCACCCGAAGCGCCAGCTGGAACGCGTACCGCGCCTGATAGCCGGCGCGCGCGCCGAGATCGTCGCGGCCACCGGCCACGGCCCGCAGATCGACCACCCCGACCTGGTCAACGAGCGGATGCTGAGCTTCATGGAGGACGTCGACCTCCTGGCCCCCTGGGGCGCCTGAGGTCGGCCGGTTCGGGTCGGGTGCGGTCGGCGTCGGTCAGGTCAGGTCGGATCGGGTCAGGTCGGGTCGGGTCGGGTCGGGTCAGGGCGGTCTCGCACACGCCGTGGCGAGCACCCCCGTGGTTCGCCACGGCGTGTGTGAGACCGCCCTGCGTCAGTGGGCGGAGGTGGGTGGGGTCGCCTCCGGCGTGCCCGTGGGATGGAAGCGGTCGATGCGCTGTGCGGGGACGATCGAGGGCAGGAGGAAGTTCCACAGGTCGGTGACCCGCGTGTGGAGGTCTTCGCGGCGGGTGCGGACGTACGAGGTCACCTGGATGCCGGTGAAGGCTCCGACGAGCAGCGTCGACAGGTCCTGGACGTCCAGCGACGGGTGTATGTCGCCGCGTTGCTGAGCGGGGATCAGACAACTGCGGCAGGTGTCGATCCAGGCGTCGTAGGGGGTCGGGTCGGGGTGGGTGAACGAGCCGAACTCGATGACCAGACGGATGCCGGCGCGGATCCGGATGTTGGTGCGCAGCCCGTGGGCCATCTGGTGGGTCAGGTCGATGACCGTCTGCAGGCCCGGGTCCTCGATGCTGGGCACGTGTTCGCGGACCTGGATCTGCTCGTCCATCAGGGTGCGGGCGAGGGCTTCCTTGGACGGGAAGTGGAAGTAGAGGGCGCCCTTGGTGACTCCGGCGTTCTTGACCACGTCGCTGAGGCTGGTGCCCTCGAACCCGCTGAGGTCGAAAGCGATCGCCGCGCCGTCGAGTATGGCTTGGCGGGTGATCTCGGCCCGCTCCTGTCTGACCCTCGCCACGTTCCGGTCTTCCCCTTGGTCACTGCCCGAGCGGTGATCGCCGCGGTCTGCCGTCAATCTAGTCGGGCAATCCGAAAAAATACCAGTCGGCAGGTACTTTTTTCGGAAGTGGGGTGCAGTTCGGGGAGTTGTGTGCTTCTTTGCGTGATTATTTTTCGGCGGTGCGGATGCTGGAACCGCAAGGAAGCAGAGTCGAAGGTGAGTTGACGGAAGCGATCACGTGGTGCGGTTGTCCTTGCGCGGAGTTGGCCGGCCTCTCCGCCTGGTCCAGGTGGTCGGGGAGCGACAGTGCGGTGGCGTCCTTGGCCGACCTGAGCATCCGGTCGAGGACGCGACGCCTGCTGAGCACGGTGTTGCGCAGGCGTAGGCCGAGCCTCGACGAGGGGGCGCGGCGAGGAGCCCGCGCGCGGACCGAAGCGGGGACTCACCCTGGACGGAATCGCCCGGGCGGGTATCGAGATCGCCGACGCGGAAGGCCTGGCCGGCGCCTCGATGCAGCGAGTGGCCGCCGAGCCGGCCGTCACCAAGATGGCCCTGTACCGGTACGTGCCGGGCAAGGCCGAACTGGTCGCGCTGATGGTGGAGGGTGCGATGCCCGCCCCGGCGCAGTCACCGGGCGGACCGTGGCGGGAGCGACTGGAGGCGTGGGCGCGGGGGCTGCTGGCCGGCCTTCGGCTCCACCCGTGGCTGCTGGAGGCGACCGTCGGCGTACGGGTCATGGGCCCGCGGGAGTTGGAGCGGATGGAGCGGGCACTCGCGGCGCTGGACGGCTGCGGGCTCTCCGGGGCCGAGGCCATGGACGCGGTGGTGCTGCTCACCGGGCATGTGCGCAGCATCGCGGAGCAGGAACGGGCCGCCGGCGCGGTCACCGGGTCCGGCCCGGGGTCGGCGGGGGAGGGGCCGGACGCCCAACTCGTCGCGATGCTGGGCGAGGTGATGCGCACGCACGGGGAACGGTTCCCCACTCTCGGGGCGGCGCTCGCCTCGGCGGCGGAACACGGCGGGCAGGACCAGGCCCTGGAGTTCGGGCTGGGCCGCATCCTGGACGGGCTCGAACTGCTGATGACCCGCCGCGCGGCCGGCGAGTGACGTCACGCACGGCCGATCCCGGCAAGATCCGGAGCAGACGGCCTAGCATGCGGCCATGAGCGATCTTGACGAGCGGTTGTGCGAGTTCCGGCTCGACGTGGGCCAGGACGAGCTGGACGACCTGCGGGAGCGGTTGGGCCGGGTGCGTTGGCCCGACCAACTGCCCGGGGTCGGCTGGGCGTACGGGATGCCGCTCGACCGGATGCGGGAGCTCGTGGGCTACTGGCGCGAGGAGTACGACTGGCGAGCGGCCGAGGCACGGCTCAACGAGTGGCCGCAGTTCACCACGGTCATCGACGGCGCGCGGGTGCACTTCGCACACCTCCGCTCGCCCGAGCCGGACGCGACCCCGCTGCTGATGACCCATGGCTGGCCGGGCTCACTCGTGGAGTTCCAGCGCGTCGCCGGTCCGCTCACGGATCCCCGCGCCCACGGCGGCGACCCGGCGGACGCCTTCCACCTGGTGCTGCCGAGCATCCCCGGCTTCGGACTCTCGGGGCCCACGACCGAGACGGGCTGGGAATTCAAGCGGGTGGCCCGAGCCTTCGGCGTGCTGATGGAACGTCTCGACCACCGCGCGTACGGGGTGCAGGGCGGCGACTGGGGGGCCGCGATCTCTCGGGAACTCGGGCTGATCCGACCGGACCATGTGATCGGAGTGCACCTGAACCTGCTGCCCGGGGGCGGTGCCACGGTCGAACCCCGGCCGGAGGAGCTGGCGGCGCTGTCCCCCGCCGAACAGAAGCGGACGCTGGCCTCCTGGGAGCGGTACCGGACCTGGTCGCGCGAACGGCAAGGGTACGCCGACATTCAGGCCACCAGGCCACAGACCCTCGCGTACGGGCTCAACGACTCGCCCGTCGGCCTGCTCGCGTGGATCGCGGAGAAGTTCACCGAGTGGAGCGACCCCGCGTGCCCGGTCGACCGGGACCAGATGCTGACCAACGTGATGCTGTACTGGCTCACGGGAACGGCCGGCAGCGCGGCCCGCATCTACTACGAGCGGGCGCACGCGGCGTATTCCGGTCGGCCCCCCGAGGTGTCGCGGACCCCGACCGCACTGGCCGATTTCCCCCGGGACAACTTCATCCCGCTGCGCCACGTCGCCGCGCGCACCGACACCATCGTGCGCTGGACCTCGTACGACCGGGGCGGCCACTTCCCCGCCATGGAGGTGCCCGAGCTGCTGGTGGGGGACGTCCGCGCCTTCTTCCGGCAACTGCGCCGACCGGCAGGTGATAACGCGGTGGGCCCGGGACCGCACCGGATGTGATGATCGCCCGGTGATCGATGAACAGCGGACCCGACCCGTCCTGACGGGCGACGAGCGTGCCACCCTGACCAGCGTCCTGCAGTGGCAGCGGGACACCCTGATGATGAAGTGCGCCGGACTGAGCGAGCGGCAGCTACGGATGAGGGCGGTCGCCCCGTCGGGACTGTCCCTGCTCGGGCTGGTGCGTCACCTCGCGGAGGTCGAGCGCGGATGGTTCCGCAACGTCCTGGCCGGCGAGGACGTACGGGGCTACTTCCCGAAGAACGCGGCGGGGGAGTGGACGGAGTTCCATGTGGAGGACGCGGACGTCGCCGCGTCGTTCACGATCTGGGAGGAGACCTGCGAGCGGTCCCGCGCGATCGTGGACGCCGCCGAATCCCTCGACGTGACGGGGAACTTCGGCGACCAGCCGTACTCGCTGCACTACATCCTGACCCACATGATCGAGGAGTACGCCCGCCACAACGGGCACGCGGACCTGCTGCGCGAGGTGATCGACGGGGCGACGGGGGAATGACCCCGGACCGGTCCGGACATGGCCGGGGCGCGCCGGGTCCCGTCCCTGTACGGTCCGAGGTCATGCGCATCACGAAGTACACCCACGCGTGTGTCCGGATCGAGCAGGACGGTCGGGTCCTCGTCATCGACCCCGGTACGTGGAGCGAACCCGCCGCCCTGGCCGGCGCGCACGCCGTGCTGGTGACCCACGAGCACACCGACCATGTCGACGCGCTGCGCCTGGCCGGGCTCGGCGTTCCCGTCTACGCCCCCGCCGACGCGGACATTCCGCGGCTGGACGTCATCGGGGTGTCCGCCGGGACGGAGTTCAGCGCCGCCGGCTTCCGCGTACGGGCGGTCGGCGGCCGGCACGCCTTCATCTACGGTGGCCTCCCCGACTGCGCGAACCTCGGCTATGTCGTCGACGACGCGGTCTACCACCCGGGCGACGCGCTGCACGTGCCCGAGCAGGAGATCGAGACGCTGCTGGTGCCGGTGCAGGGGTCCTGGCTGAAAATGGTGGAAGCCATCGACTTCGTCAAGGCCGTAGGGCCGCGGCGGGCGTTCGGCATCCATGACGCGCAGATCAACGACCGCGGTCTCGGCAGCGTCAACGGCTGGCTGGAACAGGAGAGTTCGCACGGCTACCGATATCTCCGGCCCGGCGAGTCCCTCTGAGGCGCCGACCCCTCCCGGGCCCCGCCACCTGCGACGGAGCACGCTACTCTCCCTCGAATGGTTCGACAGGGATCCTTCTCCGCGCTGCGGCACAAGCCATTCACCCTCTTCCTCCTGGCACGTCTCGTCTCGATGAGCGGCACGGCGATGGCCCCCGTGGCCTTGGCCTTCGCCGTGTTCGGATTCGACAGCAGCCCGGCGTCCCTGGCGATCGTCCTGGCCGCCAACACCGCCCCGCAGTTCGTCCTCCTGCTCGTCGGAGGAGTGATCGCGGACCGGTTCTCCCGCCGACGGGTCGTCGTCCTCGGCAATGTGGTGCCGGCCGTCACCCAAGGCTGCGTCGCCCTTCTCGTGGCGACGGGAACGGCCACCACAGGGCGCATCGCCCTGTTCGCGGCGCTGGCGGGCTGTGCGTCGGCGCTGACCCAACCCGCCATGAACAGCCTGCTGCCGCAGCTCGTCGGTCCCGGCGAACTGCAGCAGGCGAACGCGCTGATGCGGTTGCCCGTCAATGTGATCCGCGTCCTCGCGCCGGCGGCCGGCGGCGCCCTCGTCGCGTTCTTCGGGCCGGAGTTGACCCTGGGCTGGGACGCCGCCAGTTTCGCGGTCGCGGCGATCCTCTGCAGTCGTCTCGACGTGTCCGGACCCGCCAAGACCACGGCATCGGTCTTCCGCGACTTCAAAGATGGCTGGAAAGAGTTCTCCCGTCTCTCCTGGGTATGGACCTACACGCTGTCCGGCACCGTGGTGGTCGCCCTCTGGCTCGGCGGATATCAGCTGCTCGGTCCCGTGCTGGCCGGGAGCAGTGGTCTGGGTGCTCCTTCATGGGGAATCGTCCAGGGGGCCTTCGCCGCCGGCCTGCTCCTGGGCGGGATCGTTTCCCTCAGATGGAAGCCGTCCAGGATCATGGTCGTGTGCGTGTGCGCCAACCTGCCGCTCGCGCTGCCCTTCCTCGCGCTCGCCTGGGGCGCGCCCCTGGCCGTGCTCGCCGGGGCGGCCGTCATGGCGGGCGTCGGCCTGGACATCGCGATCGTCTGTTGGAACACCGCCATGCAGGAACAGCTCCCGTCCGAGGTGCTCGGGCGGGTCAACTCCTTCAGCTCGGCCGGTGAACTCATGTCCGTGCCCCTGGGCTACCTCGTGGTGGGCGCGGCGGCGACGTCTCTCGGTACGGAGTCCGTCCTGTTCTGGAGTGCCGTACTGATGACCGCGGCGAGCCTGGTGCTGCTGCTCGCCCCGAGCGTGCGCGCGGTACGCAGGCTGCCCACGGACCCGGGTCCGGCCGTCGAGGCGGCGGGAGACCAGGATCGCCGGAGCCGGACCGGCCGGACGCCTGATCAGGTGGCCCGCCCGTAGCGGACCGCGCTGCTCCAGATCCGTTCCAGTCGCACCCGGGTGCCGGGGCGCGGGGCATGCCAGATCCGGTCGTCGCCGGCGTAGATCCCGACGTGGGTCATGGTCGCGCCGCTGGGGAAGAAGACCAGGTCCCCGGCCGCGCGATCGGCCTCGGGGATGTGGCGGGTGTGCTCGTACTGCTGATCGGCGGTGCGTGGAAGCCGTTTGCCCGCCTTCTTGAAGGCGTAGAGGGTGAGGCCCGAGCAGTCGAAGCGTTTGGGACCCGTGGCGCCGTAGGCATACGGCGAGCCCTGTTTGGAAGCGGCCACCGCGACGGCTCTGGCGCCATAGGGGGCGGCGGCGTACGTCGGGGCCGCGGGGCCCGTCAGCGCGGCGGCCGTCAGGAGCAGCAGGGAGAGGGCGGCGCGGGCTCTGGGGCAACAACACGTGGGGAGAAGGCCCTTGGGGGCCTTTCGGAAGTCGGTCCTGAAGCAGGACATCGTGACACCTCCGCAATCGGTTGGCGGTAACAGTCAGATCAGTGGTCGGGGTCCTGTTCTCGGTCGCATGCGTCATGGCTCTGACGGCGGACCAGTTTTCTCCGACGGGATCCCCCGGGTGGCGCGGGACACAGTCTGATTTGTCTCGATTTTGCTTTCGATTCGAGATGATAAGCCTGAATGATTGCCGTATCGGCGCGCCCGACACGCCGGTTCGTAGTGCCGGCGCGAGGTCGCCCCGGATAATCGGCGCGAGGTCGGAACCGCCGACTTCTATGATCATCGGATGGAGAATCCCCGCTATCCCGCCAAGCCCCGCCCCGGAGACCTGGTCGCCGTACTCTCGCCCTCGTCAGGTCTTCCCGGCCTGTTCCCGCTGCCCTACGAGTTGGGACTGAACCGACTCCAGGAGGACTTCGGACTGAAGGCGGTGGAATACCCGACGACCCGGACGATGGGTGCGACCCCCGAGGCGCGCGCGGCGGACATCCACGCGGCGTTCGCGGACCCCGACATCAAGGCGGTGATCGCCAGCATCGGCGGCGACGACCAGATCACCGTCCTTCCCCACCTCGACCGCGACCTCCTGCGCGCCAACCCCAAGCCGTTCCTCGGCTTCAGCGACAACACCAACCTGCTCCTGTTCCTGAGGGACTTGGGCATCGTCGGCTACCACGGCGGATCGGTCATGGTCGGTTTCGGACGGCCCGGCGCGATGCACCCGACGACCGCCGCCTCCCTGCGGGCCGCGCTGTTCACCTCGGGCGAGTACGAACTCACCTCGACGAGCACCTACCGTGACGTCGACAGCCCCTGGGAGGACCCGCGCACCTTCGAGTCCGAGCCCCCGATGGAACCCTCCGACGGCTGGTCCTGGCACAACGCCGACCGAGTGGTCGAAGGCATCAGCTGGGGTGGCAACCTGGAGATCATCTCCTGGCTGCTGATGGCCGACCGCGTGGCCCGACCGGTCGACTCCTACGCCGGCAACGTGCTGTTCCTGGAGACCTCCGAGGAAATGCCGCCGGCCGAAGAGGTCTACCGGATCCTGCGCGGCATGGGCGAACGGGGGCTGCTGCGCCAGTTCCCCGCCCTGCTCATGGGCCGGGCCAAGAGCTGGTCGTTCGAGAACCGGCTCGACGCCCGGGCCAAGGCGGACTTCCGCCGGCAACAGCGCGAGGCCGTCCTGAGGGCCCTTCGCGCGTACGCCCCCGACACCATGGTGGTGTTCGACGTCGACCTCGGCCACACCGACCCGCAGGTCGTCATCCCCGTCGGCGGCCACATCCGGGTGGACGGTCCGGCGCGCCGGATCCTCGTCACCTACTGAGCCCGGCTCACCGGTGGTCGGAACGGTAGGCGCGCATCGCCAGCGGCATGAAGAGTGCGGTGATGCCCGCCGCCCACACCAGCGACCAGACGATGGGCGCGCCCGCCGGCGTACCGAGCAGCAACCCGCGGAACGCGTCCGACAGCTGGGTCACGGGATTGACCTCGACCCATGCCTGGAGCCACCCGGGCATGGTGTCGACCTCCGCGAACGCGCTGCTCGTGAAGGTGAGCGGGAAGATGAAGGTGAAGGCGAAGACCTGCACCTTCTCCACGTCCGCGGCCATCATCCCGATCAGCACCGCGGTCCACGAGACGGCCGCGGCGAACGTCAGCAGCAGCAGGGTCGCGCCGATGAACCCCGCCGGACCGCCGGTGATGTCGAAGCCCAGCACCATGCCGAGCGCGATCATCAGGAGCATGGCCCACAACTGCTTGGCCAGATCGGCCACGATCCGCCCGAACAACGGAGCCGAACGGGCGATCGGCAGGCTACGCAGCCGGTCGAACACGCCCTTGGTCAGGTCGGTGTTCAGCGACATGGCGGTATACATGCTCATGAACAGCGTGTTCTGGACGATGATCCCGGCGAGCGCGTACTGGAGGTACTCCTGAGGGGAGCCCGCCATCTGCCCGCCGAAGACATAGGTGAACAGGAACACGAACATGATCGGCGTGATGCTGTAGTCGACGAGCTCCAGCGGGTTGTGCTTCACCGAGACCAGGCTGCGCCACGCCATGGTGGCGGTCTGCCGCAGGGCCGCCGGCAGCCGCACCCAGCCACCGCGGCCCAGGTGCTCCGCAAGGGCCGTGCCGGTCATGACGGACTCCCCGCCTGTGCGTACCGGCCATCGTCATCGGATCCGGGGTCGTTGCCGGTGCCGGTTCCGGCGGCGGTGTCGGCGTCGGTGTCGGACTCGCCCCGCGGGGCGGCGCCGGGCTCGGCACGGTGGCCGGTCAGAGCGATGAACACCTCGTCGAGGGACGAGCGACGGAGCGTGAGTTCCCCGACGGCGATACCCGCCCCGTCGAGCCGACGTACGACACGCGGCATGAGCGCCGGGTCGTTGACCGGCACGACGATCCCGTCGCCCTCGATCGCGGTGTGCGGCCCGGCCTCCTCGGCGACCAAGGCGTGCGCCGCGTCGAGATCGGCCGGCCGGACGGGTCGCAGGTGCAGCACCTGACCGCCGACCTGGGCCTTCAGCTCGTCGGGTGTACCGCCGGCGATCACCCGCCCGTTGTCGATGACCACGATGCTGTCGGCGAGCCGGTCCGCCTCGTCCAGGTACTGCGTGGTCAGCAGGGTGGTCATGCCCTCCGCCACCAGCCCGCGCAGCATGTCCCACACCTCGCCGCGGCTGTGTGGATCGAGCCCGGTGGTCGGCTCGTCGAGGAAGAGGATCCGCGGCCGCCCGACCAGGCTGGCCGCGAGGTCCAGACGCCGCCTCATACCGCCCGAGTACGTCTTCACGGCCCGCCCGGCCGCCTCGCCCAGGTGGAAACGGTCGAGCAGCTCGGCGGAACGGGTCCGGGCCGCCCCGCGTGACATGCCGAGCAGCCGCCCGATCATCAGCAGGTTCTCCGTGCCGGTCATGTTCTCGTCCACGGCCGCGTACTGACCGGTCAGCCCGATCAGCGAGCGGACCCGCCCCGACTGACGCACCACGTCGTACCCGCTCACCTCGGCGCGTCCCTCGTCCGGCCGCAGCAGCGTGGCGAAGATACGGACCGCGGTGGTCTTGCCCGCGCCGTTGGGACCGAGCAGGCCGAGCACCGTGCCGGCCGGAACCTCCAGATCCACCCCGTTCAGCGCGCGGGTCTCCTTGAACCGCTTGGCCAGGCCCTCGGCCCGGATCGCGTACGTCACGGGATCACCTCGTTCGCGCGGAAACCGGCATCCCTTCCACTGTGACGCACACCACCGACAGTCGCCCCGACAGTCGCACCGACGGGCGGACGCCGCGGCCCTCAGCGGCATGCGCCAACTGTCGGCCGCCGTGCCCGGATCGCGCGCCGATCGGCGCTTCTGCTCCCCACCGGGGCGGCCTATCCTCCTGGCATGGAGGCACTGGCCGTACGGCTGTCAGGACTGGATCCGTACGTCGACGGCGCGATCCGCATCATCGCCTTCTACGACACGCTGGCGCGCAGGCGGGTGGACCTCCCGGCGCTCGCCCGCTCCTCGTCGGGCCTGGCCGAGTGCGTGGCCGGGATCCGGCTGCACGGCACGGGGCGGACGATCCGGGTCGCGCCCGACGGCACTCCGGCCGCCGGCCCGACGTCGCCCGCGTCCACCACCGCGCCGCTCACGCTCGACGAGGAGGAGATCGGCACCGTATGGCTGGAACGGCCCGGTCCGCCGGGTCCGCTCGACGAAGTCCTCCTCGACCGGTTCGCCGTCACCGCGGCGGCAGCCGTCGAACGGTACGGCCCGGCCCGCACCACCATGGCGGACCCCGCCCTCGTCGAACTGGCGATCAGCCCCGCCACCGACGAAGCGGCCGGCGCCCGGGCACTGCGCCTGCTGGGCTTCGCCGTCGACCTGCCGGTCCACGCCGTCGCCGTACGAGGACGCCTCCCGCTCGACCGGATCGGCTCCCTGCTCTGTCCCGACGGCCTCGTCAAGGCGGCATCCCTCGGCGACGTGGGTGTCGTCCTGGCCACCACCGTCGACGTCGCCCGGGTCCCGGCGGGTGTGCGCGCGGGGATCGGCGCAGCCGACGGCCCGGCCCGGTCCTGGCAGCAGGCCCGGACCGCCCTCCGCTTCACCACGGCACGCCGACCGGTCGTCCACCACGCCGAGTTGGGCGCGTCGGCGCTGCTCGCCGACGTTTCCCCGGACGTGGTGCGGGCCAACGTGGACGTCTCGGGCATCGCCCGGATCGCCGCCGCCCACCCCGAGGACCTGGAGACCCTGGAGGTCTACTGCGCCGCCGGTTCCCTGCGCCGGGCCGCCGACCTCCTGCACCTGCACCACAGCAGCGTCGCCCGCAGGCTCGACCAGATCGGGAAAGCCCTGGGCATCGACATCACCGAACCCGCCGGTCTGATCCGGGCCTCCCTCGCACTCACCGCGTGGCGCCTGCTCGACGACTGAGGCGGTCCGCCCCAAGATCGTGGCGTGGACGGGTGGCACGGCCCGCTGACGTCGAGCTTGTCCTACGAGGCCCCGCAGGCGGCCGGAGCGGTGGATCGGGCGGCGATCCGTATCCGGTCCCGCGCGTACTCCACGGTCTCGCCCGGCAGGATCAGCAGACCGGGCTCCCCGTCCTGGCACGCCCCGCCGATCGGCTGCACCTGCACGGCCGGGCCGAGTCCGCCCGCCATGAACACCGTCGGGTCGACCTCCCAGCCGTGCACGGCGAGCCACAGCTCCAGCGCCTCCGTGTCCCGTGCCTCGGCGCCGCGCGGCCACTCGAACGTCGTGCTCCCCATCCCTGCCCCCTGTAGGTGGTCGGATCACCGCCGTCGATCCTGCCATCCCGCACTGACAATCGCCGCCCTATATCGCGGCGCGCCCGCACCCCCGCCGTGCGGGGAGTGCGGGCGCTCGTCAGGCCGGTGACCCGTCCGGATCAGCCGTTGCGGTGGTGTCGGCGGCCGTTCCAGGAGTCGGTGTCGATGACGTTGCCGCGGTTGTCGCGCAGGGTGGCGGTGTCGCGCTCGTCCCAGATCTGGTGGCGGCGGTCCTGGTAGACGTCGTGGCGGGTGTCGCGGCCCTGGCCGGTGTGGACCTTGACGCTGGAGCGGCCGTCCAGGCGGAAGTCGGCGAAGCGGTAGCGGTTGCCCTGCCGGTCGGTGAGGGTGAAGCCGCGCAGGTTGACGCTCTTGCGCCCGGTGTTCTTGACCTCGACCCACTCCCGGTTCAGCGCACGGGCGGAGCGGTCGCGGCCGGCGGTCCCGTACTGGACGTCGCTGATGACGACCGAGGACTGCCCACCCCGGTGGTCGCGCCGGTGGTCGTCGGCAGCGGCCGGGAGGGCGGCGGCGCCGACGAGGGCGCCGGCGGCCAGGAACGCGGCGACGAACCGACGGGTGGTGAGAGAAGCAGACATGAAGATGACCCCTTCAACAGACAGCAGCCCCGCCCGCCTCGTGCGGGGCGAGTGGGCCTTGAACCGTTCCCGGCGTCCTGCCGAGGAGCCACACTCTGGCCCCCAACCGCCCTCAAAAGCCACCAATTCGGGGCGTGTTGCAGAATGCGGATGTATCGGTGACTCTCGCGTGTATCGGGCACTTGTCAATGCCATGCTGACGTGAGCGGCGGGGGTGCGCCGAACAGGCCTTGGGGGGACCGGAGACGGAGGCCTTCCGCTCCGCGCCTGCCGCTCCCGCGACCCCCTCCCGCTCTGCGCCGAACGGGTTCAGCGCCCCGTAACACCCGCTCCAACCGTTTCTTCGGACACGCGAACGAGAATAGTTCCGGTGTTCTGACGCCCGGATCCCCAGCCGGATCCCCAGAGATCGTCAGAAGTCCTCAGGGGCCGTCACGGTGGTCGCCGCCGACCTCAGGACGAGGGGCGGCCGATCGCATCGAGGAGCCGGAACTCGTCCCGCGTCAGACGCAACGCGCCCGCCGCCACGTTGTCGGCGAGATGATCCGGGTCGCCGGTCCCGGGGATGGCCAGGACGTGGGAGCCCTGCCCCAGGATCCAGGCGAGCCGCACCTGCGCCGGAGACGCTCCGTGCGCCCGGGCGACGGCGCGGACCTCGTCGTGCTCGCCGCGCACGGCGCCGGCCTCGCCCCCTTCTCCCGCGATGGAGAAGAAGGGGACGAAGGCGATGCCGCGCGCCGCACAGGCGCCGAGCATCCCCGCCCTGTCGGGCGCGTCGAGGCCGTAGCGGTTCTGGACGCACACCACCGGCGCGATCGCCTCGGCCTGGGCCAGGTGTTCCGGGCGGGCGTTGGAGATGCCGAGGTGGCGGACCAGTCCGGCGTCGCGCAGTTCGGACAGGGCTCCGAAGTACTCGCTGATGGAGTCCTGGCCCATGACGCGGAAGTTGACCACGTCGAGGTGGTCCCGGCCGAGTTGGCGCAGGTTCTCCTCGACCTGGCCGCGCAGCTCGTCCGGCCGGGCCGATTCGGCCCATCCGCCGGAGGCGTCCCGGGCGGGGCCGACCTTGGTCGAGATGACGAGGTCGTCCGCGTACGGCGCCAGAGCCGAGTTGATCAGCTCGTTGGCCGAACGGAGCCGGGAGAAGTAGAACGCGGCGGTGTCGATGTGGTCGACGCCGAGCTCGACCGCCCGGCGTAGGACGGCGATCGACCGGCCGCGGTCGCTGGGAGTGCCGCCGTGGAAGGCCGCGCTGCCGGTCAGACGCATGGCGCCGAAGCCGAGCCGGTTGACCGTGAGGTCACCGAGCACCCAGGTGCCCGAAGCTGCCGCGGAGACCGTGTGCGACGTCATCTGATTGATCAACTCCATCCGATCGGCCATCGCCCCTCGGTGGTTCGGGGCGCGGCGGGTCCTGGAGTATGCGCAGGTGAGAGACGTGCCGGGAAGGTGTGCAGGGGCGGGGGAAGATCACATGGGGAGCCGGAACCCTCGGTCCGGGCGGGTCGTTCCTCCCGTTGACGGTTCCTCCTCCAGGCCCCGGTCGGGAGCGCGCGGGTGGGTGGGTGTGCCCGATAATGGGTGCTCAAGGGGTATTCGCTCGGAGGAGGCCGGAATGGGACGGGACAGCAGGTACGAACTGGTATTCGCCGTTCCTGACCATGCGGCACCGGGTGGCGAGGAATCGGTCCTCGTGCACCGCACCGACCGGACCGGTCCCGGCGGCCACCCGATCTACGCCGACGACACCGGAATCGTCCAGGCGGAGATCAGCGACCAGGGCGACGTACGCATGATCGCGAGCGGCGGTCACCAGGAGCCCTCCTCACGGGTGAGCGCGCGGGCCGTTCCCGGCGTGTGACGCGGATTCCCTTCGACCCGTCCCGCCCCCGCGGAGCGTGAGGGCGGGACGCGGCATGCCCTCGTCGGCCTGACCGGCTCAAGGCCCGGGGTGTGCCGGCGACCGCGACCGAACCGACGCGCCCGGGGCGGCTTGACGCGCGCCCGTCCGGGCAGGCGCAGGACGTACCGCCACCGACGCGGAAGGAAGGTGATCCGGATGGAGTGGACCACCGAGCCGGAGCCCGAGGGGCCCGGCCCCACACCCACGTCGCCCGACCCGGTGCCACGGGACCCCGGACAGCCCGACCCGGGCGGAGCACCGCCTGAACCCGCCCCCGCACCTCCGGCCCCGGACAGACCGCCGCCGTCGGTACCGGAACCCCCTGACTGACGGCCGACCCCACACGACGGAGGGATGTGAACGCCGTGCGAATCGCCTTTCTGGCGGCGCCCGAGGGCGTCGAGGAAACAGAACTCACCGAACCCTGGAAAGCCGTGCTCGGAGCCGGCTGGAACCCCCAGCTGGTCTCCACGGAACCGGGCCGCATCCAGGCCTTCGACCACCTGGACAAGGCGGGCACGCACCCCGTCGACCGGGTGCTCTCGAGCCGTACGGTCGAGAGCTTCGACGCCCTTGTCCTGCCCGGCGGCGTCGCCAATCCCGACGCGCTGCGCATGAACCTTGGCCGTCGACTTCGCCCGCGGGTTCTTCGAGGCGGGCAGGCCCGTGGCCTCGATCTGCCACGCGGCCTGGCTGCTGGTCGAGGCCGACGTCGTACGCGGACGGACCCTGACCTCCTGGCCCAGCCTGGCTACCGACATCCGCAACGCGGGCGGCACCTGGGTGGACGAGGCGGTCCACGTCTGCCACGCCGCACCGGCGACACTCGTCACGAGCCGCAAGCCGGGCGACCTGGACGACTTCTGCGCGGCCCTCCTGAAGGAGTTCGGCGGCTGACCGGCCGTCCGAGAGGCATCTGGTCCGCCCTGCGGTCGTTCCCGCAGGGCGGCATGCGACTTCTGCCCGGGGGAGCGCTTCGAAAACCTCCCGGTGGGCGGGGCAGGGGCCGGAGTAGGGTCAGGGGCAGGGCCGACCGCCCCGCGCCGGGGCGCGTGCCCGAGTAGAATCGCCCCGGACCTCTTCCTCGCGCGGTCGGCGCCGTTCCCCCGGCCCACCCCGACATGGACCATCCCGCTCCCTTCGATCCCAGCGGCCTCCAGCGAGCCGTACGCGCCCTGACCGACGAGATCGCCGAGCTCCGGGCCCGGGATCCTGCGGCCGCCGGGTCGATGTCGGCCAGGAACTCCGACTTGTCCATGGAGGTCCGCGACAGCTGCTGGGCCCGCACCTCCAGTTTCTTGCGCTCGATGCCTCGGTTCCGGTTCCGGTCGGCCAACAGGGCCGCCTTCTCCTCCAACTCGGCGTTGGAGCCTGCAACTCACCCTTTCGGGACTGGAGTTGCTGGGACCGGGTGCTCAGTTCGGTCGTCAGGCTCTGCGACCGCTCCAGCAGCTCGTCGGTACGGGCGTTGGCGATCAGCGCGCTGACGGACGCGCCGATGGCCTGGACGAAATGGTCGAGGGAGTCGGGGTGGATGGGGGAGAGGTTCGATGGTCTCCTTCAGTTCCAGGATCTCGCCGCTCGCGTCCACCCGGATCTTGGGCGTGAGGTCGCCGCCCGCGACAGCGGTGGCGACCTGGGCGATCGAGCGGACCTGGGAGGTGAGGTTGTCGGCCATGGTGTTGATCCCGGTCGCCAACTTCTGCCGGATGCCGCTCACCCAACGACAGCTGCTCGACCATGCCGTGACACGTGGTGCGACCCGGGACATCCCCGAACACGGTCCGCCACCGTCACCCGGGCACACGGACCCCCGGTGGGCACGGCACCTCGAACCAGACGCGCTTGCCGTCCACCCCCGGTTCGGAGCCCCAGTTCCGGGCCAGACGTTCCACGATCAGCAGCCCGTGACCGCCCGGCCGGCCCCGCTCGCCCGACCCGTGCGCCGGCACCCGCACGGGCGGGGCCGGATTGCCGTCCGTGACCTCGATCCGTAGCCGCTCGGCCGAGCAGTCCAGGACGAGCGCGCGGGGTCCGCCGCCGTGCAGGCAGGCGTTGGCCACCACCTCCGACACCAGCAGCAGCACGTCCTCGGCGGCCTCGCGGTCGATCTCTCTCTTGCCCGGGAGCCAGTGCCAGGCGGTCAGCGCCTGGCGGGCGAAGTCACGGCTGCGCGAGACGACGTCGGTCATCCCGGACAACATCAGGCTCCACGTCCGGTCTGACGGCCCGGGCTGCTCCATGACGCTCAGGCTCCTCCGCCGCGTGTCGTCCTCAGGGCTGCTCCCACATCGTCGTGCACGGGGAACACACCGTCCGCACCCGTGATCCGGAACATACGGGCGACGGGTCCGTGCAGACCGACGAGTTCCAGGCTGGCTCCCGCCTCCTGAGCCGCGAGACGTGTGTTCAGCAGGACGTTCAGCCCCGTGGAATCACAGAATCCGAGCCCTCCCAGATCGACCAGCAGCCGACGCCCCGGGGCGAGTGCCCCGTCGAGCGCCTCCCGCAACGGCTGCGCCGTGTCGTGGTCCAGTTCCCCCGCGAGCGCGAGGACGACGGCTCCGTCCACGGCCTGGACCGCGACGGTGAAGCGTTCACTCTTCGCTTCCGGAACCATCCGACATCACCCTTCCCTCGTGCACTGCTGCACCTGCCCGGGTTCCGGCGCGATATGCCTGCATACGCCTGTCGTCCCGCGCGGAAGGGGGACGACTCATGCCGTCTCGGCCCGCGGCTCCTCGGCGAGCATTCCCTCCCGCAGCCGGCCCAGGATGCGGGCCAGCAGCCGGGATACGTGCATCTGGGACATGCCCAGGCGCTCGCCGATCTCGGCCTGCGTCAGTTCCTCCCCGAAACGCAGGGCGAGTATGGTCCGGTCCCGTTCGGACAGCTCTCCCACCAGCGGTTTGAGTGATTCCAGATCCTCGACCGTCTCGTAACGGCCCTCCTCGACGCCGAGGCTGCGGGCCGACAGACCGGGGGCCTCGTTGTCGTCCGCCGTCATGGGGACGTCGAGGGACAGACTGGTGAAGCCGTTGGCGGCCAGCCGGCCCTCGCGGACCTCCTCCACGGTGATGTCCAGCCGCTCGGCGAGCTCCTGCGCCCTCGGGGTGTGGCCGAGTTCCTGCTCCATGGCGTCGTTCGCCTTGGCCAGGTCGATGCGCAGCTCTTGCAGCCGGCGCGGTACGCGGACGGCCCAGGTCGTGTCCCGGAAGTACCGCTTGATCTCTCCCACGATGGTGGGCAGGGCGAACGACATGAACTCGAACCCGCGCTCCGGATCGAACCTGTTGATGGCCTTGATCAGGCCGATGGTCCCGACCTGTATGACGTCCTCCCACGGCGCGCCGACGTGGCGGACGCGTGTGGCCGCGTACTTGACCATGCTCAGATTCAGTTCGACCAGGGTGTTGCGCACGTACGAGTACTCTGCGCTTCCCTCGTCCAGCTCGTGCAGCCGCCGGAAGAGCGTGACCGACAGGTCGTGGGCCTCAGCGGTGCTCACGGACTGCGGATCGCGAATCTCGCGAACGTCCAGCTGCGGCGCGGAGCCGGCCTCGGTACGGAGAGTGGCAGGCATGTCGCCTCCTCGGGGTGTTCCCTCAAGCCACATACCCCCCTACCGGCGGGTCGAAGCTGTGCACGCCGTGGCCGCACGTCACTCTCCGTCAGCGAGGCTCCGGTCCGTGCGACTCAGCCCACCGGCCCGGACGCAGGCGCGGGCGCCGGCACCGGCCCGGGCAGCGGGCCGGGCGGAGGCAGTGGATCGGGTCCAGGAGCGGGTTCCGGCCAGGGATCGGGCTCCGGCCGCGGCGGCTCCGGAGGTACGGGATCGGGGCCGCCGGGACCGGGAACGGGCCCCGGAAGCGGCCCGGGGGCCGGCCCGGGCCCAGGTCCGGGCGCCGGCGTGGGGTTGGGCGGTACGGGGTCGTCGGGAAGGGCGTGCACAGGACCACCTTCGGCTCGGTCAGCGGTCACGGCGCCGACCCGTCCGCCACGCGATGTCACACGATGTCACGCGGGGACCGTCGGCGGCCGTGTTCGTCCCCGCGCGACTACCCGGCCGATCCGGATCGATGCGGATCCATCCGGACCACCCCGGCGAGCCGCGCGCCGGACCGAGCGCGTCCCCTGCCTCACGGGAGGCTCGCCGTACCCAGGGCCCGGTACCGGTCGAACGCCTCGCGGGCGTCCGGGATGAACGCGGAGCCGCGCACCAGCTCTTCGAGTGCGGGCTCCGTCAGCCAGTCGAACCAGGCGACCTCCCCGGGGTCGGGCCGGACCGGTGCCGTGACCACGGCTTCGTGAAGGCCCAGCCAGTAGGGGCTGATCGCTCCGTCGCACAGGAACTTCAGCACGAAGCGGGGAGCGGCGCGCACACCGAGCTCCTCCGCGAGTTCCCTCGCGGCGGCCTCCTCGTAGGACTCGCCGACCTCGACGGCGCCGCCGAGCATCCAGTTGAACCGCCCCGGGAAGCGGGACGCGTCGTCCGGGCGACGGTGCACGAGGATTCGTCCGTCGCCATCGCGGCACACGATCGTCGCGACGCGGTGCAGGCGGCGCTCCCGTATCGCCTCCGCACGGTCCACGACCGCCACGACGCGGTCCCGCTCGTCGACCTGCTCCACCAGTTCGCCCATGGCGCACACCATCGCAGAGCTCGGTGCCGGGAACCTCCGCGGGTCCCCAGGTCAACTGCCGGGCCGGACCACCACCGCCACCACCTCGATCGGCGCGCTGTACCGGAAGTGGAGGACGAACGGCACCATGTCGCCCGCCTGCCAGCCCATCTCCTTCGTCCGGGTCGTGACGCTCAGGTCGAAGGGGGACATGGTGACGGTGCCACCTGCGGGCACCCGCACCGGACCCGTCGTCCGGACGAGGTCGGCGACCCCGAGCCCGGCGGGCTCGCGCCGGCTGAGCAGCGTCTCCTCGGCCCCGGGGGACGTCACCTCGGTCAACTGGTCCTCCGAGCCACCGATGTTGGTGATGTCGAAGAAGGCGGCCGTGTCCCGGCTGCTGCCCTGGGGCAGCAGGACACGGCCGTTCCCGGCGGCGATCCGCGGCGGATCGCCCGCGGCGCCGGACGAGGCCCAGGCCGCCAGTCCGGCCAGCGCGAGCGAGCAGGCGACCACCGGGACGAGCGCGGCGCGCAGGCCCTCGCGGGCGCGTCGACGGCTCGGGAACCAGCTGCCCGCGGGCTGCTCCGAAGGTGAACGCGTCATCGCCCCGTACCTCTCGTTCGGCCGCTCGTACCCACCCGGTGGGCCCGCCGTGCCGGCTGCCAGGTGCGCAACCGGAGGCTGTTGGCCACCACCATCACGGAACTCACCGACATCGCGGCGGCCGCTACCATCGGATTGAGCAGCCCCACCGCGGCGAGCGGCACCGTCACCACGTTGTACCCGAAGGCCCAGACGAGGTTGGCCCGGATCGTCCCGAGGGTCCGCCTGGCCAGCTCCACGGCGTCGGCGACCGCCTCGATGTCGCCGCGTACCAGCGTGACGTCGGCCGCGCCGATCGCCACGTCCGTCCCGCTCCCCATGGCGATGCCGAGATCCGCCCCGGCCAGGGCCCCGGCGTCGTTCACCCCGTCGCCGATCACCGCGACCCGCCGCCCCTGGCCGCGCAACTCCCGTACGAGCCGCGCCTTGTCCTCGGGCGAGCAGTGCGCGTGCACGTCGGTGATGCCGAGCGCGGCGGCGACCCGGGAGGCGGTGGCCTCCCGGTCCCCGGTGGCCAGTACCGGCTCCACCCCCAGGCGCCGCAGCCGGTCGACGGCCCGGTAGCTGCCGGGGCGCAGGACGTCCCCGATGGCGATCAGGGCCTGGTCGGCGCCGTCCACGCGGACCAGGACCGGCGTGTGCGCGGCCGCCTCCGCCTCGGCCAGGGCCCGGTCCAGCGACGGATGCAGGTCCGCTCCGGCGGCGCAGACCTCCACGCGGTGGCCCTCCACGACCCCGGTCACCCCGATGCCCGCGGTGGCCCGGAAGCCGGACACCTCGCCGGGCGACCGACCGTACGACTCCTGCCGGCAGTACGCGACCACGGCACGGCCCAGCGGATGCTCCGAACCCTGCTCCACCGCGGCGGCCAACCCCAGGGCCCGCTCCCCGCCGATCCCGTCCGGTACCGCCGTCACGCGCGCGACGGTCATGTGGCCGGTCGTCAGCGTGCCCGTCTTGTCCAGGACCACGGTGTCGACGTGCCGCAGGGTCTCCAGCGCCCGCGGGCCGCTGACCAGCAGACCCAACTGCGCGCCCCGGCCCGTCGCGGTCAGCAGGGCGGTGGGCGTCGCCAGCCCCAGCGCACAGGGACAGGCCACCACCAGGACGGCCACACAGGCCGTGACCGCGGCCTGCGGATCGGCACCGGCACCGAGCCAGAAGCCGAGCACGGTGACGGCCAGCGCCAGCACCACCGGTACGAAGACCCCCGCCACCGTGTCGGCCAGTCGTTGGGCCCGGGCCTTTCCGGCCTGCGCTTCGGTGACCATGCGGGTGATCCGGGCGAGCTGGGTGTCCGCCCCGACCGCGGTGGCCCGGACGAGCAGCAGACCGCCCGCGTTCACCGCACCGCCGACCACCGCCTGGCCGGGGCCCACCTCGACGGGCTCGCTCTCACCGGTCACCAGGGAAAGGTCGACGGCCGAACCGCCGGAGGCCACCACCCCGTCCGTCGCGACCCGCTCGCCCGGGCGGACGACGAACTCCTGCCCCACCCGCAACCGCCCGATCGGGACGAGCCGCTCCTGGCCGCCCTCCCGTACGGTCACGTCCTTGACGGCCAGTCCGGCGAGCGAGTGCAGTGCCTCGCCCGTGCCGCGGCGCGCCCGGGACTCGAGGAAGCGCCCGGTCAGCACGAACAGCGGGACCCCGACCGCCGCCTCCAGATAGATGTGGGCCACCCCGCCGCCGGCCGAGGGCAGCAGGCTGAACGGCATCCGCATCCCCGGATCGCCCGCCCCGCCCAGGAACAGCGCGTACGCCGACCAGGCGAAGGAAGCGACCACGCCCAGCGACACCAGGGTGTCCATCGTCGCCGTCGCATGCCGCAGGCCCCGTAGCGCGCGGGTGTGGAACGGCAGCGAACCCCAGACGGCGACCGGCGCGGCCAGCACGAAGCACAGCCACTGCCAGTTGCGGAACTGGAGGGCGGGCGCCATCGACAGCACCAGCACCGGCACGGACAGCAGGGCGGTGATCAGCAGCCGCCGCACCTCCTCGCCACCGGGGGAGCCCGCGGCCGGCGCCGCCGGCGCCCGGTCCCGCGCGGGCTCGGGCGGCGCCGGCACCTCGGCGCTGTAGCCGGCCCGCTCGACCACCGCGACGAGGTCGCCGCTCGTCACGTACGCGGGGTGCAGCACCCTGGCCCGGCCGGTGGCGAGATTGACCGTGGCGCTCACGCCCTCGATCCTCGCCAGCCGCTTCTCGACACGGGTGACACAGGCCGCGCAGGTCATCCCGCCGACCACCAGATCGGTGGTGGTCACCACCTCGGTCCGCTCGGCCGTCACCGCGGACCACCCGTACCCGTACGACCCGTACCGCCGGTGTGTCCGTGCGACCGTCCCAGGTCCCCGACGAATCCGGGGCTCTCGACCTCCGTGGACCGCATGCCGGGAGCCACCGGTCCGGCGCTCGCCCCCACCGCGTACGCGACGCCGAACATCATGACGAGGAGCGCCACGAAGCCGGCGAGAGCGGGCGGCGGCGCCCACCGCTTCAGCGCGGTGATCGCCAGGGTCGGGTACTCAAGCCGGTCCGTCATCGTCACTCCGGATTCTTGTACTCGGTTCCAGACGGACGGGGTGCCGATCAGGTCGTGCCGGAGCCGGGACGGCACTCCCTCCGGCGAGGTAGTCGTGGCGGGATGGGAAGAAGTTCCCGTGATTTTCGGATCCGTCCGCCGAACGTCGGGAGCGAGGTCACAGGGTCGGACCCTTATGGACCTCTTGCTCCGTATGTCACTCTGACCGGGCGCATCGGGTCATCCGCCCGCCCGCTTGCCCGCCGCCCGCCGCCGCCCGCCCCGGCCGACCGACCGACACGGAAAACGCCCATGTCCTTGCCGTTCCCGTACCGAGCCGTTCCCGCCGTCCTGGCCGGTGCCGCGACCGCGCTGTTGGTGGCGTGCACGCCCTCGACCGCCGCCGGTGCGGCGGTGTCCGCGTCCGCCTCCGCCTCCTCGTCCGCAGCGGCCGCCACGCCTCCGGCGACGGTCACCCGCGCCGCTGCCCCCGCGCCCGCCGCCGCCCCCGCTCCCGTCCCCGTGGAGTCCACGCTGTCCATACCCGCCGCGGGTATCTCCGGGCTGCGGGTGGTTCCGTACGAGGGCACCACCGACGACGTACCGGGAACCCGTATCCAGGACCTCGGTGTGGCGGCCAGCCCGTACGGGAACCGGGGCGGGGTCGGGCCGGGGCAGGTGGGCAACTTCCTGGTCACCGCGCACCGCCTGTCGGCCGGTGGACCGCTGGGGCGCCTGCCCGCCGTCGAACGGGGAGACACGGTCCAGGTGACCGTGGGCGAGGTGGTGTACACCTACGAGATCACCGAGACCCGCAAGACGTCCTTCCGGTCGGAGCGCTCACTCGGCGAACAGCGCGCCGCGGTGCCCGGGAAGCCAGGGGCGGTTCCGACCCGGGCGATGATCACGATCTCGACGTGTGCCACGCCCGAGGATCACGCCGAGGGCAACTTCTGGAGCGACGCCCAGGGCAATCCCGAGCACCGCATCGACAAGATAGGTGTGCTGCGCGAGACCTCCGGAACCACCCCCGCCGGCTGACGGGCGGCCGCGCGCCCTACGGCGTCAGTCGGCGGTGCGCGGCGCGCGCGTGGATCAGGCGGGCGATGGCCGTGCCCGTGCCCGCCGCGGCGAGCAGGCAGACGAGGCGCACCACGTCGTACGGAGTCTCCCAGCTCAGCTCACCGACGGGCGCGGTCGCGAAGAAGTTGAGCACGAGCCAGCAGAGCAGGGCCGTCCCCGGAGCCGCGGTGAGGCGGGCTCCGGTGCTCACCACGGCCACGGCGAGGGAGAGCGCCAGGAGGTCGACGGTGGGGTCGTCGGGCCCGTCCAGGAGATTGAGCACGGCGACCAGGGCGACGGCCGCGACCGCCGCCGCGGCCCAGACCGAGGTGGTCGCGGCCGGGCTGGGTACGGGACGAATGCCCGAGCTGATCCGTTTCCACTCGACCATGCGACGCCTCCTTCACGCGATGCCCCGCCGTCGGGGCCCTCGGAGATGATGCCCCACCAGGGGAGCGGCCCGGCTCCCGTGAGCGCGACCGCCGCGACGCACCGCTCGCCCCGGCCACGCGAACGAGGCGTCGCTAAAGTGGCGGTAGGGGCGGAGACTTCACGGCTCGCTCGCCTTCGTCGGTCACCGCACACACCAGGGGTTTCCCGTGCCCGTTCCGCGTCTGAGCAGGACACCGCTGCCGGGCATCGGCGTCCGCTACGACCTGACCACCCGTGAGCACCGTCGACTCTCGGTGGTGGCCCACCGGGACGGTGCCCGGACCCTGAACGCGTACCACCGGGACGACCCCGACGAGTCCGCGCTGTCGGTGAAGTTGACCCCGGGCGAGGCGGAAGCGCTGATCGACGCGCTGATGCCGTGCCACCACAGTCCCAGCCTGCTCTCGACCACGGACCTGGGACTCGTCGCGGAGCGGATCGAGCTGTCCTCGCATGCCCGTTGGAACGTAAGGGTGTTGGGGGAGACCCGGATGCGCACCGAGTCCGGCGCATCCGTCGTCGCCGTGCTCCGCCGCGCCGTGGCGACCCCGTCGCCGGCGCCGGACTTCCGGCTGGCGGGAGGGGACGTCCTCATCGTGATCGGCACCCGTGAGGGCGTGGAAGCCGCTGCGGAGATCCTCGGCCAGGAGTGAGCGGAGGCAGGGCCACGCGGTCGTCATACGGTAATGTTCTTTACCGAGCCATTACGCTCCTTTGAGCGGGCAAGTGCTCATTTCTGGAGGCTTTTTGTCGTTCGGTCAGGACGGCGGTGCGAACGGGGGGACATGACATGGGTCGAGACATCCACGCCCTGACGCCGCCCGCCACCCGGACGCCGAACCGGCCGCCCGCGCACCGCGCGAGGGCCGCCCGCATCGACAACACGGCCCGCGACAGCGTGCCCGATACCGGCCGCACCGCTCCTCGCGTCTGACGACGTCGACGCCCTGCCACGCGTTGCGTGGCCGCTCCACCGACGGCTTCGACCGTTACCACACCTCGATCCTCGACGGCTCTCCCGACCGCCCGATTCCCGCCGGCGGCCGCACGAGCCGACCCCTGCCGAGGACCGAGAGCGGCACGCCGTCCCTTGCCCCACCCGTACGCCGAGACCGGCCCGGTCATGCCTTCGCCGACCCCGACCGGCGGTCGCGCACGCCTGCCGCCCCCCGGCACGGCACTCACCGGGCCCCGCGCCCGGTTTCCCGTACCCGAGAAGGCACTGACGCCGTCACCGAACCGACCGGAGGACCGACGCCCGTGCACCACACGACCGCCCTGCTCATCGAACTCGGAGCAATCATCCTCGCCCTGGGCCTGCTCGGCAGGCTCGCCGGGCGCGTGGGATTCTCCCCGATACCCCTCTACCTGCTCGCCGGACTCGCCTTCGGCCACGGTGGCATCCTTCCGCTCCAGGCGAGCGAGGAGTTCGTCGGGACCGGTGCCGAGATCGGCGTCATCCTGCTCCTGCTGCTCCTCGGCCTGGAATACGGCGCCGCCGAACTCGTCACCAACCTCAAGACCCAATACCCCTCCGGCGCCGTCGACTTCGTCCTCAACGCCGCGCCCGGGGCCGCCGCCGCACTGCTGTTGGGCTGGGGTCCCGTCGCCGCGGTCGCCCTCGCCGGTGTCACCTGGATCTCCTCCTCGGGGGTCATCGCCAAGGTCCTCGGCGACCTCGGCCGCCTCGGCAACCGCGAAACACCCGTCGTCCTCGGCATCCTGGTGATCGAGGACCTCGCCATGGCCGTCTACCTGCCCATCCTCACCGCCCTGCTCGCCGGAGTGAGCCTGGCCGGCGGGGGGGTCACCCTGCTGATCTCCCTGGGCACCGTGGGCGCCGTGCTGTACGTGGCGCTGCGCCACGGACGGCTGATCAGTCGCGCCGTCTCCTCCGACAACGCCGAGATGCTGCTCCTCGTGGTCCTCGGCCTCACCCTTCTCGTCGCCGGGATCGCCCAACAACTCCAGGTCTCCGCGGCCGTGGGCGCCTTCCTCGTCGGCATCGCCCTGTCCGGAGAGGTGGCGGAGGGCGCCGCCACCCTCCTCACCCCGCTGCGGGACCTGTTCGCCGCCGTCTTCTTCGTCTTCTTCGGCCTGTCCACGGATCCCGCCGACATTCCGCCGGTCCTCCTCCCCGCCCTCCTCCTCGCCGTCGCCACCGCGCTGACGAAGATCGCCACCGGCTGGTACGCGGCCCGTCGCGCCGGGATCCGCGGCAAGGGCCGCTGGCGGGCCGGCGGCACCCTCGTCGCCCGGGGCGAGTTCTCCATCGTCATCGCGGGGCTCGCCGTGGGCGTCGAACCCCGGATCGGCCCGTTGGCCACCGCCTACGTCCTGCTCCTCGTGGTCATCGGCCCGCTCACCGCCCGCTACACCGAACCGCTGACCGGCCTCCTCACACGCCGAGCGAAGGCCCCCGTACCGGTGGTTCCGGGGGCTCATCCCGCCGATGCCGTCGCGCCACTCGGGCCCGACGCCGACGCCGACGCCGACGCCGACGCCGACGCCGACGCCGACGCCGGCGTCGGCGCGGGGCTCGCGGGGAATACTGGCTGAATGCGTCAGATGCCGCCGCCCGCCGTGGAGCCGGAGCCGGAGCCGGAACCGGTGACGGCCGAACCGCCGCACCCGGTGGACCGCCCGCTGCTCACCCAGTCCTGGCTCGACCTGGCCTTCGTGCACTGGGCCGCCGACCCGGCCCAGGTCGCCCCGCTGCTGCCGGCCGGCACCGTCCCGGACACCCTCGACGGGGTCACGTACGTCGGTCTGGTCGCCTTCCGGATGCACAAGGTCGGCTGGTTCCGCCTGCCCGGCGTCCCCTACCTGGGTTCCTTCCCGGAGACCAACGTCCGCCTCTACTCCGTCGACGCCCGGGGGCGCCGCGCCGTGGTCTTCCGGTCGCTGGACGCCTCCCGGCTGATCCCGGTGGCCATCGGCCGGGCGGCGTTCCGACTCCCGTACGCCTGGTCCCGGATGACGCTCCGTCGCGACGGTGGCACGCTCACGTACACCAGCAGCCGGCGCCTGCCCGGCCCGCGCGGCGCGCACAGTCGGATCGCCGTGCGGGTGGGGGAGCGGCTCGCGGAGCCGACGGCGCTGGAGCACTTCCTGACCGCGCGCTGGGGCATGCACACGGAACTCCTGGGACGGCCGCTGTACGTCCCGAACGCGCACCCGCGCTGGCCGCTGCACCGCGCCGAGCTCCTCGACTGCGACGAGCGCCTGGTGGTCGCGGCGGGCCTGCCGGCCCCGGCGGGGCCGCCCGTGAGCGTGCTCTACTCCCCGGGGGTCCCCGTACGCTTCGGACGCCCGTCCCTGGGCCGCTGACGCGGGGCGCCATCGAGGTGCGGGGCGGCATCGTGGTGCGGGGCAACACCGTGGTGCGCGGCTACACCGTGGTGCGCGGCTCGCCCTGGCCGGGTGTGTCGTTCGCCACCTCGGCGCCGTTCGCCACCTCGGCGGACGGTTCCGCCGAGGTGGTCAGGGGGCCGGTGAGGTAGGCCAGCAGCCCGGCGATCTCGTGGCCCGCCTCCGCCGGGTGGCGGAAGCGCGCGCCGGGGGCGACGACGTAGCGGTTGCGCCGTCCGTCCCGGGTCCTGCTGAGGTACCCGTCCGCCTGCAGGTCCGTGACGATGGCCTGCACGGTTCGCTCGGTCAGACCGCACTCCACCGCGATGTCGCGCAGCCGGATGCCCGGGTCGCGCGCGATGGCGATCAGAACCCGGGCATGGTTCGTCAGGAAGGTCCAGCCGTTGCGGCGGGGACCCGTGTGCTCGCTCTCCACACCGTCATTCTTGAGGGATGACTCACGAAATGCAATTCCCGAACTGGTTTTCCGGTATTACTTGACGTCTGTCCCGTGCCCCGACAAGGTGCAGGGGAGGCGGAAGCAGAGTTCCGCATGACCAGAGCTTTCGAGCGACGCACCGCACCGCAAGCACCCGTGCCCAAGGAGCGAAGACGATGACCTTCACGGCCACGGCCGAGGCCATGACCCCGACGACGACCCCGACGACCGCCGCCCCCGGCGGTGGCACCGGTGAGGCCCCCGCACTCGGCGGGCTGCCGGACGTGCCCTGCCCTCGGGAACTGTCGACCAGCGACGCCCGTGAGCTGACCCATGTCTTCTTCGAACGGCTGCAGAGCCTCGAAGAGGGCACCCGCGAGTACCAGTACGTGCGCAACACACTGATCGAGATGAACATCTCACTGGTGCAGTTCGCCGCCCGTCCGTTCCGCGACCGCCCCGGCGGCCCCGAGAACGAGGACATCGTGCAGGTCGGCATCATCGGGCTGATCAAGGCCATCGACCGTTACGACCCCGAGCGCAACACGCAGCTCAGTACGCTCGCCCTCCCTTACATCACGGGCGAGATCAAGCGCCACTTCCGGGACACCACCTGGGCCGTACGGGTTCCGCGCCGGCTCCAGGAGCTGCGTCTGCAGCTCGCGAAGGCCACGGAGGAGCTGACCGCCGAGACGGACCGCGCGCCCACCGCCGCGGAACTCGCCGAGCGGCTGGACCTCACCGAGGAAGAGGTCCGCCAAGGCCTGGTCGCCGCCAACGGCTACTCCACCCAGTCCCTCGACGTCCCCCAGGACAGCTCCGCCGGCGGCCCCCAGGCGTCCACGGCCGCGCGGACCACGCGCAGCCTCGCCGAGACCATGGGCGACATCGACCCCGCCCTGGAGGCGGTGGAGGACCGGCAAGCCCTCGCGCCCCTGCTCGCCGAGCTGGACGAGCGCTCCACCCAGATCCTGGAGCTGCGTTTCGGCCAGGAGATGACCCAGGCGGAGATCGGCGAGGAGATCGGCCTCTCCCAGATGCAGGTGTCCCGCCTGCTCACCCGCACGCTGGGCTCCCTGCGCGAGGAACTGCTGCACAGCTGACCCCGTAGCCCGGCCCATGAGCCCGACCGCGTGAGAGCCCGGCCGCGTGAGCCTGACCACGCACGCCGGACCGCGTAGGCCCGATCCGGGCCCGCCTGGACCCGCGCGACCGATCGGTCGGGTTCAGGCGCGCCGGCGGCTTCAGGCGGACCCGGGCCGGCCCGTCCGCAGGCGCTCGGCGTCGATCTCGGCCCAGACGACCTTGCCGCGCCCCACCGCCTGGACGCCCCACCGGTCCGCGAGCCGGTGCACCAGGCGCAGGCCGTGCCCGCCGGGGCGGCCCGGGCGGGTCGAGAGCGAGGGGTGCAGCGGTCGAGGGAGATCACCCAGGCCGTCGTACACCTCGACACGGAGCACGTCCCCGGCGCGGAGCATCAGCTCGTGGCAGCCGCCGGCGTGCAGTTTGGCGTTGGTGACCAGCTCCGACACGACCAGGACCGCGTCCTCGGCGGTGTCCTGACCATCCCACCCCCAGTCCTCCAGCGCCTCACGGGTGAACCGGCGGCCCCGCGCGACCTGCCGACAGGCGTCGCGCAGGGCGAGCCGACGGAGCTGTGTGAAGGCAGGCCCCCGCACGTCCGATGCGGGCCCGCCGGTGTCCGGTCCGATGGTCTGCACTGCTCACTCACCTCGTCCTCGCCGTCGTCTCGTGGGCGCTTTTACCCGCCATCACGGAACGGACGCCCCGTTTGTCCCGGCAAGCCCCGGGCACGCGCGTCGGGACCCGTTCCCCAGACCCGTCCAGAGGAGTCATGAACAGCATTCTGCAAGTGCCGGCCGTCATCGGCGGCGCGATCGTGCTCACCTTCGTCGCGGGCAGGGTCACCGACCTGCTGCTGCGGCGCGCGGCCGCCCGTCACCCCGAGACACCGCTCTGGACCATGCTGCGCCGCTGCCGCACGTCGGTACGGGTCCTGCTGCTCGCGGCGACGCTGCGCGCCGTGTACCGCCAGATCGGGTGGCAGCCGCTGCGGGTGCACGAGGCGGCCGTGGGGAGGGTCCTGACGCTCGTACTGATCGGGGCGAGCGCCTGGTGCGTCGTCCTCGTCGCCTCCGCCGTGGTCGAGTCCTCGTACGCCCGCTACGCGCACGGCACCCGCGACCCCTCCCGGGTCCGTCGGGTCCGCACCCAGGTGACGCTGATCATGCGGATCGTCACCGCCGTGGTCGCCGTGGTGGCCGCGGCCGCGATGCTGCTGACCTTCCCCGATCTGCGCGCCGTCGGAACCTCGCTCCTGGCCTCGGCCGGGATCATCGGCATCGTCGCGGGCGTGGCCGCCCAGTCCACCCTCGGCAACCTCTTCGCCGGATTCCAGATCGCCTTCGGCGACATGGTGCGGATCGGCGACACGGTCGTGGTGGCCGGCGAGTGGGGTGTGGTCGAGGAGATCACCCTCACCTTCCTGGCGGTGCGCACCTGGGACGAACGCCGGATCACCATGCCCGTCTCGTACTTCACCGGGCGGCCCTTCGAGAACTGGTCGCGCGGTGGCATCCAGATGACCGGCACGGTCTTCCTGCACTGCGACCACACCACCCCCGTCGCGCTGATGCGCGAGAAGCTCCGGGAGATCCTCGACGGCTGCGAGGCGTGGGACGGCCGCGGCTGGGACCTGGCGGTCACCGACACCACGCCCAGCGCCATCGTGGTGCGGGCGATCGTCACCGCGAAGGACGCGGACGACCTGTGGACCGCGCGCTGCGCGGTCCGCGAACAACTCGTCGCCTGGCTGGCCGAGAAGCACCCCTACGCCCTGCCGCGGGTCTCGACGGCGGCGGCCCCGGCCACGCCCGCCGACGGTGTTTCGAAACGCGTACCCGGGTCAGACGCGTGAGGGAGCACGGCAAGGACACGCAACACGAACACGGATCGAGGGGAGTCGGACATGACGAAGGTGGCACGCCTGCCGGGCCGGGCGGAACACCTGTGGGAGTGGCAGGAGGAAGCCGCGTGCCGGGCGCTCGGTACGGACCGGTTCTTCCACCCGGCGGGGGAGCGGGGCGAGGAGCGCGCCGCCCGGGAGCAGGAGGCCAAGGAGGTCTGCGCCTTCTGCCCGGTGCGGTCGGAATGCCTGAGCCACGCGCTGCGCGTGCAGGAGCCGTACGGGGTGTGGGGCGGACTGACCGAGGACGAGCGACGGGAACTGGGCGCACGCAAGGCGGGCTGACCGGCCGGGTGTGCCACGCCGCGCGGTACGCGGCGATCCACCCGGCCGGCGGACCGACGGGCTGATCAGGGGCGGGCGTTGAGCTCCGCGACGACGGAGGCGGGCGTATGACCGCTCCCGTCCGACAGTCGATGGAAATCGACGGACACGAAGTTCGGATCGCGGCCCCCGGTGGCCGACCGGCACTGCTCGGCGATCCGGCCGCGTAGCTTGGCACCGTTGTCCAGTGCCGCTGTGAGGACGGTGGGCACGTTGCGGTGGTGGCTCATCGTGAACAGGCGCCGGAAACCAGGCTCCTGACGGTCCAACGGCACGTCGGCCCAGCGGCTGACGCACGAGAGGTCGTTGCCCAGGTCCCCGAGGCTCCAGAAGTTGCTCACGGTCCAGGACTTGTCGTACATGACGCCGAGGTGCTCCCGGTCCGACCGGTCGGAGAAGATCAGCAACCGCTTGCCGGACGTGACGAGATCGGCGACCTTGGGCCAGCCGTGCTGCCGCACGCCCCACTCGTCGGCCCGGAAGAGCATGTTCTGCAGCCCGTTGACCCGGCCGAGGGACGCCTGCAACTGGTCGGCGCCGACGTAGTCCTCCAGGAAGACGGTCACCACCTCCTGCGGGTGGGTGGCGAGGAAGTCCACCACGGTCCGCATCGTGCCGTGGAAGGTCTGGCGCGGCAGCGCGTAGGTGGCTCCGGCGAAGGTCTTGCAGTCGCCGTGGCACAGGTACACGTCGCTGGGGTAGCAGTCGCTGCCGAAGCTGATGACGCACAGCCAGGTGCTGCGTTCGTACCAGTGGGTGTCCAGGCTCAGGCCGCGCGCGCCGTTGTCGAGCTGGGCGCGTACGGACTCGGACTGGTTGACCGAACTCCAGCGGGAGTCCTCGTAGTTGGTGAAGGCGTTGTGGGTGGTCAGGAAGGCGACCTCGTCGAGCCGCCGGTCCCCCCAGCGGGCGGTCGCGGCGGCGCTCGCCGCGGTGGTCGTCGGGGGCGTGGCGGCGGTGGCCGTGGCGGCCGTGGCGCGGGCCGTCGCCCCGGGCGCGGCGGCCGCTGTGGTCACCGTACCGAGGAGCGCCAGCACGAGGAGGCACACCAAGGCGCGCGACCGCACCCGTAAGTACGTGTTCATGTCAATCGGCATGGCGCGGAGGATAGCGCGCGGACCGTGGATCCGCCCCCCTGCGGACGCGTCCGACCGGCGGTCGGCCCGTCCCCGCCCGTCCCGGCTCGCGCGACGCGCCGAAACGCGGTTTGGTGGAGGGACGGGCGGCCCGTGCCGATGTGACGGCGTCGGCCGCCGCACCACGCCCCCGACGTGCCGGAGGAGGGCGAAGCATGCCTGGACCTGGACCCGCTCCCGAACCCGCGGCCGGCCCCGGACCCCCGGCCGGACGTCGACGGGGACCCCGACCGGTGTCCGGTCGACGCGGGCGCGCGGCGGCCCTCGCCGTGGTGGCGATCTGCTCCTCGATGCTCGTCGCGCCGGACCTCGCCTCGGCCCGGGCGGAGCCGTCGCCCTCGCAGGCCGTTCCCCGGCTGGACTGGAGCCCCTGCAAGCCCGGCAGCCCCTACGACTGCGCCACCGCCGAGGTGCCCCTGGACCACGCTGCCCCCACCGGCCGCACCATCGACCTGGCCCTCGTCCGCCGCAAGGCCACCGACCCCGCACACCGCGTGGGCACCCTGTTCGTCAACCCCGGCGGTCCGGGCGGCCCCGGAACCGTGCAGGTGCCGCAGAACTACGACTCCTTCCCCGAGGAGCTGCGGCAACGGTTCGACATCGTCAGCTGGGACCCCAGAGGCATCGGCAACAGCACCGCGGTGAACTGCTTCGACACCCCCGAGGAGGCCCGGACCTGGGGCGCGGACAAACCCGTCGGCTTCCCGGTGGGCGACAAGGAGCGCACCACCTGGATCGACGCGTACGAGGACCTCGGCCGCCGGTGCGAGAAGCGCGACCCCGACCTCCTGCGCCACGTGTCGACGACCGACACCGCCCAGGACCTCGACCTGCTCCGCCGGGCGGTGGGGGAGCCGCAACTCAACTACCTCGGCGTCTCCTACGGGACCGTTCTCGGCGCCACCTACGCCAACCTCTTCCCCGACAAGGTCCGGGCCATGGTGCTCGACAGCAACATCGACCCGCTGGCCTGGACGAACAACGCCTCGCCGAGCGAACCGCGGACCACGACCCTGCTGCGCATGGGCGCGGACCGCACCGCGGCGGCGACCCTCGACAAGTTCCTCGAACTGTGCGGTTCCGCAGGCACCGCCCGCTGCGCCTTCTCGGCCGGCAGCCCGGAAGCCACCCGCGACAAGTTCGACCAGCTGATGGGAAAGCTGCGCGAGCACCCCGTGGGCCCGTGGACGTACGCCGCCACGGTCGCCGACACGGTGAGCAGCCTCTACATCGTGAACCCCGGCTGGACCGGTCTCGCCGGCCGGCTCCAGGACCTCTGGCAGGGCCGCGCCCCGAAGGGGCCCCAGTACCCGCCTCCGCCGCCGGTCGCGAACCCGAGTCCGTACCTGGGCGAGGAACAGGCGGCGGCCGTGTGGTGCGCCGACAGTCCCAACCCGCGCGACCCGGCCGTCTACCACGGTCTGGAGGAGGACAGTGCCCAGCGCGCCGGCGACGCGGGACGGTACTGGACCTGGTCCGGTGAGCCGTGCGCCACCTGGCCGGCCCGGTCCGCCAACCGGTACGAAGGCCCGTGGAACAAGCCCACGGCGCACCCCGTCCTGGTGGTGGGCACCACGTACGACCCCTCGACGCCGCACTCGGACGCCCAGGCCATGGCCGAGGAACTGGCGGACGCGCGGCTGCTCACGAACAACGGGTACGGCCACACCGCGCTGTTCAACAACTCCAGCACCTGCGTCAACAACTACGAGAGCCGCTACTTCATCGACGGCACGCTCCCGCCGCCCGGCACGATCTGCCCACCGGACCGGCTCCCGTTCTCCTGACGGACCCGGTTCTCCTGACGTACCCGGCGACCGGGTCACGGGACGAGGACGACCTTTCCGGCGACCGTGCCGGACTCGGCCAGGCGCATCGCCTCGGCGGCGCGGGCCAGCGGGATCCGGGCCGCCACCTTGGCGGTGATCTCGCCCCGCTGCAGGGCGGTGAACACCTGGGTGAGGTCCGAGCGCAGGCGGGCGCGGAAGCGGCCCTTGGCGTAGGCGCGGCTGGCCCACACGTTGAAGAAGTAGGCGCGGCGGCCGTTGGGCAGCGCGTTCCACACCCACACCCGGCCGAGCAGCTTGAGCACCGGCCACGAGCCCGAGCCCTGGTCGTCACGGGTGGCGGCGCTACCGTACGAGACGAGCGTTCCGCCGGGAGCCAGCAGTCGCCAGGATTCGAGGATGCCCTCGCCGCCGACGTGATCGAACACCGCGTCCACGCCACCGGGCGCGAGGGCCCGGACCCGTCCCGGGACATTGCCGGACCGGTAGTCGACGGGGGTCACCCCGAGCGCGCGCAGCGCGTCGTGGTGGCGGGTGGAGGCGGTGCCGATCACGCGGGCTCCCGAGGTCAGTGCCAGCTGGACCAGGATCGAGCCGACGCCGCCGTTCGCGCCGTGGACGAGGACGGTCTGGCCGGCGCGCACCCGGGCCTTGCGGTGGAGCATCTGCCAGGCGGTGATGCCGTTGACGACCGCCGTCTCCGCGTCCACCGCGCTGACGCCGTCGGGTACCTCCACCACGTCGGCGGCGGTGAGGGCGACATGGCTGGCCCACCCTCCGGTCTTCGTCAGGGCGGCGACCCGCTTGCCGAGCAGTGCGGCGTCGACGCCCGCGCCCACGGCCTG
This sequence comes from Streptomyces sp. NPDC048331, assembly GCF_043201215.1. Taxonomy (NCBI): domain Bacteria; kingdom Bacillati; phylum Actinomycetota; class Actinomycetes; order Kitasatosporales; family Streptomycetaceae; genus Streptomyces; species Streptomyces sp. NPDC048331. Next base: position 38,604 of record NZ_JBICYT010000015.1, on the reverse strand, counting down.
CACCGTGCCGACCAGGTCGTATCCGGGGACGAAGGGGAACGGCGGCTGGTCGTAGTACCGCCCCCGCCGCATCTGTTGTTCGGCGAAGGACACGCCCGTGGCCTCCATGGTGACGACCACCTGGCCGGACGCCGGCGTCGGCACGGGACCGCGCCGGAACCGCAGGCCCTCCGGCTCGACCTTGCCCGGCAGAACGACCTCGACCCGCTCCACGGCGTTCGTCATCATGACCTCCACTTGAGTTTCTGCATCTTGTGTTCGTTAGAAGCTATAACAAGAGTGAAGGGGGATCTTGCGCATGTCAAGAGTGGGATTCTTGAATCGCGAGGAGCTGTGCCGATGGTGATAGCCTCTAACTGATCTGGCGGAGAGCGAGCGGCGAGAGGCGGCGGCGGGCATGACGGACAGCATGAAGAGCCCCCGGGAGCGGTACCGGCAGCAGGTGCGTGAGGAGGTCAAGGAGAAGGCCTGGCAGCAGATCGCGGGCTCCGGGGCCTCCGCGCTCTCCCTCAACGCGATCGCCAAGCAGATGGGCATGAGCGGACCGGCGCTGTACCGGTACTTCGCCAACCGCGACGAGCTGATCACCGAGCTCATCCGCGACGCCTACCGCAGCCTCGCCGACGCCTTCATCGCCGCCGCCTCCTCCGGCGACGAGGGCAGCGGCCGCCGACCGGACCTGGCCGGGCCGGCGCACGTGTTGCGCCGCTGGGCCCTCGCGGACCCGCACCGCTACTTCCTCATCTACGGCACCCCGGTGCCCGGCTACCACGCGCCGCCGGACATCACCGCGATCGCCTCGGAACTGATGTCCGTCCTGCTGGACGCCAGTGCCGCCCCGGCCGAGCCGCCGCACGCCTTCGAGGACCACCTCGCCACCCACCGCGCATGGGCCGCGAGCCACCCCGAGGCCCCGCCGGCGGCGCTGCGTCAGGCCCTGGCCTTCTGGACCCGTCTGCACGGCGTCCTGTCCCTGGAACTGGCGGGCCATTTCACCGGCATGGGCCTGGACCCGGCCCTGCTCTACCAGGCGGAGGTGGACGCCCTCACCGGCGGCCCGGCCGCCTGACGGTCATCCCCCGGACGATGCCCGTCTCAGAGGCCGGTGACCTTGGCGCTCGCCGACAATTCGTAGACCAGGGTGACCGTCCGCCGGCCGCCCGGCGCGAGCGCCACGTCCCAGCGGGCGATGCCCTCGGAATCGACCGCGTCGGGCGCCGGCGAGCAGGCCTCCTTGCGCAGCCGCACCTCCACCGCCGACACCTCCGAGACCGGGATCCGCTCCCGGACGACGATCACCCGTTCGCCCTGGTCCCCGGGGGAGGAGAAGCGGGACAGGTGCAGCCGGACCGTGCGGGTGATCACCGTCCGCTGGGTGAATCCGGCCGAGTCACGGGACTCCTCGGCGTACCGGACCACCCGGTGGTCGTCGCAACTGCCGAAGGCGAGCTCGACCGGGGCCCCCGGAGCGGTGAAGTCCACCGTGCCGCGGCCGCCGAACCCGCTGCCCCGGACGAGATCCACGGGACCCGCCAGCAGCGCGTGACCGGACCGATTCTCGAACGACACCACCCGGGTGACCAGCGGGGACAGCTCGGGGGAGCAGGCGTACTCGCTGCGCGCGGGCGTGCTGAAGGTGGAGAGCGGCACCCGGTGGGCGCGACCGTCCCCACGAACGGAGACCGGGACGGGAGCGTGCAGCACCCGCGCCTCGCCCCCGTCGTCCACCCCGGGCAGGCCGAGCACCTGCGCCGCCGGCCCGAGGTCCCCGATCTCCTCCTCGCGCAGTTCGACGTCGACCGTGCGCCGTTCCGCCGCCGTCCGATCACCCAGCGTCAGACGGTCCTCACCCAGCCGTGGCGGCTCGGTGGCCAGCGCCGACCGGGCCGTCGACAGGGTCAGTCGTACGTCGGACCAGTCCTCGCCGGTGCGCTGCCAGACCATCGCGTCCGTCTCCAGCGTCAGCGACTCCCCGTCCAGGACGGCCCGGTAGGCGGGCCGCCACAGCGCGCACGGGGTGAGGTGGCTCAGGCGCAGCCGGACCGGGCCGGCGGCCGCGCTGTCCACGGTCAGCTCGATATGACCGACCAGCTCGGCGGGTTCGGTCTCGGAGCGGTCCATGGCCTGCCGGGTCTCACCGAGTTCGACCGCGACGGCGGCCGACCGGGCGTCCACGGTCCGCAACTCCTCACCGTACGTGTCCCGCTCGCCGTCCACGCGGTCCAACTCGCGGGCCCAGCGGGGCCCGTCGGACTCCCCGGAGCCGACACCCTCGCCGATCTCCCGCAACAGGTCGGCGGCGAGGCGGCCGAGCAGGTCGAGCCGGGCGTGCAACCGGTCGCGCCGCTGCCCCAGGGCGAGCTGTTCCTCCTCGAGGTCGCGCACGCGCCGGCGCAGGGCGGAGTCCTCGTCGGCGGACGGCAGGGGTCCGCGCGGTTCCCAGCTACGGACGATGCGTACGTCGAGCACGGTGGCCCGATGATCGGCGACCAGCTCGGCGTGCAGGGTACGGTCGACGGCCAGCGCGCTGACCGGACCGAGTCGCAGCCGCTGGACCCCGGCCGTCAGGTCCAGTACGGCGGTGCGCTCGACGTGGGCGCGGTCCTCCTGACAGGTGACGGCGGTGACGGGAAGGGCGATCGGCTTCTGGGCCGTGGGCGTGGACATGGTGTCTGTCAGCTCCTGCGGTTGCCGCCGACCACGGCCTTGCCGGCCGGGATGCGGATCTCGTAGCCGCCGGCGAGGGCGGTGGTCCCCCCGGCGGGCAGGTCCACCCGCCAGACGCGGGTGCCCGGGGCGTGGTGTTCCGGACCGGCGCCGTCCTCGGGCGTCGTCCAGTCGGCGCGTTCCTCGATCCGCACGTCGGGATCGGAGGTGACCGGCACCCGCTCGTGGACCTCGACGGTGACCGGCTCGGCGAGCCGATTGGCCAGTTCCACGTGGACCTGATGGTCGAGCACGGTGGTGTTGTTGCGCAGGCCCGAGGTCGACTCGCGCAGGTTCGTCCGACGCGTGACCCGGACCCCTTCGGCGGGCCCGAGCCCCACCCGGCGCACTCCGCCGGGGGCGAGCGTGGGCAGGGCGGCGGTCAGCAGGAAGTCCTCGTCGACCGTGACCTCCACCGGGCCGGCCAGCAACGCCTGGTCGGTGGCGTTGGAGAGCACCAGCGTCGCGTACACGGTCTGCTCCACGGACGGCACACACACGTACTCGGTGCGCAGACCCACCGGGATCTCCCCGACGGTGACGGTGTGCCAGGTGCCGTCCGACGGAATGTCGGCGCGGGCGGCGGCGTCGAAGCGGTGGTCGAAGGAACCCGCCGACTCGCGGGGCCGTACGGCGTACCCGGGCAACGGCAGCCCGCCCACCGCCTCGGCGCGGCGGCGGTGTTCGACCGCCACCGGGTCGGCGGGGGAGTCGGCGAACAGCCGGCCCCTACGACCGCCGTGCTCGTCGGGGCCGCACAGGACGAGGGCGGCGTAGTCGAGCTCGGCGCCGCTCGGCTGCGGCGGACCGGCCACCGGTTCCGGCGCCGGGGCCGACGGCGGCGCCGGGGGAGCGGCCCGGCCGGGGGCCGCGGGAGCCGCGGGAGCGGGGGCCCCGCCGAAGCCCGTGCCGCCGCCCCGCGGCCTGCCGGCCGCCCGCGGGCGGGCCGGCTGCGCGAGCGCGGGCAGCGCGCCGCCGATGCCGTCCGGGGCGGCGCCGTACACGCTGCCGGGCGCCGGGGGCGCGCCGTAACCCTGCGGTGCGGGCGCGCCGGCGGCGGCCGGGGCGGGTGGCGGCGGGGGTGGGGGCGGCGGTACGGGACCGGGCGCGGAGCCGACCCTGAAGGCCGGAGGTACGACGGTCGGGGTCGGTCGGCGGGAGCCGGCCGCCGCGTACCCGGCGAACAGGTCGGCGAGACCCGCCGGGGGCTCGCGCCAGCCGGACGGCGCCGGGGCGGGCTGCCGGCGCCCGATCCGGACCGAACGGAGCTTCGGCAGGTCGGTGCGGCGCCGCAGGTCGGCGGTGGCCAGCGCGACGCGCACCCCGGTCCAGTCCTCGCCGGTGCGCTGGGCGACCGAGGCGCGCAGCACCAGACGGCCGTCGCCCTCGCCCTGACGGTGCGTGAGCCGGTAGGTCGGAACCCAGACAGCGCCCGGAACCCCGTACTCCAACTCCAGCTCGACCTCCCCGCGGCCTTCCCCGTCCCCCTCCGCGTCCCCCGTGACGTCCAGGGTCAGGAGCGCGGAGACCGTGGTCTCCACATGCGCGGGCGGAGCGTCGCCGGAGGCACGTGCGAGCCGGTCCGCGGCGACGCCGAGCTCGTGCTCGACACGGCGCAGCGCGTCCTCCAGCTCCACGAGGTGGGCGTGCAGTCCCGTCAGCCGGCTTTCGGTGAAGTCTGCGAGCGCCAACCACGCGTCCACCGGCGTGCGACGGTGCGGGGCCTCCGGGTCGGGGGCCGGAGGCACCGGCCGCAGGGCCCTGACCTCGTCGATCCGTACCCGTTGCCGGTCCCGGCGGCCCTGCGCCGCCGCGTACTCGTCCTGCAGGCGCTCGACCTCGCGCCGCAGGGTGTCGGGCGCGCCGGCACCGCGCGGCTCCGCCTCGACCTCCACCCGCGCCTCGGTCACCCGGACCCCGGGCGCGCCCAGCACGCTCGCCCGCAACGAGCCCGGGTCCAGCGAACGGGGCAGTCCCGTCACGCGCACCCGCCCGTCCGCCGGAACGTTGCCCCGGACCAGCCGGCGGCAGAGCGCGCCCTGCGCGTACACCACGACCGAATCAAGGGTCGAACTCCACCGCTGTGCCGGCTCCGCCGTCATGTACCCGCCCCCCGTGCCGCGTCCGTGCCGATCGAAGCCTACGCCCGCGCGGAGCGCGCGTCCGTGCGGAGTCCCGATGTCGGTGGCCTGTCGTAGGGTCAGGGCGTGTGCACGTCCGACGAAGTCCGTGAAATCGCCCTGGCGCTCCCGCAGACGACCGAGAAGGAAGCCTGGGCCATGCCCACCTTCCGGGTCGCCGGGAAGATGTTCCTGACCCTGCCCGACGACGAGACGTCGCTGGCCGTCCGCTGCCCGAAGGAGGAACGCGACGAGCTGGTCCGCGCCGAGCCCGAGAAGTTCTGGGTCGCCGACCACGAGGCGTCCTTCGCCTGGGTGAGGGCGCGCCTCGCGGCCCTCGACGACACCGACGAGCTCCGGGCCATCGTCGTCGACTCCTGGCGCCAGGCCGCGCCGCCCGGTCTGCTCAAGGACCACCCCGACCTCGCGCCCGAGGACCGGTCCTGAAGCGCTGAGCGAGGGCCGCCCCAGGCGCGCACGCACCCGTACGCGCCCCCACGGGCTCACCGGGAAGGCGGGTATCGGCTCCCAGGGGCTCGCCGGGAGGGCGCGTACCGACGGGAGGCGGGATATGGAGAGACCATGGTCAGGTGCGAACCGTTCCGGGGCGTGATCCGAAGGCCGACCGGCGTGCGCTGAGAGAGGCACTGGTCGGGGCCTGTGCGGACGCCGGAGCGTCCATCGGCATGCTCTACCTGCCCGACCCCGACCCCACCCGGCGCGTACTGCACCTGACCCTGACCTCCGGGCTCTCCCGCGAGTTCGCCGCCCCCTGGTCGCGGGTCGGCCTGGACGACCCCATCCCGGTGGCCGACGCGGTCCGTGAGGGCCGGCTCGTCTGGCTCGGCGGCCAGGAGGACACCGCCCGCCGCTATCCACGCCTCGGGCTCGTCCTGCCGTACGACTTCGCGCTCGCCGCCGTCCCCCTCGCGCCGGAAGCCACCGACCGGGCATCCGAGCCCACCGGGGCCGGCCTGGTGTTCCTGTGGCCGGGCTCGCACGGGCCCGACCTCGACGAGCGGGAACGCAAGGCCCTGGAATCGGCCCGCGGCCTCCTGACGCGCATCCTGCTGCGAGCCGCCGCCGACGGCCTACCAATGCGGCCGACACCGCACCCGGTCGTCCTACGGCCGCTCCCGGCACCCACCCCGGGCCCTGCCGAGGCCGCGGCCACCATGGCCTTCGTCCGGCGCCTGCCCGGGGGCAACTGCGCACTCGACCTGAACGGCACCATCACCTTCATCACCCCGGAGGCGGCCGACCTGCTCGGCGCACCCGTGTCCGGCCTGCTCGGAGCCCTGCCCTGGGAGGCCCTTCCCTGGATGGACACGCCCGCCATCGAGAACCACTACCGGGCCACCGCCATGAGCAGGCTGCCCCGCAGCTTCATCGCGGAACGCCCCACCGGACAGCGGCTGTGCTTCGACCTCTACCCGGACAACACCGGCATCAGCGTCCGCATCACCACGGTGAGCGACCAGCCCTCCGAACCGGCCCCCGGCCCGCCCGCCGGCCCCGAGCAGCCCGCGCCCAGCCGCGCCACCGCGCTGTACCCGCTCATGCTGCTCGCCGCCACCCTCACCGAGGCCGCCCACGCGCAGGACGTGGTGGAGAAGGCCGCGGACCAGATCGTTCCCTCGCTGGGAGCCCACGCGCTGGCGCTCCTGGCCGAGCAGGACGGGCGGGTGCGGATCGTCGGCCACCGCGGATACTCCGCCGAACACCTCGCGGAGCTCGACGGCACCCCCGTTTCCGCCGACACCGCCATCACCCACATCCTGCACACCGCGAACCCCTTGTTCTTCGCCGACGCGGGCGAGCTGCTGGCCGCCCACCCCGACGCGGTGATCGAGGACGGCATGGCCGCCTGGGCGTTCCTCCCCCTGATCGCCTCGAACCGCCCCATCGGCTCCCTCGTCCTGGCCTACGGACACCCCCGCGTCTTCGCCCCGGGCGAGCGCGCCGTCCTGACCTCGATCGCCGGGCTCATCGCGCAGGCCCTGGACCGCGCCCGCCTCTACGACGCCACCCACCAGCTCGCCCGCAGCCTGCAGACGGGCCTCCTGCCCCACACCCTGCCCCGCGTCCCCCGCCTCGACGTGGCCGCCCGCTACCTGCCCGCCGCGTACGGCCTCGAGATCGGTGGCGACTTCTACGACCTCATCCGCATCGACGACACCACCGTCGCGGCCGCCATCGGCGACGTCCAAGGTCACAACGTGAACGCCGCCGCCCTCATGGGCCAGGTCCGCACCGCCGTCCACGCGGGCGCGGGGGCACCCCCGGAAGAGGTCCTCGCCCGTACCAACCGGCTCGTCACCGACCTGGAACCCGGACTGTTCACCAGCTGCCTGTACGCCCACATCGACCTCGCCGGCCACACCGTCCGCCTGGCCTCCGCGGGCCACCCGCCGCCACTGTTGCGCCACCCCGGCGGGGCGACCGAGATGCTGAACCCGCCGACCGGACTCCTCCTGGGCATCGAGCCCGGAGCCTCGTACAGGGCCGTCGAGATCCCGTTCAGCCCCGGAACGCTCCTCGCCCTCTACACCGACGGTCTCGTCGAAGCCCCCGGCCGGGACATCGAGGACGCCATCGGCGCGGTCGCGCGCCTCATCGGCGACGCCCCCGAGCACGATCCCCTCGGTGACCTGGCGGACGAGCTCATCCGGCACGCCCACCGCGACGGCCCCCGCCCCGACGACATCGCCCTCCTGCTGCTGCGCACCGAGGGCCCGGAACGCTCGGCGCAGCTCGGTCAGACCACGTTCCCCTGACCACCCGAGCCCGAAGCGGAGCCCGAGGCCGGGCCCGAGCTCGCGCCCGCCAGAACCGGTTCAGCCACCGCGGAGGCATCCGTCGGCACCACGGCGACCCCTGCGACCGCCGCGACCGCCGAGACCGGAACGGGCTGCTCCAGGGACTGCGGCGGCCACCGACGGTTCATCGACTTGGTCAGCTTGCGGCCCAGATTCTGGAACGGCATCTCCACCAGCCGGTAGACCACCCAGCAGACCACCAGCAGCACCGCGACGTACCCGGCCACCCACGACCACCGCTCGACGAACGGCATCGCGGCCAGCTTGGTGTAGTAGTGGGTGCTGTCCCAGCCGAGCTGCCACAACAGGAACTTCTTCACCGGCCAGTGCAGCAGGTAGACCGAGAAGCTCACCGCGCCCAGCCAGGTCAGCACGCGCGGCAGCCGCCGGTTGCGCAGCAGGAAGAAGAGCCCGAACGACGCCCACGCAGCCAGGTAGGCGACGGTCCACGCCGACCAGGTGAAGGTCGCGGTCGCGCGCGCCATCTCGCCCCGGTTGTACATCCACCCCACCAAGGCGCCCGCCGCCACCACGAAACCGACGGACACCCAGGCCTCCAGGCGCTCGATCTGCCCGTGCTGCGCCCGATAGATCACCGTGCCGGCGAACATCGTGGCGAGGATGGTCAAGGTCTCGTACGCGGGCGTCCGACCGTTCGTGAACACCAGCAGCACGGCGAGCCCGCCCAGCAGCAGACCGCCGATCCGGGCCAGTGCCGCGTTGCCGCTGAGCATGCAGAGCACGCCCGTGACCACGACGAGTACGGCGGCGGCCACGAGGTGATGGAGCTCCGCGATGGTGTGAGCCAGGCTGTACGACGGTATCGCGACGCCCAGAATGAGCGCGAGCCCCGCCGCTCCGACCGAGATCGGTGTGGTGCGCCGGTGCCAGGCGACGGTGAAGAGGCTGCTCACGAAGAAGTAGAAGAGCATCTCGTACGTGAGGGTCCACGAGATGCCGAGCGCGTTCACCACGCCGAGCATGTCCGACAGCATCAGGCCGTTGCCCGCCAGCCAGAGCAGGTCGTGCTCGTAGCCGTTGAAGGTGAGGACCTGGTAGTCGGGCGGCAGGATGAACTGGGCGAGGAGCATGGTCACGATCAGCGCCGGATAGATCCGGAAGACCCGGCCGATCCAGAAGGCCCGGACGTCACCGCGGCGCTCCAGCGAGGCCGGGATGATGTATCCGCTGACGATGAAGAACGCGATGACCCCGTAGAAGCCGAGGTCGAAGTGGGCCGCGATGGTGCTGCCCCCGGGGATCAGCCTCATGATCTCGAAATGGTGGGCCGCCACCGCCAGCGCGGCGATCCCACGGAGCGCGTCCAGCCAGCCGAGTCGGCTTCCGGGGCCGGCGGCGCGTTCCTCCCGCCCGGCCCTCCACGCTCTTCGCCGAGCAGGCAATCCCTTGGTCGTCATCCGCCGGACATTAGCCCATGCGGAGGACCCGGCCGCGCACGGGTCCGTCCGTGGGTTCCGGTCGTGTCCGGTGGGTCACAGCGCGCTGACCTGCGATTCATGGCGTGCGCCGACGATCGGCACCGGCTGCCGTACCGGGCAGTAGCTTCGAGGGGCGGCGCTCGAACGGGACTTCGGGGATCACGCCACCGCTCGGACCGTCCTCCGGCATCCACGGACGCTCGTCGGCCTCGGACGGCACCATGAGCCGGAGGCGGAGCGGAACGGCAAGTGGGACCCCTGGTGGCCCTCGTCGGCAAGGAGCGGCCGCGCTCATCGGGCGGCGTCCAGGCGGACGAGCATCTTGCCGGTGTCGGCCCCGCTCAGTACTCCGAGGAAGGCTTCGGGCGCCCGCTCGATGCCGTCGACGACGGTCTCCTCCGTACGCAGGGTCCCGTCGGCCGGCTGACCGGCCGCCTTGCCGATCCACTCGGGGAACAGGTCGAAGTGGCTGGAGACCGGCATCCCCCGCAGGGTCACCTCGCGGGCCGCGGCGCGCTGTACGAGGCGATCCTGCGCCAGGATCCGCAGCTGACGGCCGGACCACGAGCCGAGCCGAGCCGGAATCGGAACCGGAAACGGATCCGGAACCGGAAGCGGAGCCAGGCGCGGGAGCGGTCCCGGTCCCGATAGCGGTCCCAGCGCCGACGTCGACGCCGACGTACGTGCCGCGGACGACGCGCTCGCGGGGCTGCGGGCGGAGTTCCGGAGCCTCGGCGACCGCTGGGGCGAGGCGGCGGCGCTCGGTGGCCTCGCCACCCGGGCCCTCTACCGCGGTGACCTCGATGAGCTGCGCCGCAACGCCGAGGCCGCCGCGCGGCTGTTCGCGGAACTCGGCGACCGGTGGGGCCGGTTGCAGGCTTCGGAACAGCTGGGCATCCTCGCCGAGATCAGCGGTGACTACCCGCGGACCGCCCGGCTGCACGAGGAGGGCGTACGGAGCGCGCGGGAACTGGAGCTGTTCACCCAGGTCTCCTTCCGGCGGGCACGGCAGGGCCGCATCGCCCTGCTGACGGGGGACACCGTACGGGCCGCGGACCTGCATGAGCAGGCGCGGCGGCCGGCCGCCGACCAGGCGCACCGACCGGCCGAGCAGTTCGCGGAGATCGGCCTGGCGCTCGGGGCGCGGCGCGCGGGCGATCCGGACGCGGCCGAGGGCCGGCTGAGGCCGTGACTCGAATGGAACCGCAGGCTCGGGGTGGACATCGGGGTGGCGCGGATCCTGGCGCAGCTGGGGTACGCGGCCGAATCGCGCGGCGACGCTCCGCTCGCGGAGAGCCTGCACCGGGAGGGGCTCGCGGCGGCCCGCCGATCGGGTGACCCGCGTGCCCTCGCGCCGGCCTTCGAGGGGCTCGCGGGCGCCGCGTCCGTGGCCGCTGCCCCGGGAGACCGGGCCGCCCTGGCGGCGGAACCGCTCGGTACGGCCGCCGAACTGCGGGAGTCCCTCGGCACTCCATCGCCCCCGGCGGAACGGCACGACGTGGACCGGGCGACGGCCCGCCTCCGTGCGCGACCGGGTGACGAGGCCTTCGCCACCGCGTTCGCGCGCGGCCGGGCGCAGTCTCCGCGGGCGCGGGCCGCCGCCCTGATCGAGCACCCCGGGCGGTGAGCGCGCCGGCGTCCTGCGGCGGGGGTCGTGGGGCTGCGGCGCGCGGACCGGCAGGGCCGAGGCGCGGCATTTTCGGCCATTTCTTGGCATGGCCCTGACAGACTCCTGACACTTCGAGGCCGCTGTGGGACTCTCCCGGCACGCACTCCGCACACTCTGTGAGGCCCCACGCCTCGCCCACCCCCACCAGTACGTGGCATGGAGGAGCGAACCATGAGGCACGTCACGCACGGCATCCGCACCCCCCGCATCTCACGCCTCGCCGGAATCGCGACGCTGGTCGTCGCGGCGGCATTCACCGGCACCGGCACCGCCCTCGCGCACAGCACCGGCGCCTCGGCCGTCGACCAGAAGGTCGACGGCGTGATGGTGGTCGCCGGCAACAGCTGTAGCTGGACCAACGCGAGCACCAGTGCCGTTCCCCCGAACGCCCTCACGGTCGACCGCACGACGATCAACGCGCCGGGCGGCAATCTGGCCTGTGGCGGCGGAATCGCCGCCACGCTCAACAACAACCCCGCCTTCGCCTTCGACGAGGCCGCCGGTACGGCGCGCACCGATCTGATCGACATCACCGGTCGGCAGAGCTTCATCTCCTGCCGCTACAAGGCGACCGGCATCGTGTGGGACCGCGACGCGACGAGCGGCAAGTACGTCAACCGGGCCTTCACCGCCGCCAAGGCCTCGGGCAGCTTCCTGTGCCCGGGATCGGTCACCACCCCGGGCGGTGACGCGTCCATGCTGTTCCACTGATCCGCAGGTGAACCGCAGGCCCACTCCGGTCCGGACCGGAGTGGACCCCCGGCCAGGACCTGACATCCACGGCGAAGCCGACGACGCCGCGTACCCGCGCTGCGTACCCGTGAACCGGTCGACCGCTACGGTCGACCCGCCTCGTCCGCCCGGCCTGTGAGAATCGCTCCATGACCCGGCTGCTCCACCTGGACCGCACTCTCGACGAACTCGACGGACCGGCCTGGCCTCCACCGCCCTCACCCACCACCGCCCTGGTCACGAAGGTGCACGCACTGCGCCGCGAGCGCCTCGGTGCCCTGACCCCGGCCGACCTGCGCACGCTGATCGGCCAAGGCGTGGGCCTGGCTCACGTGTTGCCGCTCGCGGTGCGCCTGCTCGTCGAAGACCCCATGCTGGACGCCTACTTCTACCCCGGGGACCTGCTGCTCGCCGCCCTGACCACGCCCGAGGACACCTGGGCGCTCTTCCCCGACCTCCGGGAGGAGTTGGCGGAGATCGTCGCGGACCTGTCGGAAGAGGACCGGGCCGAACTCAAGGCCTCCGGTCCGACCGGATGGTGGAGCTGAACGGCCGGGTTCAGGGCTGCTCGGTGCGCGTCCCGGCGAGCGAGTTCAGCAGGGCGGCGCCCCGCTCGGCGTCGTCCACGCTGACCGCGAAGTTCTTGCCCCGGGCCCGGATCACCAGGCATTCCCCGCTCCGCAGCATCACGGTCGTGCCCAACCCGCTGAGTCGGTAGCCCCAGCCGCCGACCTGCGCCGGTGTCCGGTTCTCCGCCCGCGCCCACTCGATGTCCGCCGCGTCCCAGCGCCGTACCGGCCACCCCAGGGGCCCGAACGCCACGTCCATGCCGCGCTCCGCGACCCGTACCCGCACCGAGGAACAGGCCGACACCGTCATCGAGACGAACAGGAACGGCACGATCAGCAGCCACATCGGCCGCGCCAGGTCGCCGAGCCCGACGAGCAGTGCGGCCAGTGCGACCACCCCGGCGACGGCCGCGAGCGCGTACAGCCACGGGTTCTCCGTACGGGCGAGCCACACGCGGCGCTCACCCGCGGGAATGTCCATCTTCGGGCCCTGCCCGTGCGAGACGGGGGAGGCGGGTCGACCGCTCACCAGCATTCCCACCAGCCCGGCCGCCCCCGCCGCCACGACCGTCACCACGACCCACAAGGTCACCGAGTCCGCGTCCCGCCAGTCGGCGTGATCGAGGTTCGCCCGCACGATCGCGACCTGCTCCCCGGCCAGGAGCACCCCGCACGACACCAGCACGGCCCCCCGCCATCGGCGCGCCGCCCGCAGGAACACTGCACCGGCGACGAGCACGATCCAGACCGCGACCGGCACCAGTACGACCGCCCAGAGCGGAAGCGAACCGTTGGGCTCCCCGAAGGCGTTCCAGTGCGTCGCCAACAGGTCGTCGAACCCCCTGCGCGCGGCCAGTGGTACCACCACGAGCAGTGCGAGGATCCCGGCCGCCCAGGCGGCCATCCCCCACACGGCCCCGTTCCCCGATCCCGCTAAGCCCCCGGTCCCACGGTCCCCGCGGCCCCCACGCCCCTTACGCCCGCTCATCGCGCCTCCCTGATCATCTCTATGAGATCGGCCCTGCCGTATCCCAGGCGGGCCCCGTCGGCCACCAGTTCCCGCACCCGCTCCAGCAGGGCCGACCGCCCGTCCGCCCCGCCGGCCACGGTCACACCGCGGCCGCGGCGGAACTCCAGCAGCCCCTCGTCACGCAGCGCGCGCAGCCCCCGTAGAACGGTGTTGGCATTGACGCCCAGTACCTGTGACAACTCCCGCGCCGAGGGCAGCCGGTCACCCGGCCCGCATTCCCCCTCGGCGATCGCACGCCGAATGGCTCCGGCCACCTGCTCGTGCAGGGGGCGGTTGTCCGCGATGTTCAACCTCAGCAACATGGTGCCATTGACACTAGCATCAAACTCTTCATTCGGTAGGGGGTGATCCGGGGCCGGTCCGGATCACCCGGTGGTGCCCACCGATGTACGAGGGCTCCGGCGTCGTCCGGATCGACCGCGAAGAATGGTGCCCTGACGGTCGAACCGGATGGCGGGACCCCTCGTGTGAGGGGCATGAACACGCCTTCCGCCGGCCTCCGCGCGAGAGCCTCCGAGTACGCACTCCTGCCGCTGCGCCTCTTCCTGGGCGTCACCTTCGTCTACGCCGGTCTGGACAAGCTGACCGATCCGGCGTTCCTGTCCGCCACCGGCGACGGCTCGATCGGCCTGCAGATGGAAGCGGTACGGGACGCCGCGGGCATACCCGCGCTGATCGACATCTCCCTGACCAGGCCGGTCGCCTTCGGCATGGCGATCGCCCTCGGCGAGTTGGCCGTCGGGCTGGGCGCCCTGGCCGGCCTGCTCACTCGGATCGCGGCCCTCGGCGGTGCGCTGATCTCGCTCAGCCTGTGGCTGACCATGAGCTGGTCGACCACCCCGTACTACTTCGGTGCGGACGTGATCTACCTGCTGGCCTGGACCCCGCTGATCCTGGCCGGCGCGCCGGCCCTGTCCCTCGACGCCCTGCTCCACCGGCGGCGCGGTTCGGACCCCCGGGTACCCGCCGACCCCGGCCCGACCGCGACGCCCGTGGGATCTCGCGCGACCTCCCGGCACGGCCGGACCCGGGCTCGGGCCCGGGTCAGTCCGTGATCCGCTCCGGCGATCGCACGATGACGACGTCGCCGGTCCGGCCGCGTACCGGAACGACGAAGCCCCCGCTCCGCCAGACCGGGAGAGGGGGCACCGCGTGATTCCGGGGCGGTTCAGAGGGCGCTCTTCGACGCGTTGTCGACGACGCATTCCTTGTACTCGCTGCCGTCGCCCTTGCCGGTGTACGCCGCGGTGGCCTCGGCCTGCTTCGACGTACCCGCCTTCACCGTGAGGGCGGAGACCCTGGCCGTGGCGGGGGTCGCCGCCGAGGTGGCACCGCCGCGGAACTTCATGGTGACGTCGTACGTGTAGTCCACCGAGCCGCTGTTGGTCACGGTGATCTTGGCGACGAGGTTCTTGCCCGACGGGTCCATCTTGCACGCGTCGATCTTGATGTCACGCTCGGCCTTGTTGTTGCCGGATCCGCCGGTGACCGACGGGCTGCCCGTGCTGCCGCTGGTGGTGCTACCGGTGGTGCCGCTCGTGCTGTCGCTGCCGTGGCTGCCGCCGGTGGAGCTGCTGGAACCACTGGAGCCTGAGCCGGAACTGTGGCTGCTGCCACCGCAGCTGCCGCCGTGGGAGCCACGGGCTCCGGTGAGTGCGAAAATTGCGATACCGAAGACGGCTACCGCGCGGACATGGCGAAGCTTCACGTCAACCCCGTTGAAATGTCAGTATGTGAGAGGCCCGACTTGATGGGCGCATGACACCCTAACAGCGGATGGGCGTGGCTTGATCCATCCGTCCACGGCGCGCACCGCGTGTCGCGTCGCGCCGTCCGCCATCGCGGCGTGAGGCGTGCCTACTGGGGTGGGGGCCGGAACCGACGCCACTTCGCGCTCGTCCGTACAGGGCTGTGAGACTGCGCTGTTGGCGCTGCCGGCATCTGTGACGTCGACCATCGTGCCCGAAGTCGCCTATGTGCGGCGCCCCTTGTTACCCGCGGCCCGATCCGGCCCCGCGGAACCGTTGCAATCGTACATGGGCGTGGGTCGGCGGCCCCGGTCAGCGGTGTCGGCGGCGTAGGAGCGCGAACGTCGCGACGAGCGCGGCGGCGGTGAGGGCCAGCAGGACGGTGCTCTCGACGAGTTGGAGCGGCCAGAAGTGCGACTCCGGGTGGTGACGGGTCCCGACCTGGCCGACCGGGCCGAAGACCCCCCAGTCGTTCCCGTTGCGCGGGCGCCCGTCGAGGGCGGGCCACAGCCGGGGGCGGAGCAGGACAAGACCCGCCTCGATGACTCCGACCGCTGCCACGGCTGCGGCCATGGCGGGCAGCGTGCGCCGGATCAGCAGGCCGGTCAGGGCGCCGACGCCGATCCCGAGGAGGGCGTAGCCGATCGCCACGGGCCCGATCGCGACGTACACGGGAAGGTCGTGCCACTGGATCGGGTACCACGTGTCCCACGTCCCCCGCCGGATCCAGGCGGCCAGCAGCACGAACGCGGGCAGGACGAGGAGTACGGCGGCGACCGGCACCGCCAGCTTGCCGGCCAGCCAGCGGGCCGGACCGACCGACTGGGTCCACTGGAGTCGGTAGGTGCCGGATTCGAACTCGCGCCCGATCAACGGGCCTGCGACGAACGCGCCGAGGAGCAGGGGGAGTGCGCTCACGGCCAGCGCGACGAAGAAGAACATCTTGTGGACGTACAGGCTGCGGGACAGGAAGCCGCGGACCTGGATGCCGCAGCCCGGCACCGTGTGCTCCACCGTGCAGCCGGTCGCCGCGAGGTCCGCGGCGAGGGACTGGACGTACCAACGGCCGGTGGGTAGGGCGATGGCGGCGAGCAGCGTCACGGCGAGTGCGGCCCCCAGGGCGTGGCGGTGCATGCGGACGGTGACGCGAAGGGGTCCGCGCAGATCGGGGAGGGTCATGCCGCTACCCCCACGGTCGCGGTGAGCCCGGTCGGCCCGCCGTCCGGGGCGCCGAGCTCATGCCCTTCGATGATTGCCGTCATCCTTCGTCCCCCTGGTTCGGTCCACTGTCGTACCCGCTCGGTGCTGAGGTGAACGGTGCGGTGATGTCGTCCTGCTCCGGGCCCGCGCGCCGGCCCGGAGCGGCGGATGCGGTACGCGATCGCGCCGTTCATCCTTCTTTAACTAAGGAAGTAGTGAAAGGGTGGCGTGTGGGAGTGTGCCTGTCAAGAGCGCTCCGGTGTCGACGCCTCAACTCGGCTCGTGCGCCCGGCCGCTGAGCCACGCGGTGTCGACGACCTGTTATCGTCTCTACGACGATAATGGGGCGGGGGTGCGCATGCGCCGGACCGGGGCGGCGCACGCCTGCCGGAGATGGCGCCCGGCCTCCCCGTGCCACAGACGACACCTTCCGGAGAGCTCGATTGATCACCCGTCAGCGCCTGAACGCGCACGTCCGCTCCGTACCCCATCCCATAGCGGCTGCCCGAGCGTTGACCGGGCCCACCGGCCCGGACCGCATCGAAGACCCGGTCATCGCCCGCATGCGAGGCGCCCGCACGGTTCTGGGGCTGGTCGCCGTGACCTGGCTGACCCTGGCCTACCCTCTGCGGGAGGGACGCCAGGACTTCGTGCTCGGCAAGCTGGAGGAACTGCTGCTCGGCTGCGCCATCGTCGTGGTGGCCGGTGTCATCGGAGTGGGCCTGTGCATCATCCTGGCCCGCGCACCCCTGGGGCGCCTCTATGCTCGCCGTCTGGTCGGCCCACTGTTGGCGCTCGCCGCGCCCGTCCTCGGCGTCGGTGTGATCTGGCTGATGACGGCAGCGCTGAAGGGAGATCTTGTCTCGCCCTCGGACGTGGGCCCGCACGACATCACCTTCGGGCTCTTCGGCAGCTTCCTGGGCACGATCTTCACCGGTCTCCTCGTCATGCTGCTGTTCGTCCTGGCCGCTCTCGTCTGCGTCGTCGTTCTCGTCGCGGCCGTGCTCTTCACCCTGGCCGCGCTGATCGTCGGGCTGAACTCCAGCTTCCGTGCGGGGGACGTGCACGAGCTGCTGCCGGCCCTGCTGTCACCCTTGCTGGTCTGGTCCCTCTTCGGCTTCCAACTCTTCGACGGACCGGACGTGGCCGCACCGCCCGAGGTGCTCTACACGTTCATGCTCGGCGGCCCGCTGTCGGTGTCCGCGCTGTCGCTGTGGGAGATACGGCGCCTGCGCACCCGGTACGGCGTGACGCTGGGCTCGCTCCTCGGCCGGTGAGCACCGCCGGAGGACGTCGGGGACGCCTCCGGCGGGCGGGGGGTGCGGCGCCTCGCGCCGACCGGACGTAGGGTCTTCCGGGCCGGTGCCGGCCCGGGTCACCGTCCCTGACTGCGGCGGATCTCATCGATCCGCTCCGCCAGCGCCTTCGTCTCCGCGATCAGCTGTGCTTGCGCCTTCTTCTGCTCCTCGTCGCCCTGGGCCTTGAACGCTGAGCTGAAGTGGGGTTGGAGCTGAGTCCACCAGCCGTGGTTCAGCATCGCCCACGCCTGCGGGCAGAGGGGGGCGCGGGTCTTGGGGAGATAGCCGCTGTCGACCAGTGACTGCTGGTACTTCTTCGGGTCGCTGCCCTCCAGGTAGCACAGGAAGTTGTAGGCGCGCTGCTGGGTGATGGGGTGGTCGCTCGACATCTTCTCCAGAGTCGGCACACCCTCCTTGCGGGCGATCTCGTCGAAGAGGATCGCGGCGGCCAGCGACGGGTTCGGCCCGACTTCGTTGATGGTGTAGAAGGACGCGTAGCCGTCGGCGGCGTCCTCTTCGAGGCCGAGGTTGGCCAGGAGGAGCTGGCGTTGCAACGCGTGGCCCATCTCGTGGCCGAAGATGAACTCCGTCGACAGTACGGTCAGATCGTCGGTGTTGTACTCGGACGCGGGGAACGGGGCCGGTCGTTCCACGGTCTTCACGACGTCGGCAAGGGCTTTCTCGATCTCGGTCAGGAACGACGGCGGGATGTAGATCGTCCTGCCGTCGGCCTGGGTCACGGCGTCGGTGACGCCGGGCGGCACGTCGGTGGTGACCTTCACGACCATGTCGTGCGGGAGGGTGAGTGATCTGTTCACCCAGTCGGCCGACCGCTCCAGGACGCGGGAGTTCCGGATCAGCGCCACGGCCTCCCGGTCCGCCGGTCCGACCGTTCCGGTCTCGTAGACGACGGTGACCCTGCCGGAGCGCGCGGCCTGGGGGTGAGGCCCCGATCCGGGCCCCGGCCCGGTGTCGTGGGCCTCACCGCCGCACCCGGTCATGACGGCCCCGGCCAGGATCAGCATGCCGGACAGGACGACGCGGGCCTTCTTCCGGCTTCCGGCGGTGGCGGTGTTCGGCATCCTCGGTCGGCTCCCGTCGCGTGTCCCCGCACCGATCCTCCGGCCGTCGGGCGGCCGCTGCCCGTCGAGTCGCCCGTTCGGGGGACCACGAAGGATGGCTGCCCCGGGCACGTCAGCCGCCCGTGGCGTCTTCGTCCTCCCAGCGCAGCAGGTCGCCCGGCTGGCATGCGAGCACCTCGCAGAGCGCGGCGAGCGTGGCGAAACGTACCGCCTTGGCGCGACCGTTCTTGAGTACGGCCAGGTTGGCGGGTGTGATCCCCACACGGTCCGCGAGCTCGCCCACGGACATCTTCCGCCGGGCCAGCATCACGTCGATGTCTACGGCGATCGGCATCAGATGACCTCGTCCAACTCGGCCTGCATCCGCGTGGCTTCGCCGTCACGGGCGACGGCCTGCGTGAGCAGCATCCGCAGCACGAGCACGATGAGCGCGATCCCCAGGATGCCCACTCCGATGCCCGCCATGATGACGGTGACGCCCGGATCCTCCCGCTGGCCCGGCGCGTTGATGGCCGTGACCACGAACCACAGGAGGGAGGCCGCCACGATCGAGCCGATCACCACGTCCACGTAACGGAAGGCGGTGTGGGAGAACACGGTTCCGCGTCGCACCATCGTCACCAGCCGCCACACGCAGACCAGGGCGGCCTGAGCCGCCACCATGCCCAGGACCACGATCACCCGCAGCGGAGTCAGCGGAAGCGACCCGTCCTCGGGGTCGTTCCCGCCGATCAACGCCCACAACATTCCCGCCTGCACGAACACGGTGCCGGCGAGCACCACCGCGAGCACGGCACGCAACGCATGCACTGTCAGCTTTCCCATGACCCACCCTTCCCATCGACTTACAATGGGAATCTATCGATTTTCGATAGGTGAAGCAAGTGTGGGAACCTGCCCCCGTTTCATCGCTGACGCAGGCGACGGATCGGCTTCGTGACGAGCCCCGCGATCCCCGCGGCGCAGACGCCTCCCGCGCACACCACCGTGGCGAGCGTGGCCCCCCGGGCATCGGCGAGCGCGCCGAGCGCGTTGTTGCCCACCACCAGCGCCAGACTCTGCACGAGCACCAGCACGGCCTGCATCCTGGCCAGGTGCGTGTCCGGGACATGGGTCAGCACCAGCGGACCGATGTGGCAGGCGAACAACCCGGAACCCGCGCCGACGACGATTCCGCCGGCCACGACCACCGCGGCCGTATCGGCCAGGGCCACCGCAGCGATTCCCGGCGCCGACACACACAACCCCAGCGCCGCACCCCTACCGATCCGCTTCATGGTGCCCCGCCGCGAGACCACCAGAGCCACCGCGATCATCCCCACGCTCTGGCCGCCGGCGACCAGACCGGCCACCCCGGCACTCCAACCGTGCTCCCGCGCCAGGAGCGGGTTCAGCAGGGACACCACCGGTAGGAGGAAGCCGGCTGCAGCGGCTGTCAGCAGCAAGGCGGGCCGCAGGACGCCGTCCGCCACGGCGATCCGTACCCCGTCGACCGCCCCGGCCGGCAGTCCCTCCCCCCGAGGTTGCCGTTCGACGTCGAAAGCCGGCCGCACGCGGACGAGCACCACGAGGACGATCGCGAAGGTGGCGGCATCGGCGACCGCCGCGCCGGTCAGTCCCGTACTCGCGACCAGTACGGCGCCCACCGGAGCCCCGAGCAGCGAGACGATCTGGCTGCCGGCCTGCTGCATGGCCAACGCCCGGGGGAGTTGCTCCTTCCCCACCAGGCGGCGCGGCATGGACCCGGTGGCCGGCAGATAGAACGCGTCGACCGTGCCGATGACGACGGCGACCGTGACGAGGAGCCAGGGCGACGTTCCCAGGTGCAGACCCACGAGGGCCAGTACGAGCGTGGCCGTGAGCATCACGACGTCGCCGGTGATCATCACCCGCCGCGCGCCGAACCGGTCACCGACGGCACCCCCCAGCAACAGCAGCAGGGTGCGCGGAAGGGTGACAGCGGTCAGGACCAGAGCCCCCATCCCGCCACCATGGGCGCTCGCTGCCCAACCGAGTGCGAAGTACAGGACGGCATCACCGAACAGCGAGGCACGGGTGCCCACGAGCCAGATGAGATACGCGCGAGGAAGGGCCGGGCGCGCCGAGACGGGCCGGGCGGTGTCGAGGGACGTCATGCGCGGTGACGCTAAAGCCCTCGACCAGGTCGAGGGCAAACGCGAACATCCGCGCACCACGTCGCGTGGCGACAGCGGTACCGGGTGAGGTGATCAGGTGGTGGTGGTGATGACCTCGGGGAACGCTCTGTCCGTACAGCAGCGGACGAAGTCCCGCACCACGGGGTTGTGGTCGTCGGCGACGGCCCAGGCGACGCCCACCTGACTGGGGCTGACGCCACTGACGGGGCGGTAGACGACACCGGGGCGGGCGTAGAAGCGAGCGGCGGACGCCGGGGCGAGGGCGATGCCGTAGCCGTTGGCTATGGCGCTGAGCCAGTCGTCGGGCTGGTCGGTGACGGCGCCGATGCGGACCGGGTGGCCGTCGCGTTCATCGGTGGCCAGCCAGTGGTCCCGCCACCGGCCGGTTTCAGGCGGAGCGGCCACGAACGGCTCGTCCCACAGGTCGCGGAACGGGATCACGTCGCGCGCCGCGAGAACGTGTCCCTCGGGGAGGGCGACCCAGCGGGGCTCGGTGAAGAGCGGCGCCGTCCGCAGAGCGTCCTGGCCGGGGAAGGGCAGCCGCAGCAGGGCGACGTCGATGTCTCCGTCGGCGAGTCCTGCGCTCGGATTCGACCAGGTGGCCTGCCGCATGTCCACCCGCCAGCCGGGCCGACGCCGGGAGAACTCGGCGATGATGAGCGGGGTCGCCTCGTTGGCGGCACTGGCGATGAAGCCGACGCGCAGCAAGCGGGCTTCCCGATCTGCGGCACTCACGGTCTCCCGCAGCACGTGGTCCCAGTCGGCCAGCAGCGCGGGCACCCGCTCTGCCAGGGTCCGGCCCGGCTCTGTGAGGGTCATGCCGGTGCGGGACCGCGTGAACAGTCGCACTCCGAGCCGAGTCTCCAGCTGCTTGATCTGTTTGGTGAGCGCCGGCTGGGACACGAAGAGTCGTTCCGCGGCTCGGCTGAGGGTTCCTTCCTCCGCCACCGCGACGAAGTAGCGCAGCAGCCGAGTGTCCACATCCATGCTTCCAGGTTATAGGCGCAGGTATTGGACGGCGTCCAAGGGTCTGGGAAGGCTTGTGGAGGTGAGCGCGCGCAGCTCGCCGACCGACCTCACGAGCCCTCGACCGAAAGGCGCGGCACATGTTCATCGGGTACGCGATCGTCACGGCCATCGCGATCCTGGCCAACGCCGGGATCGCCGTCGCGGACTTCCTACGGGCCCGGCCGGTCCTCGCCAACTCGGCCGAAGTGGGCCTCCCGGAGAGCCGGCTCCCGTGGCTCGCTGCCCTCAAAGCCGCCGGAGCCGTCGGTCTTCTCCTGGGACTCGTGGGCGTCCCGGTCATCGGCGTGGCCGCCGCGACTGGGCTCGTCCTGTTCTTCATCGGTGCCGTCGCCGCACACATCCGTGCGCGGGTCTACTACAACATCGCTTTTCCCGGCGGCTACCTGGCTCTGGCGGCAGCGTCCCTCGTCCTCGCCGTCGCCCGATGAACGTCTACCCCGGCCCCGCCTCGTCCCCACCGACCGGTGACGGTCCGGTACGTCGGCTGCCGCCCACGTTACGTCGCGATGACTGATGCCTGCCGCAACGTCCACGTCATAGCGTCAGTGACGTCACCAAGCACCAAGCACCAAGCACCAAGCAGCAAGCAGCAAGCAGCAAGTACCAAGCACTCGGCAACGAAAGCAGGACGTGTGCGCAAGCTCACCTACTACGTCGGCACCACCCTCGACGGATTCATCGCGGGCCCCGACGGTCAGATCGACTTCTTCCCCTTCGAGGGCGACCTCGCCGCCGCGCTGTTGGCGGAGTATCCCGAGACGATCCCGGCCCACGGCCGGGGGCCGTTGGGCCTCGACGGAGTCGCCAACAGGCGGTTCGACACGGTCCTGATGGGCCGCTCCACCTACGAGCCCGGTCTCGCGGCCGGAGTCACCAGCCCCTACCCGCACCTGAAGCAGTACGTCTTCTCCCGCACCCTGACCCAGCTCGACCCCGCCGTCGAGGTCCTCGACACGGACCCGGTGGCCTTCGTCCGCGACCTCAAGAAGCAGGACGGGGCGGGCATCTGGCTGTGTGGCGGGGCGAATCTGGCCGGGCAGCTCCTGGAGGAGATCGACGAGTTGATCATCAAGCGCCACCCGGTCGTCATCGGCTCCGGCACACCGCTCTTCGACGCCCCGTTCCGCCCGGACGGCTTCAAGCTCACCGACTCCCGGGTCTTCAACACCGGCGCCGCCATCACCACCTACGCGAAGGAGACCAGCATCCCGACATCGATCCGTCCCACCACCGAGGCCGACCTCGACCGCGTCACCGCCGTGACGGTCGACGAACCCGTCGGCTGGATCCCCGCAGGCCGCTACCTCGAAGAACTCGCGCAGCACATGTACCGCCCCGAGTGGACCTGGATCGCCGAGCAGGACGGTCGGGTGGTGGCCCGGGCCCTGTGGTGGGGCCAGGCGACCAGCGAGCACCCGATCGCCCTGGACTGCCTGTACGTCGACCCCTCGGTCGACGACCGCGCCGCCCTCGGGGCCGAGCTGATCAGCGCGGGCCTTCGGGCCTTCGCCGAGCAGGGCGCGACCAAGCCGCCGCTCTACAACCTGACCCTGCCGAACGGATGGCGCGAGGACCCGGCCACGGCCGCGGCCGCCGACTGGCGGCGGGACGCCGCGCTGGCGGCCGGACTGACCGACGTGGTCGAGCGGCTGCGCCTGGAATGGACACCCGAGGCCGGGCTCCCCGCCTCCAGCGGGCGACTCGTCTTCACCGAGGGCACGGACGAGGAGTTCCTGGACGTCTTCCGCCGGATCGCGGTGGGCAGCCTGGACGGGGAAACCCGCCGCAACCTGGTGGCGATGGGCGCGGAAGCCACCGCCCGCGAGGAAGTGGACTTCTACCTCAGCTGCCCGGGAGAGCGGTCGTGGTGGCGCATCGCCCGCACCCCCGACGGCCAGGTCGCCGGTCTCGCCCTGCCCTCCGCGACGCCGTACAACCGCAACGTCGGCTACCTGGGCGTCGTCCCCGAACTGCGCGGACAGGGATACGTCGACGACGTACTCGCCGAGATCACCCGGGTGCAGGTGGAGGCGGGAGCCGAGCTGATCACCGCCACCACCGACACGGACAACGCGCCGATGGCCGCCGCCTTCGCCCGGGCCGGCTACCGGACCGCCCAGACCCGGCTGATCTGGTCGGCGCCGGAGCCGAGTCCCGCCTTGTGAGGCCGACCGCCTCGTGAGGCCGACCGCCTCATGACGACAACAGATCGGCCAGCTCGGTGCGGGAACTGACGCCCAGCTTCGGAAAGGCGCGATAGAGGTGGTGCCCGACCGTGCGCGGGCTCAGGAACAGCTGGGCGCCGATCTCCCGGTTGCTGGCACCGGCCGCCGCCAGCCGAACCACCTCCCGCTCCTGCGGGCTCAGCACACTGATCGGCCCGTCCTCGTGAGCCGTCAGCCCGGTCTCCCCACCCGCGGCGCCGAGCTCCGTCCTGGCCCGGTCGGCCCAGGGCCGCGCACCCAGCCGTTCGAAGCCGGCGAGAGCGGCCCGCAACTGCTCCCGGGCGTCGATGTGGCGGCGCAGGCGTCGCAACCACTCCCCGTACAGCAGCGCCGTACGGGCCCGGTCGTACCCGCTCCCGCCCTCGTGGAGGGCCAGCGCCGCGACGAAGTGCTCCTCGGCCTCGGCGTCCGGTCCGGTGAGCGCCTGGCAACGGCGGGCCGACGCGGCGAACCCGGCCTGTCCCAGTGCGTTCGCCCACTCCTCGAGCGACCGGACCGCGTCCGACGCCCGCTCCGGGCGGCCCGCCCGTACTGCGGCCTCGATCAGATCCGGCAGCAGCGGCAGGCGGAGCAGCGGGTGGTTCACTTGGTCGGAGGCCGTCTCCAACTGCTCCAGAGCCGCTTCCGCCCGGCCCAGGCCGAGTTCGAGCAGGCCTCGTGCCCACAGGGCGTCCGCCGCCCCGCGACCGACCCCGCGCGGGCGGGTGTACTCCAGCGCCTCGCCGGTCAACGTACGGACCCGCTCCTCCGCGCCCCGTACCGCGGCCGGCATCGCCAGAGCGGCACGCAGGTGGGCGGCCCGGTGGGCGAGGTCGTAGTACTCGGCCAGCTGGAGCGCCTCGACGGCCCGTACGGACGCCTCCTCATGGTGGCCCCGCGACAGCTCGGTCCGGACCAGTAGATGCAGCGCGGTGGGCAACCAGCCGCTGACGCCCTGGTCGCGACAGTGCGCGACGACTCCGGCGGCGGTCTCCCGGGCCGCCGCATGATCACCGGTCAACTGCAGGTAGATCCCGGTCATCAAGCGGTCCATCAGACCGTCGGCCGGGGCGTCCACGAGCGTACGGACCACCTGTAGCGCGCCGGGCACGTCCCCGCCGAACAGCCCGGCCGGTACGGCCAGCACCGGCAGGGCGGGGGAGCGGAGCGCGATCTCCTCCATCAGCGCGGCGTCCCCGGCGCAGAACGCCGCGTGGACCGCGTCCGTCAGCAGCGAAGGCATCATGTCCGGGCGCTCGACGCCCGTCAGGTCCGCGCTGTCGACCAGGATCCGAGCCGCCCTGTCCGGCCTGTGGTAGCCCAATTCCACCACCGCCCGGGCGCGCGCCAAGCTGGACGCCACGCCGGGATCCTCCGGCGCCGGCCGGACCTGGTCGGCCAACGCTTCGCACCGCTCGTCCTGTCCGGCATCCGCGGCCCGTTGCGCCGCCGACACCAGCCGCCGCGCCCGCACCTGCGGATCCGCGGTGAGGTGGGCGGCACGCTCGTAGGCGGCGGATGCCGAGGCCATCGCCTGCCGACTGTCGGCCCACTCGGCGACCCGTTCCAGCTCCTCGGCGACCGTCTCGTCCGGACCCGTCGACGCGGCGGCCAGGTGCCAGGCCCGCCGATGGGCCTGGCCGGTCTCACCCAGCGCCTCGGCCAGCGCCCGGTGGGCGGCGATCCGCCGGGCGAGCGGGGCGCCCTGGTACGTGGCGTACCGGACCAGCGGGTGCCGAAAGCGCAGCGTCTGCCCGGAGAGCAGGAGGAACCCGGCCCGCTCGGCCGGCTCCAGGTCCTCGACGGCGGAGCCGAGCCGGCCCGCGGCACGCAGCACCACGGTGAGGTCCCCCGTATCGTCGGCGGCGGCCACCAGAAGCACCGTCTGCGCGGCCTCGGGAAGCCGCCGGAGCTGTTCCAGGAACCCGTCCTGGATCCGGGCCGGCAGCCCGGCGGCAGCGTCGGGCAGCGCGGACGGGCCCAGCCGGCCGGCACGTTGGGCCGGAGTGAGCGCGGCCGACAACTCGATCAGAGCCAGCGGGTTGCCCCGGGCCTCCTCGATGACCCGGTCCACGACGTACGGCGGCAGGCCCGGCACCAACTCGGCGGCATCCGACCGATCCAGCCCCTCGACCAGCAGCTGGGGCAGCCCCTTCACAGCCGCACCGGGAGCCCCGTCGCGGACCGCGAAGAGCATCACCACCCCCTCCGCCCGCAGCCGGCGCGCGGCGAAGGTCAGCATGTCCACCGACGGCTGGTCGAGCCACTGCGCATCGTCGACCAGGCACAGCAGCGGCCCGTCGGCCGCGGCCTCCGACAGGAGGGTGAGAACGGCGAGTCCGACGCTGAAAGGATCGCGCACGCTGTCGGTGCTCAGGCCGAACACGGAGCGCAGGGCGGCCGCTTGGGGCTCCGGCAACACATCGATCAGCTCCATCACCGGCAGGAAGAGCTGGTGCAGGCCACCGAAGGCCATCTCCATCTCCGACTCGATGCCCTCGACCCGCAACACGCGCGCGTCCTGGGCCCGCCCGGCGGCATGGTCGAGCAGCGCCGTCTTCCCGATGCCCGCCTCTCCGTGCACCAGCAGGACACCACTCGCCCCCTGGCGGGCGTCCGCGAGCAACTGCTCGATCCGCTCCCGCTCCGCGTACCGCCCCCGCACGACCGACCCCGCCTCCGTGTACCGACCACCCCGCCGGGGCCCGACGGGCCGCGCGACAGCCTCCGGAGACTATCCCGATGATCAGCACGCCACCCGCACCAGGGCCGCCCCGGCGGAGCGTGCAGCGTGCAGTTCAGAGGCGTCGGCGGCTCCCGCAGGCCGCGGGAGCTCGTCGGGAGGGGTGGGATGGCCGAAGCCCCTGTCCGGTCCCCGGTGGGTCGGGGTCCGGCAGGGGCTGATCGGGCGCGTGTGTGACCGTGTGTCACGGGGTGGGTGCGGAGTGCTGCGCGGTGGGGTTCTACTTCGGGGCCGGAGCGGGTGCCGGTGCCGGTGCCGGGGCCGGTGCCGGGGCGGGGGCGGGCTTGTCGGGCTTGTGTTCGCAGTAGACCTTGCCCTGGTAGAACTTGCAGCCGGGCATGTTCTCGATGTCGCGGACCTTGTTCTTCTTGCCCTGGTGCTTCTGGTTCTTCTGGTTCTTCCTGCTCTTGTCGTTGTGTCGGTCGTTCTTCTTGTCGTGGTGGTCGTGGCCGCTCCTGGCGTGGTCCACCTGTCCGGCGGCGGGCGGGGTCGTCCGTGCGGTGGTCGTCGCGGCGAAGGCGCTGCTGGGTATCAGCACGCCGCCTCCGACGATCGCGGCCGAGACGGCGAGCATCGCGTAACGCTGCTTCCGGGAGGTGCGGACCATGGGAGTGACTCCGATGTGAGGTGGGGGAGGGTTCGGTTCCAGAGAGTCTCGGGCGGTTTGTCCCGTTTTGCTCTCTGATGAAAAGACTGACCTCGGGACTTCATGAAGCTGTCCGTCGACTGTCACAGGCGCGTGACAGGCCCCCGCCCCCCGCTCAGGGCCGCCGGCAGGCGAGCCCGCCCGTCATGCGGCAGCCGCCCACCCGCGGGTACGGGCCTGCCGGCGCAGCTCCGCCCGGGTGCCGTGCGAGCCGCCGGGCCTCGTCCAGTAGTCCAGCAACTGCGACAACAGGTCGATGGCCGCCGGCTCTGCCCCGTGACTGCCGAGCGTGCCCGCGACCGCGCTGCGGATTCCTTCGCCCGAGGCCTGCGCGGCGTGGGCCGGCAGGTCGAGATCAGCCGTGTGGTCGGCCGTCTCGGCCGGAATCCGGGCGAGCACCTGACGGGCGTACCCGTTTCCCGCCTCCACGGCAGCCGCGAGATGCCCTTCCACGGGTGCCCGGACCCCTGTGTGATCATGGGGCGTTGCATTCCTTCGCCCGCGAGGTGATCTTTTGACGAAGGTGGCACTGCGTCCTTACGCACTGTTGCCTCGGCAGTACGACGAGCGGAACGTCCTGGCCTCCACGATCGATCCGCGGGGCCGGGCCCTCTGGCTGATCTGCCCCGACGCCCGTTTTCCTTACAGGTGGGCAGGCAGGGACGTCCCGAAACCGGTGGTCCTACCCTTCGACGCCCTCGTCGTCATCAGCGACCGGGGGGAGATTCGGGAACAGGCCTTGCACGGCGTGGCCGTGGAACCGGACGTCTTCGACGCCCTTCCGGGCGGCGGGTTCGTGGTCTCCGGCAGCGGAGGGCCCAACGCACGGTCCGGCCAGATCTTCGGCCCGGACGGACGCTCCCGGTGCCGGTTCCCCCTGGGCACGCACCTCACGCACCTGGTCGCGGACGGTAGGGCCGGTTTCTGGACGGGATACGCCGACGAGGGGATCTACAGCGGTGACCGCGTCAGCGCGGGCGGGCTGGTCCGCTGGGACGGCAGCGGAAACGCCGTCCGGGCCCTGGACCCCCCGGAGCCCTACCAGCACGTGGCGGACGTCAGCACGGTCAACGTCTCAGACTCCGTGGTCCACGCCACGTATTGGCCCGGCGCAGCACTCGCCCGAACGGGGCGCAGCGGGACACTCCACATCCGCGCTCTCCCGGTTTCACGCCCGTCCGGCCTCGCGGTCCGCGGGGACCGGCTGCTCCTGCTCGGAGGGAGCGAGCAGGGCGTCGCCACCGTGAGTCGGGTGAATGCCCTCCACCACATCCGGCTGACGGACGACGGAGCCGTGGTCGAGGGCCGTGAGGCCGTCGCCTTCCCGAACGGCGACCCCGTCCGGCGCTACGCCCGCCCGGTCTGCAGGGGGCCGCACATCTTCTTGCGTACGCTCCGCACGTTGCGGCAGTGGTGGGTGCTGACCGCGCCGTAGCCCTCGGCAAGGGGCCTTCCGGCGACCGGAGTCCCGGGGCGGGCTGGGTGTGGCCAAACGCAGTCATGCCGTCCTGGTGACCCGGCCCATCGACCTGAACGCCGCCGGCGAGGCTCTGCTGATCGCCCCCGGACCGGCCATGGCCGGCGGCTGCTCTCCATCCCTGGCCGCATCGTCCATCCCGCCTCCCATGGCCACCACCGGGCCGCACAGCCCCCTCGGTTCACCCGCGAAAACCCCCGTTGCAACCGATTGTCAGTGCTGTTCGGCAGGCTGTGCGTATGACGAATCGAGATGAGTACCGTGGCGCCGCCGGCCGGTCCGGACTGCCTCCGGCGGCCCGAGAGTTGCTCGTGGCAACCGAATGGGACGACCTGCGGCATGCGTACGGGAGCGCCGGGGACATCCCGCCGTACCTCTGCCAACTCGTCGACGCGGATCCCGAGACGCAGGCCGAGGCTCTGGGAATGCTCGAGATGTCGGTGCTGCACCAGGGGTCCCTGTACAGCTCCACGCCGCCGGCCGCACTGTTCGTCGCGGCGATCCTGACCCACCCCCAGACTTCGGCCGAGCACGAGAGCTTCTTCCCTTGGGATGATCGGGCCCGGCCCCTGCGAGCCGCACTGCTCGACTGGCTCGGCCAGATCGCCGACTCCGCCTCCTACGGCGAGGACCCCGACAGCGCCGGCGAGTTCGGGGATGAGTACGACGCCGAGGACGGGGACGAAGACGAGGACAGGGACGAGCTCGAAGCGATACGCGCATGCCGGGGTATCCGGCCCGAGCTCTACGACGCGGTCGAACCGTTCCTCGACGATCCGCACCCGGACACCCGAGAGGCAGCCCTCGGAGCGGTCACCCTCCTGCTGAAGGCACCTGACCTCGCCGAACTCGTCCCGCGCGCCGCTCGCCGCCTGCGTGGCGTTCTCGCCGCGGACGGCAGTCGTAGGGAACGCTCCTCCGCAGCTCTGGCCTTGGGCGCTTGGGGCCAGGACACCAGCAGCCTCCTCGATGATCCCGATCCAGCGGTGCGCGCCTGCGCCGCACTGGCCACCGGATGCGCGCGCATGCCCCACGCCACCGCCGTCCTGCTCGAAGCCCTGCAGAACCCGGCCGAGGCGGATCAGTGGTTCCCCGACCCACTGCCTCAGATCGACGGCTGGCTCCGCTTCACCCTCCTCCAGGCCGTCCTTGACCGCGTCGACGCGTTCGAGGACCTGGCACCGGCGGCCATGGCCCTGATGCCGCTCGCCAGTGATTACACCGTCGACCGCGATTGGGGTCCGCTGCTCGTCAAAGCCTTTCCCGCCGGCTACAGCCCTGGCCTGAGGCTGTCGGCCGCGCAACGAGGGCTTCTGGCGGCCGTCGCCGCCAATGACAACTGCTGGGGAAACATCGGCAACAAGTTCCGCTGGCTTCGGGAGACCGGCCTGCCAGAGCAGCGCGACGCCATTCGAGCGCTGCTCTGATCACAGGGCCGTCGGCTGCGGGGCCGAGACGAAAGCCGCCGGCGCGGGAGACCCGGTCGCCCGCCCGCGCTTCGGACCGGTCACAGGCCGGCGATGTCCCCGGCCCTCTTGAGTGCGGAGCCGAACGCGTCCGCCACGGCGTTGTGCCGCTTCGTGCGGGCCACCCGGTCCGCCGGGACCAGGCGTGCGGCGGCCTGCACGGCGTAGGCGTCCGGATCGCCGAAGGCGGCCTGTGGGTGCTCGCCCGTGTCCGCGCAGTGGGCCGTGACCTCCTTGACCGCCTGGAGCACGACTGCCCGGTCCACGCCCGGCTGCAAGGCCAGCCGCACCTGGAAACGCGCCATCCACTTTTCACGGTTCTTGTCCGCCATGTGCTCTCCCCGGTGATCGAAACCCTCTTCGTGTCGTGGGACGCCAGGGTGTCGGAACGGGTTGCGAAATGCCTGACGTCGGGCCGCCGACGGGCTCGATCCGGTCGGCCGTGAGGCGACTTCGGGGCTCGGCGGCTTCCATGACCTGAGCCCGCTCGTCAACGTGACGCCCTCCGCCCCGGCGGAGCGGCCCACCCGGGATGGGTGAGAGCCGGCCTCGGACACGTCACGTTTCGACCACGCGCGAGAACGCCCCGTGACCTCGGCGGACAGACGTCACGGGGCTCTCCTCGGGCACGGACACCGTCCGGGCGGCCGGCGGCCGGCGGCTAACGGGAGGCGGTCACCGGCTGAGCGACCGGAGCGCCGCCGCGTCGTACGGCTTCAGCTCGTCGAAGCGGTTGCCGAGGACCTTCGCCGCCCAGTGCGGGTCCTGGAGCAGCGCCCGGCCGACGGCGACCATGTCGAACTCGTCGCGTTCCATGCGGTCCAGCAGGTTGTCGATGTCGCCGAGCGCCGCACCCTCGCCGACGAAGGCGCGGATGAAGTCGCCGTCCAGGCCGACCGAGCCGACGGTGATGGTCGGCCGGCCGGTGAGCTTCTTGGTCCAGCCCGCCAGATTCAGGTCCGAGCCCTCGAACTCCGGGATCCAGTAACGCCGGGTGGAGGCGTGGAACGCGTCGACGCCGGCCGCCGCCAGCGGGGCCAGGATCGCCTCCAGCTCCTCCGGAGTCTGCGCGAGCCGGGCGTCGTAGGCCTCCTGCTTCCACTGGGAGTAGCGGAAGATCACCGGGAAGTCGGACGCGACGCGCTCGCGGACCGCCGTCACGATCTCCGCGGCGAACTTCGTACGGGCCACCGCGTCGCCGCCGTAGGCGTCGGTACGGCGGTTGGTCCGCTCCCACAGGAACTGGTCGAGCAGGTAGCCGTGGGCGCCGTGCAGTTCGATGCCGTCGAAGCCGATTCGCTCGGCCTCCGCGGCGGCATCGGCGAACGCGCCGATGACGTCGTCGAGGTCGGCGCGGGTCATCGCCTTGCCGGTTCCCTCGGTGCCGTCGACGCGGATGCCGGAGGGGCCGACGGCGGGCGCGTCGGCGTACGGCGCCTCGCCGTGCTTGCGCACCATGCCTATGTGCCACAGCTGGGGCACGATCGTGCCGCCCGCCTCGTGCACGGCCGCGGCCACCTTCGCCCACCCCGCCAGCTGGTCCTCGCCGTGGAACCGCGGCACCCGGTCGCTCTGCCCCGCGGAGTCGTGGCCGACGTAGGTGCCCTCGGTGACGATCAGGCCCACGCCCGCGGCGGCCCGGCTGGCGTAGTACGCCTGCACGTCCTCGCCGGGCACACCGCCGGGGGAGAACATCCGCGTCATCGGAGCCATCGCGATGCGATTGGGCACGGTCAGGCCGTTCAGCGTGACGGGCCGGGACAGGATCTCGGCCGCGCGGGAGGCGGTGGACGTGGTGACGGTCATGCGGGTCCTCCGGGTGGAAGCTGTGGCTCGTCGGGTGACAACGAGAAGTGCATAGTACACATGCTATGTATCATGCATATTGCCGCCCGGGTGGAGAGCCGGCGGCCCGGGCCCCCTGCCGAGCCACGGGTCGGCGATAATGGAGTGTCGAAAGGAGCGGGGGCGTGGTGCTGGAGAAACTGGAGCGGGAGCTGATGCTCCTCTCGCGGCACCAGGTGCTTGCCCGGCGCGAACGCGACCCCGAACGCCTGGAGCGGTCGGCGTACCTGCTGCTCAGCCGGATCGACACGCAAGGGCCCATGTCCATCGGACAGTTGGCGGAGGCCTTCGGCCTCGACACCTCGACCGTGAACCGCCAGACGGCCGCACTGCTGCGCTGCGGCCTCGCCGAGCGCGTCGCCGACCCGGACGGCGGCATGGCACGCAAGCTGCGCATCACCGTCGAAGGCGGGCGCCGGCTCGCCGGGGACCGTGAGGTCAATCAGTCCTGCCTGGCCCGGGTGGTGGCCCACTGGTCCCCCGAGGAGGTGCGGGAGCTGGAGGACGTCCTGGTCCGACTCAACCGCAGTGCGGAGGCCCTCGAAGGACGCTACTGGCCGCGCGCGGAGGAGGACCACGCCCGCCCCGCGTGTCAGCCGCGGATGCCGCAGGAGCCCGCGCCCCCAGCCCCGACCGCCCCGTAGAAGCGGTAGTCGTTCGGGCACGGACGGTCCGCATGGGTCGATCGCGTCGATCGCGTCGATCGGGTCGATCTGTGCATCGATCTTGGGCCGGTCCGTGGAAGGACCCCGGCCCGCCCGGGGTCCTTGTTCGGTCGAACCATGGCGCGGCCCGGACGCGGGGACATCAAGTGATCGGCTGCGAGGTCCCGTCGGGCAGCGTGCAGGTTTCTCCGGCGTAGGGGCGTGCCGTGACCTGTCCGCCCGCGGCCGTGCATTCGTCTCTGGTGATGTTCGGAGACGAGGCGGCCTCAGCGCCGACCGCGCCGAAGGCGCTCATGCCGGCAAGGGTTGCCGAAGCAAGGGCGAGGCCCAGGATTTTTCGCATGCGCATGACTTCCTCCTCCTCGCAGGCGCCTTCGTCGCCTTCGAGAAGGACCGAACTTCGGGCGACGGCGCCCTCCTCTTCAGCATGGGCGCTCCGCGAGCGGCCCGCGAGGCGGGGTGGGCGCCGTGCCCGGGCGGTGACTGCCCGATCCCGGAGCGGACTCACCCGGGTCGACGCTCACGGCGTCACGGCGTCACGGTTCGTACGGGTCCCGGTGCTCGCGAGGCAATCGTGTCGGTGGGGTGGGGGTCCTACGACGTTGAGGACGGGTTCTTCCCCTTCGCGGATCTCGAAGACGAAAACGACGCCGGTGGAAGTGGCCCGGACCGCGCGCTGACCGCCGAAGGTCAGGGGTACGTAGGGCTGCCAGGCGCAACCGGCGCGATCGAGGTGATCGATCACGTCGGTGTACTCGAGCCTGCCGGGGAACGACTCTCGGCCGCCGACCAGGCCGCCAGGGAGATCGATGACATCGCGCCACGTCTGGAGGCAGATGAGGATGACCTTCTGGCAAGGGCAGACACTCACCTCGAGGTCGCCGTACGCGAACAGCCGCGGCCAGGATCGACGCTTTCCGACGACCACCTCCCATGGCTGGCCCAGGGCGGCGGTCACCTCGTCCCAGGCCGCGCCGTTCGAGACCGGGCCCAGCCGTCCTGACCTGGCCAGTTCCGTGACGACGTCGATCAGCTCCATAGGGCGGGAGCCTGCCATCGGCGGCGACGAACTGTCCAACGGGTTCACGTACGGACGCGGCGTCGCTCTCCTGCCGTCTCGGCCGGGCTCTGACTGTGAGAGCTTCGAGCACCGGTGCAGGTGGGCCCCTTCGTAGCCGGCATCCGGCGTGCGTGATGCATGAGGCTCCTGGCGTGGGGCAGGCGGGAGTCCAGGTACGGGAAGGGCGCCGAGGGGCACAGCTCGCCGCCCACTGTCGACCGGAGGAGTTGTTTCCGCGTGACTGAGCATGTGTGGGGTTTCAAGTCGACCGCCGGCTACCTGGTCGGTACCGATATGACCGGGTTCGAGGTCGAGGCCACCGACGGGAACGTCGGCACGGTCGACAGGCACTCCGACGAGGTCGGTGACGCCTATCTGGTGGTGGACACGGGAGTGTGGATCTTCGGCAAGGAGGTCCTGCTCCCGGCGAGCATCGTGGTCCGTGTCGACGCGGCCGAGCGGAAGATCTACGTCGACCGCACGAAGGGCCAGATCAAGGACGCCCCGGAGTTCCACCGCGACCGCCACCTCGGTGACGCCGGCTACCGCGAGGACCTGGGTACGTACTACGGCACCGGCGCCCCGTTCGGCGGCCGCCCGGCCTGATCCGGAACCCAACCCGGGAAGGGGCCCGAACTCGACGAGTTCGGGCCCCTTCCCGTGCCCCGCCGCGAGTAGCTCGGCCCTGCTGATCCGCGCCCCGGGCGGCTGGGACGCGGTCGGCGGCGGCCTGGTCGGGCAGTTCCGGTCCGGCGCCCCGGAGGCGTTCGGAGATCTCGCAGCCGCCCGATATCGTCAAGCCGGAGGAAGGGGAAGTCGTAGCCGAGAACAGCAGAGGGGGAGCGAGCTCCGTGAACGACGTGCACGAGGAACTGTGCTGGGCGGGCCCCGCCATGGTGACCGTGTTCGTCATCGGCGCCGGCAACGACCCGTTACCGCCGCAGGCCTTCAACGTCGCCGGACTTGCGCCCGACCAGGTGCACCCCTTCATGCTGGACGAGCAACCGCCGGAGATCGCTCCGCTCGGCCTCATGTCGTACGACCTCACCTTTCACACCGCCTCACTCGACCTGCGCACCTATACGCGCGAGGTCCTGCGCCGCCTGTGCGCCGACGGCCAGGCCGTGGCCTGGGCCGGTTACGAAGGGTCGTTCCACTACGACCATCTCCTCACCGAGGACATCGCCCACATGCTCTACGGGCACTGCGTGAGTGGCGCCGAACCCGTGACCGCCTGGGACCGGGCCACGCTGCGAAGCACCGCCTGGAAGGAAGGCCTGGCCGAGGCCCGTGCCGCTCTGGTAGCGCTGATGTCGCGGCCCTGAGCCGCTCGAAGTCAGACTGAGCCTCCGGTCGGCCGGTGGGCCGGCCGCGGGCCCGGCGCCGGCGCCGTGAAAGGCTGGGGTATGCCATTTCACCTGCGGTTCTTCTTCGAGTACGGCGTCGATACGCCGCTATGGCCCGGCCCGTCGGGCGCGCCCGAGCTCGACAGCCCCTACGGACACCCCTGTGTGCCGGAGAGGCTGCCCGTGGCCTCCTCCACCGCGGCCGAGCTCACACGGCTCGCCGACCTGTACCAGTCCACACTCGACTGGGAGCACCCGGTGGGTCCCTCGTCCTGGACCCCTGAGCAGTGGGAGTCGTTCCGAGGGGAAGTCGACGCGGCGCTGGGGGAGTTGCGTCGCGAGCTGGGCGACAGCTGGACCGTCGAGGATCTCAGGAACTGAGCGAGCCCACCGGGTCCGGCAGCCGGAGCCGACGAGGGTGTCGCATCGGCGTGCTATCGAGACCCTCGAGGCCTCTCCACGTACGCCGCCAGGTTGGCCAGAGAGGAGGAGATCCCGGCCTCGTGCACCGCCTGGTCGATGCCGGGTGGTACGTCCGTCGCGGTGACGGTCACATCGGTCCCGGCCGCCGCGGCGGTCAGTTGCCAGGTCAGGGTCATGGTGCCCGCGTACGCCACGTCGTCGGACTCGAAGACGGCCCGCTGTACGACGCGCTCCGGCGGCGTCAGATCGGCGAAGTCGACGTCGACGACATCCGTCACGTCCGAGGTCTTGCCAGGAGCGCCGGCGGGGTCGAGGTGGGTCAAGACCATGCGGAAGCCGCCTCCGGGTCGGGGATCCCAACGGTCGATCCGCCCGCGCATTCCGTCCGGCGGTAGCCAGTTCTCGAGGGAGTCACGATCGACGAGCGCGGCGTACACGGCAGCCGGTGGTGCCGCGATCATCCGGCCTGCGCGGTCTGTCCTGCTCATGGGTCGATCCTAGGCCGTCACGTCCCGTCACGTCCCGTCCTGACCCGGAAGACGGCGTTCGCGCCGTCAGTCGTGCTCACGGCCGAGGGTCCGCCGCAGGGTGATGCCGTAGCTCGTACGCAGCCGGCGAAGCCCCCACACGGACAGCGCGCTCGGAACGCGTGGTGGACGCAGAGCACGGCGGAGGCGAGCGCGAACGGGAAGACGAAGAGCCCGGCGAGCGCCCCGAACGGGCCGATCACGCTCGCGTACGGCTAGCCGAAGGACATCACCAGGACCGTGGCGAGGAGCGACCCGATGGCGATCGCCGGACCGCGCAGCCGGGCCCGGTAGAACGCCGGCCCGGGCGGCCGGGCGGCGAACACGAACGCGGCCAGACCGAGCGGGCCGATGACGAGCAGAAGTCCGGCGCTGACCAGGACTTCGGTGAACTCGTCGTCGACGACCCCGCGGGCCCCCTCGCGGCCGGTGGATCCGCGCCGCGAGCACGAACGGCGCCCGCACCACCCGCACCCACCCGGGCCTACGCTCTTCGGGCCCGGAAACGGGCCTGGAAGCGGGCCACCCGGGCGCGGGTGGTCGCCGGTGTCAACTCGTGGTGCGCTCACCCAAATTGGTGTTGATCACCGCATGGTAGGAGCCCCCTGATCCATTTCCCGCCCCAGGTGTTGCCCGCGCCTTTTGGAGGGCTGCACCACCTGTGCCCGCCTGGGCTTCGCTCACGGTGCGGGGGACGGGAGGTAGTGGATCCGCGGGCCGGGGCGGTAGCGGCTCAGGAAGGGGGGTCGGTAGGTGCCTTCGACGAGGCCGAGCAGGAATTCCGTGACGGGTCCGGGGACTTCGTGCCACTCGCCCTCCTCCGTCTCCACCACCACGCGCCAGTCGGCAGGGTCCGGCTCCTCGGGAAGGAGGTAGTAGGTGGTGCCGCCTTCCTCTCCGCCCCACTCGATCAAGCCGCCGGCCCGGGGACGGAAGGGGAAGGGGTCGCGGTCGGTGCCGGAACTCGGCCGCTCGGACAGTGGCCAGAGCCGTGCCTGCTCGTCCGCCGTGCCCTCCATGGGCCGGTCCATCCAGAGGAACCCGTCGAAGGCGCCGGGACCGTACACATCGAGGAACGCTTTGTAGTCGGCCGGAAGGCGGACACCGAGATGCTCCTCGGCGGCCTCCCAGAGGCGTGGCCGTGCCCACCCCCAGCAGGCCGGCTCACCGAGCAGTTCCCGCAGTCTCTGCAAAGCGCCGGCCATGCTGTCTCCTGTGCCATGCCTGATCACGGTCGTGAGCGAACCCTTCGGTGCGCCACGGTGCCGGCGTCACGAACCACCGGCGAGGCCTGCCGGTGCCGCCCGGCCGGCGCCGCCCACCCGTTCGCGTACTCCTGGCCCCCGGGGGAGACGCGAGACGCGACACCCAACTGGCCCTCAGGGTACGCGGATCACGCCTCTCGTGCGATCGGTACCATCGCGTGGTCCTGCCCTCCACCCATGCCTGGAGACTCCCCCCATGAACCACCCCCAATCTCATCCCCTCTCCCGCCGCGGCCTCATACGCACCGGTGTCGGCGCCTCACTCGCCGTGCTCGGGCTCGGCGCCGGCGCGCAGGTCGCTTCCGCTGATGTGACCGTGACCAAGCGGTTCGATCTCACGGAGCCGTCGTACGACCTGTTCCGTTCCAAGGACACGCACGGTGCGCGGGTGCAGCAGAGCTTCGCCTTCGACTGGGAGAACAAGTTCCTGTTCGTGGCGACCAAGCGGAGCGGAAGTACCGAGTCCGATGGTGACCTGTGCATCAACAAGATGGACTTCGACGGCAACTACCTCTCTTACATGCACCTCGACGGCTTCGGCCACGGTGTCGCCTTCGCCGCGCTGCCGAGCGGTTCCGGCACCGAGCTGTGGATCGAGTGCGCCGCGAACACCAAGGGGTTCGGCACCGCGCTCGCCCCGATCACCTACAAGGCCAACACCACCCTGGGCTCGCCGGCCGCCGCGGCCGCGTACCGGCCGATTCCTGGGGCCACCGAGTACACCTGCTCCGTGGACCCCGTCCATCGGCGCGTGATCGTCCGCTATCACACCGGCGACGGCAAGCGCATCGCCGTCTATCCTCTCTCTGCCTTCGAGACCCGCACCTTCGGCACGCCACTCGTCGACTTCAAGCAGCCGACGATCGCCGGCACCGCGCAGGGATACGCCCTCTACGGCTCGTACATGTACTACTTGACCGGCGACGCGTACCCGGGCGACGGCACCCCGACCGGCGACGGAAACACGTACGTGACCAGCGTCGACATCAACACGGGCGCCGTGAAGCAGGGCCCCGTGCTCACCAAGGCCGGCTCCACCCTCCACCACCGTGAGCCCGAGGGCTTGGCCATCTACCGTACCGACGCGGGCGAGGCCCGCCTCTTCATAGGCTTCGCCACCGGCCTGGAGGGCGACCGGCGCTCCAGCATCTTCTACAAGAACGCCCTGGTCTGACCCCCTGACCCCCTGCCCCCCTGACGCCGTGGCCCAGGTACGCCGATATCGCCTGGCGACCTGGGCCACGTTCCTGCGTTCCGCGTAATTCAGCGGCCTGGAGTCACGAATCTGGGGTCTGACCTTGGCAGACATGGGTGAGGGCGCCTGAGAGGCGTTTCTCTAG
>NZ_JBICYT010000014.1:171009-204748 GCF_043201215.1 Streptomyces sp. NPDC048331 | reverse complement strand
GCCGCGGACGCTCTGCCTCTCCCCCCGCCCCGCCCGCCGTCAGCCCCGCTCCCCCGCCCCGGGGGGCTGGCGGGGGGGGGGCGCGCCCCCCGGCCCCCCCCCCCCCCCCCCCCCCCCGGACCACCCCCGTACACCTTCCGGAGGACCCCGATGACCGTCACCGAAGAAACCGCCCCCGCCGCCCGGCAGGTGCTGCCCGCCGAGGAGCGCCACGCCGTCGAACTCGCCTTCCTCGCCGCCCAGGACCCCGGCCCCCGCCCGCCCGGCTGGGCCCTCACCCCGCGCGCCGTCGTCACCTTCGTCTGCGGCAGCGACGGAGCCGAACTGGCCCTGCCGAAGCGCCGCGCCGGACTCCCCGCCAAGCTGGCCATCGCCCCCAAGTTCGTCGGCGAACGCGCCCTCGTGGAGCGGTGCGTCGTCACCCTCGCCGGCGAGCGCGGCCTGCTCCTCACCGGCGAGCCCGGTACCGCCAAGTCGATGCTGTCCGAACTGCTGGCGGCCGCCGTCAGCGGTACCAGCGCCCTCACCGTCCAGGGCACGGCCGGCACCACCGAGGACGCCTTCCGCTACGGCTGGAACTACGCTCTCCTGCTCGCGCAGGGCCCCACCTCGCAGGCCTTGGTCGACTCGCCGGTCCTCTCCGCCATGCGCACCGGACGCGTCGTCCGCGTCGAGGAGATCACCCGCTGCCTGCCCGAGGTGCAGGACGCCCTCGTGTCGATCCTGTCCGACCGGCGACTGAGCGTGCCCGAACTGACCGCCACCGAGGACGCGGTGGTCTCCGCCGCCCCCGGCTTCACCGTCATCGCCACCGCCAACCTGCGCGACCGCGGCGTCTCCGAGATGTCCGCCGCCCTCAAGCGACGCTTCAACTTCGAGACCGTCGCCCCGATCGCCGACGCGGACGCCGAGGCCACCCTGATCCGCCGCCAGGCGGTCGCCGCCGTCCAGCGGGCCGGCGCCGCCTTCGGGGTCGACGACGCCGTGCTCGACGCGCTCGTCACCGTCTTCCGAGACCTGCGCTCCGGCCGCTCCGCCGAAGGCTGGGACGTGGAGCGCCCCGGTACGGTCATGTCCACCGCCGAAGCCGTCCAGGTGGCGGCCTCTCTCGGGGTCGCCGCCGCGTACCTGCCGGGCGGGGACGTACTGGACCTGCTGCCCGGGCACCTGCTGGGCGTCGTACGCAAGGACGACCCGGCCGACCACGGACGGCTGCTGGGCTACTGGGACGGGCCGGTCCGACGCCGCGCCGAGGACGGTTCGCCGATGTGGCGCCGGCTCTGGGACCTGCGCGGGAGCCTGCGTTGACGCACACCGATCCGCACACCGATCCGCACACCGATCCGCGCGCCGTGGTGGACGCCCTCGCCGCGGCCCGCGCGCCGTACCTCATCGGGGTGCGCCACCACAGCCCCGCGCTGGCCGCGGTGGTACCGGCCCTGCTGGACGCCTCGGGAGCGGACGTGGTCTGCGTCGAACTCCCTGCGGAGTTCCAGCCCTGGCTGGAGCACCTCGCCGACCCGGAAACCGTCGCCCCGGTCGCCCTCGCGGGCACGGGGGAGGACGGCCGCCTGGCGTTCTACCCGTTCGCGGACTTCTCCCCGGAACTGGCCGCGATCCGCTGGGCCCGCCGGACCGGCGCGTCCGTCATCTGCTGCGACCTGCCGCTCGCGCACCGCGGCTGGACCGTGCCGACGGCGGCACCGAGCCCGATCGAAGACGAGGGCCCCGGGCGGGACGCGCCGCCGGCCGAGGGCGCGGTCCCCACACGAAGTGCGGACCCGGCCGGTGGCGCCGTCACCGGGTCCCGGCCCGGCCCGTCCTTCGCGGACGGCCTCACCGCCGCCGGTACAGGGCGCGACGGTGACGACCTGTGGGACCGGGCCGTCGAGGTCCTCGCACCGGGATGCTCCCCGGAGGCCGTGCGTCGAGCGGCGCTCGGCGTCGGCTGGGCGCTGCGGGCGGACACGGCCGCCGTCGCGGCGACCGACCTGGCCCGCGAGGCACACATGCGGAGCGTGATCGCCGGCGCGGTCGCCGCGGGTCACCGCGTGGCCGCGGTGATCGGCGCGTTCCACGCTCCCGTCCTCCCCGGCACGGCCGCCGGCACCACTTGGGCCGCCCACGGCTCCGGCCCGGCCCCCGCCTCCTACGCCGGAGCCGAGGACGGGGCCGGGACCGGTCTCGGGCCGAACCCGGCCGGGACCCAGGGCCTGCCGGGGCCGCGGCACGCCGGAGCCGCCGATTCCGCGGCGCCTGCCCCCGACGCGGACACGACCGTCACCTCCTTCGTGCCGTACTCCTTCGACCTGCTCGACTCCCGCTCCGGGTACCCCGCCGGGATCCGGGACCCCCGCTGGCAGCAGGCCGTCCTCGAAGCCGGCGGTGACCCCGACCGGCTCCGTGAGGCCGCCTCGGTCGCCGTCACCGGGCTCTGCCGCGAGCTGCGCCGCGCCGGGCACACCGCGGGTACCGGCGAGGCCGCCGAGACCCTGCGGCTCGCCTGCGACCTCGCCGCGCTGCGGGCGCTCCCCGCGCCCGGCCGCGGCGAGCTCCTCGAAGCCGTCACCACCGTCCTCGGCCAGGGCGAACCGCTCGGCCGGGGCCGGGCACTGGCCCGCGCCCTCGAGGTCGTGCTCGTCGGCACCGCCCGCGGCCGGATCACCCCGCACGCCCCCCGCTCCGGTCTCGGCCCCTCCGTCGAGGCCGAACTGGCCGCGCTGCGGCTGCCGTCCCCCGAGGATCCCGCGCCCCGCGAGATCCGCCTCGACCCGCTCCGCTCCGCCCTCGACGGCCGCCGCGAGGTCCTGCTGCAACGGCTCCTCGTGTGCGGCGCCTCCTACGGGGAGCCCCTCACCGTCGCCGCCACCGGCGACGGGACCGCCCTCGGCACCAAGTGGCGCCTTTCCTGGACGCCTTCCGTCCCCGCCCGACTGGATCTCGCCGGGGTGCGCGGAGTCACCGTCGCCCAGGCGGCGGCCGGCACGC
The DNA here is from genome assembly GCF_043201215.1 of Streptomyces sp. NPDC048331. Taxonomy (NCBI): domain Bacteria; kingdom Bacillati; phylum Actinomycetota; class Actinomycetes; order Kitasatosporales; family Streptomycetaceae; genus Streptomyces; species Streptomyces sp. NPDC048331. Next base: position 201,760 of record NZ_JBICYT010000014.1, on the reverse strand, counting down.
TGCGCGACACCGCCCGCCGGGCCGTCGCCGACGGCGGGCCGACCCCGGCACAGATCCTCGGCGGGCTGGCCGCCGCCGCGCGGTGCGATCTGCCCGAACTGGTCGACGTACGCCTGCACGAGGCGGCGACCGTCCTGCCGGGGACCGCTACCCTGCCCGAACTCCTCGACGCCCTCGATCTCCTGGAGGCACTGCACCGCGGCCACCTGCCCGGCACCTCCGCCGGCTCCCGGACGGCCGCCGCGGACCTCGCCGGCGACCTCCTCGAAGCGGCCGTGCGCTGTCTGCCCGGCCTCGCCGGGAGCGAGGACCCCGCCGACGCGGCCGCCCTCGTGGCCCTCGCCGACCGGGCCGCCGCCCACCACCTGGGCCTGCGTACGGACAACGCCCTGGCCGACCTGGCCGCCACCGCGTCCCCGCTGATGCAGGGCGCGGCCCTCGCGGTACGGGTCCTGCTCGACCTCGACCCGGCCGCCGAGCTCGGCGGCCGCGCCGCCGGCTGGATCGACGGCGCGGGCACCGCGGACAGTCGGCGCGCGCTGACGCGGCGGCTCGGCGGACTCCTCACCGCCGCCGGGCCGCTGCTGCAGTCCTCCCCGGCCGCTCTCACCCCGCTCCTCGACCGCGTCGAGCACCTCGCCGACCAGGACTTCCTCGACCGGCTCCCGGCCCTGCGCGGTGGCTTCGACGCCCTGTCGCCCGCCGCCCGCGACCGGCTGCTCCACACCGTCACCGAGCGGCTCGGCGACCGCATCGACCTCGCGCTCGACGCGTCACCCGCCCTCCTCGCCCTCTGGGCGGCGGCCGACGCGGCCGGACTCGCCGCCCTCGAAGCCCTTCCCCGGCCCGGGACGCAGGCGCCGACAGCGGTTCCGGCCCCGGAGGGCCTGGAAGCCGCTCAGGCCGTGGAAGCCCCGCCCGAGCGGGCCCCACGGGCTCCCGAGGCCGACAGCCCGCGGCTCGCCCCCGCCGACCGCTGGCGGCTGCTGCTCGGCCGCGAACGCGACCGGCTCCCGGCCGGCGCCCGCCGCTACGCCCACGCCTTGGACGAGCTGTACGGCGCCGGGCGCGGTGAAGGCGCCTCCGACCTCGACCTCGGTCGGGTCGGAGGCCAGGGAGGTGGCCAGGACGCCTCCTTCCCCACCGCCCGGGAGTGGTCGCAGGAACTGGAGGCGCTGTTCGGCGCCGACGTGAGGGAGGAGGTGCTGGCGGGAGCGGCCGAAGCGGGCCGTACCGACGTCCTCACGCAGCTCGATCCGCAGGCCGTACGGCCCTCGGTGGAACTGCTGAGCTCCGTACTGTCCCTCGCCGGCGGAATGCCGGAGGCCCAACTCGCCCGGCTGCGCCCTCTGGTGCGCAGGCTCGTGGACGAACTCGCCAAGGAGCTCGCCACCCGGCTGCGCCCGGCCCTCTCCGGCCTCGCCACCCCGCGCCCCACCCGTCGGCCCGGCGGCAAGCTCGACCTGGCCCGGACCCTGCGCGCCAACCTCGCGCACACCCGGCGCCGGCCCGACGGCACCGTGGTCGTCGTCCCCGAGCGGCCCGTCTTCCGGACGCGGGCGAGCCGTGAGGCGGACTGGCGGCTGATTCTGGTCGTCGACGTCTCCGGATCGATGGAGGCATCCGTCATCTGGTCGGCACTGACCGCGGCGGTACTCGGCGGCGTACCGACCCTGTCCACCCACTTCCTCGCCTTCTCCACCCAGGTCGTGGACCTCACCGACCGGGTCGAGGACCCGCTCTCCCTGCTGCTGGAGGTCCGGGTCGGCGGTGGCACGCACATCGCCGCCGGTCTCGCGCACGCCCGCTCCCTGATCACCGTCCCGAGCCGCACCCTCGTCGTCGTGGTCAGCGACTTCGAGGAGGGCGCGCCCATCGGCGGGCTCCTCGGCGAGGTCCGCGCGCTGGCCGCCTCGGGCGCCCACCTGCTGGGCTGCGCCGCGCTCGACGACGAGGGGACACCCCGGTACTCGGTCCCGGTCGCGCGGCAACTCGTGGCGGCCGGTATGCCCGTGGCCGCCCTCAGCCCCCTCGCCCTCGCCCGCTGGGTGGGCGACCGCCTCCGTGGAGAGTCCCGTTGAGCACCGAACTGCCGCCCGTAGCACCCGAGGTACTCGCCGAAGCCGTCGAGAACCTCACCGCCCGCCTGCGCAAGAAGCTGGACGCCGCCACCGAGGGATGCGCGGCGGGCGCCGTGCTCGAGGCCGACGGCACCGTCACCCTCCGCTTCGGCGAGGACGCCCTCGTCACCCTGCGCCCCGGACCGGCGGGCACGATCGCCACGGCCGACCAGGCCACGTGCAGTTGCCTGCTGGCACCCCGTTGCCTTCACCGGGCCGCCGCCCTGGGCGCCGCCCCGCTCGCGGACACCCCGCCGGAGCCGGCGGCGGAGCCGGAGCCGGCCGCGGCGACCGGGCCCGACGATCCCGCCGGCCCGCCCGCCGCTCCCGCCGAGTCGGTCGGAGCCGCGGGACCCGCCCCAGCCGCCGAGGCGGTGGGGACCACCGTGCCCGCGCCGGCCCTCACCGCGGTCCAACTGCGTGCCGCCGGCGCCCTCTGGCACGTGGCCGCCGAGGCGCTGGCCGCCGGGGTCACCGCCGGGGGAGCGGTGGTCCAGGCCGAGCTGCTGCGCGCCGCCCACACCGCCCGCCTCGCCGGGCTGGTCCGGGCCGAAGCGGCCGCGCTACGGGTCGTACGCGGCCTGCGCGCCGCCCGCGAACACCGTGCCGGCCAGCGGCTGGGCGACCTCACCGAGGCCTTCCGCGAGCTCCTCCACACCGCCGGACTGCTGGCCTCCGGATCCGCCGACCCCGCACTGACCGGCACCGCCCGCCGCGCCTACGCGCCCGGCGGCAGCCTCCAGGTGCTCGGCCTGTGCCGGGAACCCGTGCTCTCCGCCACCGGATACGGCGGCGTGGTCACCCACCTGCTGGCCCCGGACGGCACCCCGTACTCGGTCTCCGACGTCCGCCCCGGCGGCCTGGCCCGCGCCCGCGGCGCCGGTTCCGCCTCCGTGGCCCTCGGCGGCGCCACCCTCGACCATGCCGGCCTCGCCCGCGGTGGCCTGCGCATCGTCGGCGCGACCGTCTCCCCGGAAGGCCGGCTCGGTGCCGGACGCGGGGTCCGGGCGACCCCGCTGCCCGGTACCGCCTGGACCGAACAGCCCGCCGCGCGGCTCTTCGCCCGACCGGCCGCCGAGGCCGTCGCCGAGCTGCTCGCCGACCCGGACGCGGGCGAGTCCGCGCTGCTCGGCTGCGACGTCACGGTCGTCGGCGCGGTCTGCGAACACCTCCTCGTGCGCGAGACGCGCCCGGACGCACCCCTGCTGAGGCTGCTGCCGGCGCACCCGCACCCGGAGCTGGCGCACACGGAGAACCTGCGGCGCATCGCCTCGTACCCCGGGCTCCAGCTGCGCGTCCTGGGCCGCCCCGACCTGGACCGCACCGCCACGCTGCGCCCCCTGGCCGTGGGCCCGGTGCCGGGCGCGGAGCACACGCTACGACTGCCCGAGGAGTGGCTGGGCCGCGCCGACCTCGGCTACGACCGCCTCCAGGGCGCGCACTTCCCGCAGGGGGTCGCGGCGCCCGTACCCGACACGGCGGCCGAGGGCCCGGATCCACTGGCCGACTCCCCGCTGTGGCGGGTGCGCCGCCTGCTGGAGACCGGGGTCGCCGGTGGCCGCCGGGCCCTCGCCGAGGCCGCGCGCGGTACCGAGTCCCTGGCCGGAGCCTCGTACGGGCCGCTGCGCCGGGCCGGGCTCACCGGGGCGGCGGACCTGGCCGCCGCGCTGGCCGCCGAGGCCGACCGCCGTCCCCGTGACGTCTTCGGCCGGCTGGCCGACCCCTCGCCCGACGGCTACGCCCGGGCCTGGCTCGCCGCGGCCACCCACCTGGCGGCGGCGGAACGTTGCCTGATCGCCGCGTCCTGGGCGGCGAGCCCGAGCGCCGTCCCGGTCAGCGGGCGGTGACGGACGGGGTCAGCCTGCGGGCCAGGAGGTCCAGCGCCGCCGTCACCTCGCGGACGGTGTCCGGGTCGGGGGCGGTCCCGTCGGGACCGGTCAGCGCCGTGGCGAGAGCCTCGTCGATGGTGGTGCCACGGACCTCGGCGACCCGTGCGGAGGGTTCTTCGGCGGGACGGATGAGCCGGCGGCGCCGGTCGGCGGGGTCGGGCTCCGTGTCGACGGAGCCCGCCTCCTCCAACCGGGCGACGGCCGTGGAGACCTGACTCTGCGGCAGGCCCGTCCGTGCGGCGATCTCGCCGACGGTGGTACCGGGGTGGGAGACGAGGTCGCCCAGGACGACGACCACGGAGCGAACCGACCCCGACGAGCCCGACTTCGGCCGGGGCATCGCCTGTTCGCCGATCTTCATGAGGGTGCGCCCCAGGAGGAACGCTTCGACGCCGTTCATGAGCAGCAGGGTACATCTCAATAGATGCATCTATCTTGATGCATCTATTGAGATGGATTACTGTCGTGTCGTCAGCCGGAGACACCGATGACACACCAGTAGGGGGACCGACCATGCCTGAGACCGCCACCACCACCGCCACCTCCGCGTCCGTGACCGCGCCCGCGCCCGCGTCCGTCGCCACCCGTACCCTCGCCGTCCCGGGCGCCACCCTGCACTACCAGGTCGCGGGCCGCGGCCCCGTCCTCCTCCTCTCCCAGAGCGGTGAGGGCGACGCGGACCGCACGGTCGACCTCGTCCCGCTCCTGACCGACCGCTTCACGGTCGTCACCTACGACCGCCGTGGCCTGTCGCGCAGCACCCTCCACGACCCCGCCCGGCCCGTCACGATGGCCGAGCACGCGGACGACGTCGCCCGACTGCTGGCCGAGGTCGCCGACGGGCCCGCGCTGATGGCCGGGTTCAGCATGGGAGCGGCCATCGGCCTGCGGACCGTGGCCCGCCACCCCGGCCTGGTGAGCACGCTCATCGCGCACGAACCCGTGATGCCGAACCTGCTGCCCGAGACGGACCGCGCGGAGCACCTGGCCGAACTGTCCGCCATCCAGGACGCCCACACGACCGGGGGCCTGACGGCGGCGTTCCCGGCGATCGCCCGGCACCTCGGCATCGACCCGGCGCACGACGAGACCGAGGGCGACCTCACCCCCCAGCCGCTGACCCCGCGCCGCCGGGCGAACTTCGGCTTCTTCATCGGTACCGAGTTCACGGCCGTCATCACGGACGACCTGGACCCGGCGGAGTCGGTACGGGCCGCGGCGCGGGCCGGTACGAGGATCATCGCGGCGACGGGGCGGACCACCCGGCCGACGGTCCACACCTACCGCTGCGCACTGGCGCTGGCGGCGCGACTGGGCACGGACCCGTTCGAGTTCCCCGGTGGCCACAACGGGAACACCGCGTTCCCCCGCGCGACGGCGCACACGCTGAAGACCCTCCTCGTCCGGTGATCCCACGGCTCGGCTCGGCACGGCGCGCGAGGGGTGGAGCCCCGGCGGCTACCCGATGCGCAGCCAGGCCCGCAGCACGTCGATGTCGGTCCCGGTCAGGCCCTGTCCGGGATCGACCCGGTGCAGGAGTGCCCGGCCGGGATGGTGGGCGGCCACGTAGGCCCGGTCGGCGCCGGTGATCTCGTCGTCGACCCAGATGAAGGACCGCCCGGCGGCGTGTTCGAGGAGGGTCGGGGTCTTCCAGTGGATCCCGCCCCGCCCGTCCTCCTCGGAGGGTTCCGGCCAGTCCATCACGGGCAGCTCCGGCAGGCCGAGCCGGGGCGCGACGCACTCGTTGGCCTCCGTCATCCAGGTCGTGGCCCACACGAGCTCGCAGGGCAGCGCCGCCAGTGTGGGTCCGAGCGTCGGATCGACCCGGGCGAGCAACGGGTTGGCCTCGCCGTCCGCTGCCGCGGGGTAAGGGCCCGCTCCGAAGGGGATGAGGGGTCCGTCGACGTCGAGGTAGAGCAGCACGGGGGTGGTGGAACCGGTCATGAAGTCACCGTAGTCCTCCTGGGCATGGGTAATGATCTTGAGGGGCGGACGTCGGAGCGGTGGCGGAGAACGTGGGCGTGATCGAGGGGTTGTGGCGGTACCCGATCAAGTCGACCGGTGGCGAACGGCTGCGGAGCGTGGCCGTCGACGAGCGGGGCATGGTGGGCGACCGGCTGTTCGCCGTACGCGACGCGGAGGGCCGGTTCGGCTCGGGGAAGAACACGCGGCGCTTCCGGCGGATGGACGGCCTGCTCCACCTGAGCTCCCGCTACCCGCACAGCACCGTGGAGCCGGGTCCGCCCGAACTGCTCGACCCGCACGGGAACGTGGTGGCCGACCCCACGGCGTTCCTGCGCGGCCACCTCGGCCGTGACGATGTGGAGCTCGCCCGCGAGGGGGAGATCTCGCACTTCGACCAACTGCCGCTCAGCGTGCTCACGACCGCCACCCTCGACCGGATCCGCCGCGAGGTGCCGGGCGTACCGGTGGACGAGCGCCGGTTCCGCCCGAACATCCTCGTGCGCACCCCGCCGGGCACCCCGGCCTTCGTCGAGGACGAGTGGATCGGGCGCGAGGCCACGCTGGGAGACACCCTCCGGATCGAGTTCCTGCGCTCCAGCGAGCGGTGCGTGATGACCAACCAGGCCCAGCAGGACCTGCCGCACTCACCGCTGATCCTCCGGACGATCGCCCGGACGCACGGCAACCGGCTCGACGCGCTCGCCACGATCGTCACACCGGGAACGGTCCGCGTCGGGGACCGCCTCGTCCTCGACCGAGAGGGCTGACGCGGTGCTCGCCGGCTGACGTGAGGGTTCCGACCCGCGCCGGTGGAACCCATGCCGCGGCGATCGCCTCTTGATGGCCGAAGGGGGGATGGTCATGACGAAGACAGCGGTGTCCGTGACCGGGCGGCTGGTGGTGGCGGGGCTGCTGTGCGCGGCCCTGGCGGCGTGCGGGTCCACACGGGCGGGGGAGGTCGCGGCGCCCGCCGGCGTACCCACGCTCGCCACGGCCGAGTGCGATCTCGACGTGCCGACGGATCAGGAGACGGGCGGGTACGCGGGTCCGCCGACGGATCAGGAGACGGGCGGGTACGCGGGTCCGCCGACGGATCAGGAGACGGGCGGGTACGCGGGTCCGCCCACCGATCAGGAGACGGGCGGGTACGCCGGTCCCCCGACCGATCAGGAGACCGGGCCCTACGTGGGCCCGCCGACCGACGGCGAGATGGCCAACGGCGGCGGACCCTGCGGACCGGCGGACTGGTTCGACATGACCCGCGACTTCACCGCCTACCACCTGAAGCACGAGGCCGACGACGGATACGCGGACGAGGTCGTGATCAAGGAGGTCCGCGTCCGCAAGGTGCGCACGGTCGGCGAAGCGCGGATCACCTTCACCACCGAGGAGGTGGGCAAGGGCCGAGGCGACGCCGCCCGCAGCATCGCCAAGGTGTTCGCCACCTGGCGGCACCAGGTCTACGGGGACACGGGCACGGTGACCCTCCAGACCTCGGTGGGTCCGCGGCTGAACATCACCGAGTCCTGGTGACCCCGGGCCACCGCGCGTCCCAGAGCGCGCAGTGGTGCTCCACCCGCGCGTCCACCGTGCGGATCCCGCCCGCCCCCGGCGCCAACGACAACGCCGAGGCCGAAGCCCGCTCGCCCGGCCACGGCGGCGCTCCCGGCGCCGCCGGAACGCCCGTGCGGGCGAAGCCGGTCCAGTAGCCGGCCATCCGGTCCGCGAGCCGCCGTTGCGGTTCGGTCAGCGGCGCGATCGTGAACAGCGAGGGCAGTTCGGAGCCGTGCGTCGCGCCGAACGGCAGGTCCGGCGGCGCCGGTAGCCCCGTGAAGTCGGGCGCGCCCCGGTCGCTGAACCGGTACGTGTACACCGGCACGTGCCGGCCCAGCGCCGCCCCGTCCCGCAGTGTCGGGCAGGCGAACGAGGCGTCGGTCAGCACGGTGGCCCACGCCACCGCCGGGGTGGCGAAGGCGGACACCGGATAAGCGGCCGCCACGTCCCGAGCGGTCGGCGGGTCGAAGGACCTCGCCACCCGGGCCCGGTAGGCGGCCGCGTCGGGGATCGGATACGCGGCCAGGGTCTGCGCGAGGAAGAGGCGCATCTCGTCCTGGTCGAAGCCTTGGACCACCGGCACCCGGTGGAACCGGCCGGCCTCCAGCGCCCGCCGCGGCTCCAGCGGCAGCACGCTGTTGCCGTAGGAGACGAGCGAGAAGCGCTGCATCAGTTCGGCGGTCGCCAGCACGCCGGCGTCCAGCCGGCGCAGGCAGTCCAGCACCGCGCCGGGGCGGTCGCAGCCGAGCCGGGCCGCCGCCGAGGCGCCGTCCGCCACCGTGCGCCGCTCCGGTACGAAGGGCTCGTAGGTGCCGAGGCCGGGCAGCAGGGACCACGGCGGCGCCGTGGTCGAGCACGAGCCGCTCTGCACGATCGCCCGGTGGAACAGGCCCGCCGACGCGGGGGAGGTGAGGTGCGCGCAGACGCTGAGGGCCCCCGCCGATTCGCCGAACACGGTGACGTTGCCCGGGTCGCCGCCGAAGTGCGCCGCGTTCTCCTGTACCCAGCCCAGCGCCGCCCGCTGGTCCGCGAGGGCGAGATCGGGCGCCCCGCCGAGCTCCGGATGGCCGAACAGTCCGAAGACGCCGAGCCGGTAGTTCACGGTCACGACCACCGCGCCGCCCTGCCCGGCGAGCCGCTCGGGCCGGTACGCGTCGCCCGCGCCGCTGAAGAAACCACCGCCGTGGAACCAGACCATCACGGGCCGCCCGCGACCCCCACCGGCGGCGCGGCCCGTCGGCGCGGTGACGTTGAGGTACAGGCAGTCCTCCGAGCCGGTCGGCCCGCCCGGCCCGACCGCCGGTAGCTGCACGCAGCGCGCACCGGGCGCCCCGGCATCACGTACACCCTGCCGGCGGGACGCCGGCTCCGGCGGCCGCCAGCGCAGCGGTCCGGTCGGGGGAGCGGCGAAGGGGATCCCCTCGAACGTCTCGTACGTGCCGTGTCCGCGTCCCCGTACCGGCCCCCGATCGGTGTCCACGACGGGCCGGTCCGGACCGGGACCGGCGCCCAGCAGCAGCAACACCACGGGGACCAGCAGGGCCCACCGGTGAGCGGAACGGCGAAAGTCGGTCACGGCCGACGCCCTTTCCCCTTCGGGGCCCGTGGCCGGGTGCCGGGTCCCGGGGACCGGGTGGGACCCCCGTTTGCCCGCCCCGAATGGCGCAGTGAGCGGAAGTGGCACTCAATGTAACAAAGCGTGCGCTTCCCATGACGCACGATGACCGGCGTGCGATTGCGTAGACCCGCGCGTCGGCGAACGGAGCTTTCCATGAATGACCCCATCACCCTCGCGGCGAAACAGCACGAAGACCGCCACGGGACCCCCGACCCCATCGCACCGGACGAGCCGACCGCGCCGCCCATGCGGACCCTGCTGGAGACGGCGGCCACCTGCCGTCCGGTCGAGGAGGTCACCGCGCTCGTGAGCCTCCTCAAGGAGGGCGGCCCGCTGCCCGACGCCGGGCACGACGCGCTGCGCACGGCCGCCGTGACCCGACCGGTGCAGGACGTACGACGGATGGTCGCCCTGCTGGGCGAGTCGCCGCAGGAGGTCGCCGAGGCGGACCTCACGCTGCGCGCCGCCGCCGTCGGTCGGTCCATCGAGGACGTCGCCCTGCTGGTGACCATCCTCGGCAAGGAGGACGCGGCGGAGACGGAACGCAGGGGCCGTGCCGGGCCCGCCGGGCCCGGCGGGCCGACGGTGCCGGACGCCGCCCCGTCGGGCCCGTCCGCCCCGCTCCCGGAATCCTCCGCCCGGCCCGCCCAGGAGAGGCACGAGGCACCGTACGAGCCGCGGTATCCGGAGCTGTACGACGCCCCTTACCAGGAGCCGCCCCGGCGCACCGCACCCCCCGCCCCGCCCGCCGCCTCCCGTGACCGGGCGCTGCGGCGCGTCCTGCGGTGGCCCGTCGCGATCACCCTGCTCGTGAGCGGAGCCCTGCACCTGCCGAACGACCTGACGGCCCTGCCGTTCGCGGCCCCCGTCGACTATCTTCCCCTCCTCGTCAGCGTGCTCTGCCTGGTGAGCGGCGCGCTGGTGGCGCTCCGGGACACCACGGCGGTGTGGCGGGCGGGAGCGGCCACCGCTCTCGGCGTGGTCGCCCTGCACGTGCTGGGCGGGTCGCTGCGGTACGACCCGCTGGCGGGCGCGCTGGGCGGCACCGTGGCCTGGGCCGGAGTCGCCGTCGTGCTGTGCGCGGCGGTCGGCGCGGTCCTCGCCGGCCTGGCCCTGAGGAACCGCCGGGAGCCCTCGGCCTGACCGGCCCCCGGCCCCGGCTTCCCGCCCCCGGCCCCCGGCTCCACCGGAAACGGCACCCCGCGCTCCGTGCGCGGGGTGCCGTTCCGTTCGTGGCCGCACTCGACCGGCGCCGTCACGCGAGCAGGTTCACCGCCCCGGTGAACACACGCGGCAGCCGTGCGGCCAGCGGCACGATCCGTGGTGCGAGCCGCGGCCGGTGACGCGCCCACAGCAGGGACGCGGTGAGCGCCCGGTAGCTGCGCGACAGGTCCCGCCAGGCCTGCTCGTAGGCGTGCGGGCGCCCCGCCCGCACACACCGCACGAGTTCGCCCGCGGCGGTCACGGCCAGGGTGAGTCCCTCCCCGGTCAGCGCGTCCACGTACCCGGCCGCGTCCCCCACGAACAGCACCCGCCCCGCCACCCGTACGCGAGCCCCTTGGCGCAGCGGCCCGGCCCCACGCACCGGTGTACCCGCGGCCGCGGCCAGGCGCTCGGACAGCACCGGGAAACGGGCCAGCTGTACGTCGAACGGGGCCTGATCGGAGGTCAGCACGGCAATGCCGACGCGGTCGGGCGCCAGCGGGGTGACGTAGGCCTCGCACCGCTGTGACCAGTGCACCTCGACGAGGTCGCTCCACGGCTCGACGGCGTAGTGCCGACGCAGCCCGTACCGTGCCGGGCTGCCGGACGCGCGGGGCGCCGTCAGGCCGAGCCCACGCCGGACGGGCGAGTGCAGGCCGTCCGCCGCGACCAGGTAGCGGGCGGTGAGCCCGGCCGCGTGGACCTGGTGGACGTCCTGGCGCACCTGGTCCACGCGCCCGGGAAGCACGTGCACGCCGAGCCGCGCGGCCCGGTCGGCCAGCGCGGCCTGGAGTTCCGTGCGTCGGGCGCCGAAGCCCGGCCCGGCCCGGAACAGCCCCTCGGCGTGCCGGCCGCTCACGCCGTCGACGTAGCGGATACCGCGGAACGGTTGCCCGGTCACGTCGACGCCCAGCTCCCTGAGGTGGCGTACGCCCCCCGGCATCAGACCCTCACCACAGGCCTTGTCGATGGGGGTGGGCCTCGGCTCCACGACCACCACCTCGAGGCCGGCGAGCGCTCCGTGGATGGCGGTGGCCAGTCCGGCGGGGCCGCCGCCCGCGATCAGCAGGTCGATCACGAGGCGGCGCCGGCAGAGGGGACGGAGGCGGCCGCCCGCAGCCGACCGCCGTCGGTGAGCGCCGCGTCCTCGCAGCCGATCCGTACGCGCAGCAACAGCAGGTTGAGCACGGTGAAGCCGAGCGCTGTCATCCAGGCGCTGTGCACCAGCGGCAGCGCGACGCCTTCCGCGACCACCGCCACGTAGTTGGGGTGGCGCAGCAGCCGGTACGGCCCCGCCGCCACCAGGGGCAGCCCGGGAACGACGAGCACCCGGGTGTTCCAGCGCTTGCCGAGGGTGGCGATGCACCACCAGCGAAGGCCCTGGGCGGCCACGGCGACGGCGAGGGCCGACCAACCGAGCAGCGGGACGAACGGCCGCCCGGCCGCCCAGGGTTCGACCACACAGCCCACGAGCAGCGCGGTGTGCAGGGCGACCATGGCCGGGTAGTGGCCGCGGCCGTACTCGCGGCCGCCGCGCGCCAGGCTCCACGCGGTGTGGCGGCGGGCCGTGATCAGTTCGGCGAGCCGCTCGGCGGCGACGAGGCCGATGAGCAACAGGTACGGGGTCAGCGAGGCGGGGGAGGTCAGGGTGGGGATCGAGATCATCGGGGTCACCAGCGCAGGAGGACGAGTTCGGACGCGAAGCCGGGACCGAAGGCGAGCATCAGCCCGACCGATCCGGGCGGGGGCGGTCCCGCGCTCTGGACGCCGTCCAGGATGTGCAGGACCGAGGCGGAGGAGAGGTTGCCCACGGCCGCGAGCGAGCGCCGGCTGGCGGCGAACGCCGACTCCGGCAGCGCGAGGGCGTCCGAGAGGGTGTCGAGGATCTTCGGGCCGCCGGGATGGCAGATCCAGGCGTCGACGTCCGCGGGCTTGAGGTCGTGCGCGGCGAGGAAGGACTCGATCTCCTCGGCCACGTGCAGCCTGACCAGGTCCGGCAGTTCGCGGCCGAGCACCATGCGCATCCCCCAGTGGCCGATGTCCCAGCCCAGGAGGTGCTCGGTGCCCGGGTAGAGGTGGCTGCGGGCGGCCACCACCTCGGGCCCGGCGCCGGTGGCGTGCAGGGGATGGTCGCGGCCCACCGCCACCAGGGCGCCCGCGCCGTCGCCGAACAGGGCCCCGGCCACCAGGTTCGCCATCGAGGCGTCGGTGGACTGGAGGGTGAGCGAGCACAGCTCGGTGGACAGCAGGAGGGCCGCGTGGCCGGAACGGCCCGTCAGGTGATCGTGGACATGGCCCACTCCGGCGGCGCCGGCCGCGCAGCCGAGGCCGAACAGAGGCACCCGCCGTACGTCGGGACGCAGGCCCGCGCGGGTGGCGAGCCGGGCCTCCAGCGAGGGCGTCGCGAGCCCGGTCACCGTGGTCGACATGACCAGATCGACCTCCCGGGCCGCCAGGCCGGCGTCGGAGAGGGCGAGTTCGAGGGCCCGGGCCCCGAGCTCCAAGGCCGTCTCGATGAAGAGGGCGTTCGTCGCGCCGAAGTCGTTCCCCGGACCGTACCGCTCCAGCGGCAGCGCGAGATGTCGGCCGTCCACGCGCACCGAGCCGTGGACGCGGCGCAGCAGGGCGGTGTCGGAGCCCGGAGGCAGGAAACGGGCGAGCGCCTCCGTGATCTCGGACTGGGGGTGGCGATGAGGCGGGAACACGCTGCGCACTGCCAGAACACGTGTCATTCGTTCACCATAGAAAACAACTGACACATCGTAATGAATCAGGCGAACCGGGCGCGGCGCCGCATAGCGTGGCGCCGTGCCCGCGACACGAACCACCCGGACCCACGAGAACACCGAAGCCACCGCGAGCGCGGCGTCAGGCCCCGCCCTCGTACGCGGCCTGGCCGCCGCCTGTCACCCGTTGCCCGCGGCCGCCGTCACCCTCTTCGCCGCCGCCCTGACGGCCGCCGCGGGATACGGTCCGGCGCGGGCGGCCGTCACGGTGGGCGCGGTGGCCGCCGGACAGCTGTCGGTGGGTTGGTGCAACGACCGGGCCGACCTCCGGCGCGACCTGGCCACCGGCCGAGCGGACAAACCGCTCGTCGCCGGTACGGTGCCGGCCGCGGCCGTGACCTGGGCCGCGGCCGGGGCGCTGCTGCTCTGCGTCACGCTGTCGCCGGCCTGCGGGCTGCTCGCCGGCGCGGCGCACCTCGTCGGGGTGGCGGCCGCCTGGGCCTACAACCTCCGGCTGAAGAGCACGGCCGTGTCCTGGCTCCCGTACGCCCTGGCCTTCGGCCTGCTGCCCGCCTTCGTCACCCTGGGCCTGCCCGGCGCCCCCTGGCCGCCCCCGTGGCTCACGACCGCCGCCGCCCTCCTCGGCGCCGGCGCGCACTTCGCCAACGTGCTGCCCGACATCGAGGACGACCTGGCGACCGGCGTGGTGGGGCTGCCGCAACGGCTCGGTCGCCGGGTCTCGGCCGCCCTCGCCGGGCTGCTCGTCCTCGGCTCGACCGCCACCCTGGTCGTGGGGCCACCGGGGCCGGTGACGCCGTACGGCTGGACGCTGCTCGCCGCGACCACGACGGCACTGCTCCTCGCGGCCCGCCACCCGGCCGGAAGGCTCCCGTTCCTGGCCACGATGGCCGTGGCCGGAGCCGATGTGATCCTGCTGGTCGTCGAACTCCGCCCGTGAGCCGCCGCGGCGCGCGGGTTCACTCCGCGCGCAGGGCCCGCGCCGTACGGGTGCGCGCCGCCCAGAACGCGGGGGCCAGGGCGCCGGCCACGGCGATCGGTACACCCGCGAGGGCCATCAGCACGGGCAGCAGCCCACCGTGCACGTCGATGAACGCCTGCGGGATCGTGAACCCCGACGCCCGGCCCATCGCCGGCATCACCGCACGGTGCAGGGCGGCGCCCAGCGGCGCCCCGACCGCCCCCGCGACCAGACCGATCGCGGCCACCCCCGTCAGGACCTGGACGACCGTCTGCCGGGGGGTCATCCCCAGCGCCTTGAGGACCCCTTGGTCGCGGACCCGGTCACGAGTGTCCAGGACGACCGTGTTGAGGACGCCGAGCCCGGCCACGGCGACGAGCATCAGGGTGAGCATCGCGATCAGCCCCCGCATCGCGGCGAGGACGCTCGACGACGGACTCTCGGTGGCCGAGGCCTGCGCGCCCAACGGCTCGAGGACCTGGTTCAACTCCGCGAGACAGCGGTCCCGGTCGGTCCCCGACGTCAGCTCGACGCCGAACACGGCGGGTAGATAAGGGGATTCCAGCGCGGCGACGGACGCCGACGAGGTGCGCAGCGTCATTCCGTCGTCGCCCAGGTCGAAGACCTCGCCGACGATCGTCAGCCGGGCCGAGCGCCCCTGCTCGGAGACGACGAGGCCGTCCCCGAGGCGCAGCCCGGTGGCCTTCAGGAACCGGCCCGCGACGACGGCCTCGCCCGGCGCGGCGAACCAGCGTCCCGAGATCATCGCCGTACCGGCGCCCGTGTCCTCCCCCTCGTACGCCACGAGTGGCGCTCCGCCCGTCAGCCCCGCCACGTCCACCTGCGTACGCGAGGTCCGCCGCAACGATCGGACGCCGGGGTGGCCCTCCAGAACCCGCGCGACGGCGGCCGGGTCCGCCGGGCGCGCGGCGAGGGACGCCTCGGGGCCGCCCTGGGGCGGGAGGACCGTGCGCACCGTGACGGCGCCGGAACGATCAGGGTCGCCCTCGGTCTGCACGGCCACCAAGGTGCCGCCCAGCCCGACGGCGAGCGTCACCGCGAGTGCCCCGAACGCCACCGCCGAGGCCGTCGTCGCCGACCGGGCCGGCCGGGCGAGCGGACCCGCGAGCCCCATGACCACCGACCGCGGCAGCGGCAGCCGGCCCAGGGCGTGTCGGGCCCGCAGGCCCCGCCGTGCCCCGGTCACCCCCGCGCCACGGCCGAGCACCAAGGCGGCCGGCAGCCGCGCCGCACGCAGCGCCGGCAGGAACGCGGTCGCCGCGACCACCGCCAGCGCCACGGCGGGCACCAGCACGTCCACCCACACGGGGACCAGCACCGACGCCGCCCCGTACACCTCGGCGACCTGCGCCATCACCGGTACGGCGAGCGCGTTGCCGAGGAGGACGCCGAGCAGCGCCCCGGCCGACGCCGGCAGCAGCGCCTGCGCCACGTACGCGCGGCCCACCTGGAGCGGGGTGAATCCGAGGGATTTGAGGATCCCGATCCGGCGGGTGCCGCTGGCCACGGCCCCGCTCACCACCGTGCCGATCACCAGGACCGACATGGCCAGGCCCAGAAAGGCGAAGACCGTCAGGAAGGGAATGAACGCGGCGGTGTTCTGCTGGGCGACCTGGCGCACGTCCAGGTACGACCGGGCTCCGGTGAAGGCGCCGGCCGGTGCGACCGCGGTGATCGCCTCCTGCCCGGCGCCGACGTCCTCGGCGGTGCCGGACGAGGCGAGCCGGTAGAGCATCTGGACGTCGTGCGGCGCCGTCGTCAGCCGGGCCACCTGCTCCGGTACGACCCAGGCGTCGGCGCTCCGCCCCGCCGACGAGGCGATCCCGACCACGGTGAACTCCACCTGCCCGGCCCGCACGCGTGCACCCCGCTGGATGCCCGGGGGCAGCGTCGCCCGCTCCAGCACGATCTCACCGGGGGCCTGTGCCCACCGGCCGTCGACCAGGGCGACCCGGTCGACGGGACCGTCGGGGGCGGCACGCCCCACCAGCGTCGAGGGCGGCGGCGTGTAGCCCGGCGGGGTCTCCCGCAGGGGCCACAGACGGACGGACGCGAGGGGGTACGGGCCGGCCGCGTCGGCCACCCCGGCAGCGCGGGCGGTGTCCGCGAATCGCTGCCGCGTGTCGTCCGCGGACCCGGCGAACCGGATCGTGAGGTGCGCTCCGGCCTGGGCTTCGAAGGCCCGGTCGAAAGGCCCGCGGGAGGTGACGAGCAATCCGAGCGCCAGGACCGCGGCCGCCACCGCGATCAGGGTGGTCAGGGCCATCACGCCGGTCTGCAGGCGGCGCCGGCCGAGGCCGGCCCGGACCACCCGCCCGAGCCCGCCCGGCCGTGCGGCGCGACCCGGCCTCATCGGGTCACCGCCCGGCCGACGTCGCGCGCGATCCGGCCGTCGACGACCTCGATCGTCCGCGTCGCACAGGACTCGGCGAGCGCCAGGTCGTGAGTGACCAGCACGATCGTCTGCCCGTCCGCGTTGAGGTCGCGCATCAACTCCCGTACGTCGGCGCCGGAGGCGCTGTCCAACGCTCCGGTGGGCTCGTCCGCGAGCAGCAGCGCCGGCCGGTTCATCAACGCCCGTGCCACCGCCACGCGTTGCCGCTCGCCGCCGGAGAGGCGGCCCGGGTGGGCGCGGGCGTGCCGGTCGATGCCCAGGCGCGCGAGGAGTTCGGCGGCGCGGTCCGCCGCCCGGGCCCGGGGGACCCCGGCCAACTGCGCCGGGAGCAGTACGTTGTCGGCGACGGTGAGGTCGTCGAGAAGGTTGAAGAACTGGAAGATCATGCCGATCCGGGCGCGCCGGTGCAGTGCGGAGGCGGTCTCGTCCAGTGCGTCGACACGCACCCCGTCGACGGTGACCACGCCCGTGGTGGGCCGGTCGAGACCGGCGATCAGATTGAGCAGCGTGGACTTGCCGCTGCCGGACGGGCCGAGGACCGCCAAGGCCTCACCGCGGCACACCCGCAGGCTGATCCCGGCGAGGGCGGGCGGGCCCTCGTCGTAGCTCTTGGTCACCTCGCGCAGTTCGATGAGCGGGTCGGTTGTCGCGTCGGTCACGGTTCCTCCCTCTGACGGGGTGTCGGGTACACCACGACGCTAGGGAGGCGACCCGGATCGGCACGTCGGCCGCAGTGCGGAAAGTCCGTACCGTGCCCGGCGGACCCGGCGGCTGGTCATCCTTGCGATGTACGCCTGCCGGCGCCGGCCCTCCGCCCCCGGACGGACCCGCGGAGCCCTGCCCCTTGGCAGACTGGCCGGATGATCGAAGCAGCCGTCCGCCGGGCCCGCGCCGCCCGGGTCGACTGGATCCGGCCGCGCCTGACGCGCTGGGCCTGGGCGGCCGACGCGCTCCTCGCGCTCGCGCTGGCCGTCGCCACGGTCGCCCGCGACCTGAACCGCTCGTACGTCGACATCGGGGAACCACCGCCCGGCGGCGGGATCCCGCTGCCACCGCCTCCGCCGCCCGTACATCCGGCCGAAGTGCCGGGCTCCGCGCAGCTCGTGCCCTTCCTGCAGCACACCCTGCCACCAGTGGCGCCGTGGGAGCTGTTGGCGGCCGTGCTCACCGCGGCGCCCCTGCTGCTCCGTCGCCGGTTCCCCCTGACCGTCTACTGGGCGGTCATGGGCGCGACGGTGCTCTTCCACCAGGGGCACGTGGCACAGGACGCCACGACGGTCGTGTTCGCCTCCGGGCTGGTGGCCGCGTACAGCGCGGCGATGCACAGCCCGCACCGGATCTCGGCCGTGCTGTCGGTGCTCGCCGGGATGGTCCTCACCGCCGCCTTCCCCCTGATCCCCAAGGTGGACGGGGGAGTGGTCCCCGTACTCGTGCTCCTGCCGGCCGGCTTCGCCGCCCACGGCCTCCACCGCTGGCGCGAACGCCTGCGCGTCCTGCGCCAGGAACAACGCGAGCAGCTGCGGCGGGCGGTGGAGCAGGAACGCGCCCGCATCGCCCGGGAACTGCACGACGTGGTGACCCACCACGTGAGCATGATGACGATCCAGGCGGGCGCCGCACGCAAGGTGCTCGACGCCTCGCCCGACCAGGCCCGTGAGGCGATGCGGGCGGTCGAGACGGCGGGACGTACGGCGATGTCGGAACTACGCCACGTGATGGGACTGTTGACGATGACCGACGGTGACGGCGACGGCGACGACGGCCGCTACGGCGGCACGGACCCGGCGCGCGACGTGGACCTGGCTCCGCAGCCCGGCCTGGAGCGGCTGGAGGAACTGGCCCACCGTGTACGGGAGTCCGGAGTCACCGTCGACCTGGCGATCCGCGGCGGCCGGCCCGAGCTGGCCCCGGGCGTGGACCTCGCCGCCTACCGCGTCGTCCAAGAGGGACTGACCAATGTGATCCGGCACGCGGTCGGAGCCCGCGCGTCGGTGACGGTGGAGTACGCACCCGGCGAACTGCGGGTCGAGGTGGCCGACACGGGCGGCGCGCCCCGCACCCCCGCGACCCCGGGCGGCGGCCGGGGCCTGGTGGGCCTCCGCGAACGGCTCGCGATGTACGGCGGTACGCTGCGGGCGGGTCAGGGCCCCCGCGGTGGGTACCGGCTCCGCGCCGTGATCCCCGTGGAGGAGACATGACCGAGGCGGCCCCGGCGGCACCCCGCGTGGTGATCGTCGACGATCAGGCCCTGGTACGCACCGGATTCCGCATGATCCTCACGGCGGACGGCATCGACGTGGTCGCGGACGCCGCCGACGGGGATCAGGCGGTGACCGCGGTCCGGCGCACCCGGCCCGACGTCGTCCTGATGGACATCCGCATGCCGGGCACCGACGGGCTGGAGGCGACCCGCCGCATCCTCGCCGACGAGGGGACCCCGCCCCGCATCGTCATCCTCACCACCTACGACCTCGACCGGTACGTGTACGCGGCCCTGAGCGCGGGCGCGAGCGGCTTCCTGCTCAAGGACGTCACCCCGGAGCACCTGACGGCAGCGGTCCGCCTGGTCCGCTCCGGGGACGCGCTGCTCGCCCCGACGATCACCCGGCGGCTGGTGGAACGGTTCGCCACGGCCGGGGAGCGTACGACGCCCCTGCACCGCGACCTCGACACCCTGACCCCGCGCGAGCGGGAAATCCTCGAAGCCCTGGCCCGCGGCCTCAGCAACGCCGAACTCGCCGCCCGCTTCCGGCTCAGCGAGGCCACGGTCAAGACGCACGTGGCCCGGATCCTGTCCAAACTCGGGCTGCGCGACCGCGCCCAGGCGGTGATCGCCGCGTACGAGACCGGCCTGATCACCCCCGGCACCCGCTGAGCACCCGAGGACCTACGGCGCGCCGGGAAGCCGGACCGTGACGAGGAGACCGCCGTCAGGGCGGGGTACCAGGTCCAGGGCTCCGCCGTGGGCGCGGACCACACTGTGCACGATGGCCAGGCCGAGGCCGACGCCGGCGTGCTCGTCGGTGCGCACGCGCTCCGCCCCCCGCCGGAACGGTTCGGTCAGGGTGGGCACCAGTTCCGCGGGGAGCGGGGGGCCGGTGTTCTCGACGCGGAGCACGCTCGTGTCGCCGTACACCTCGGTGTGGACCGTCACGGTGCCCCCGGCGGGCAGGTTGTGGACGACGGCATTCTGGACGAGGTTCGTCACCATCCGCGACAGCAGCTCCGCGGAACCCTGGGTCCGCGCCGGCCCGCCGGTGACGTCGAGCGTGATCCGGCGCCGCTCGGCGAGGGGGAGCAGCGTTTCGGCGGCCTCCTCCGCGAGGAGGGAGAGGTCGACGCCTTCCCGGGAGAACTGTCCGCGGTCGCCGCGGCTGAGCAGCAGGAGGGCCTCGGTGAGGTCGATCGCCCGCGTGTTGACCACGTACAGGCGCTCGATGAGCTCGCCCCGGTCCCGTGTCGGGTCCTCGCGCGCGACATCGATGAGCGTCCGTGAGATCGCCAGTGGGGTACGCAGTTCGTGGGACGCGTTCGCGGCGAACCGCCGCTGCTCCGCGACGTGCGACTCCAACTGTTCGAGCATCGAGTCGAACGCGTCGGAGAGCTCCCGGAACTCGTCCTGACGGCCCCGCATCCGGATCCGGTGGGACAACGACCCGTCCCCGGCCCTTCGCGCCGCCTCCGTGATCCGGGTGAGCGGTGCGAGCATCCGGCCGGCGAGGATCCATCCCCCGACGAGGCCGAACACGAGCAGGAAGGCCATCGCCACGGCCGCGGCGGGGGCGAAGGTGTGCACCAGCAGGTAGCGGTTGGGCGAGATCCCGAGCAGGCCCTGGGAGTTGTCGGGCACGTAGCGCAGCAGGTACACCCACACCACGGCCAGCAACAGGGCGCCGGCGAGGGCCAGGAAGCCGACGTAGCTGAGGGTGAGTTTCAGTCGGGCACTGAACCCCGGGCGTCTGGTGCCGTGACCGGAAAGGTTCACCGGGTCGCGCTGCCCGGCACGGCACCTCGCCGCGTTGTCGGACCACGGCGGTACGTCCGGTACGAGCCGTGGCCCTCCGCCTTGCGTTGCACCGCACCGGACAACGCGACCCGGCAAACCTTTCCGGTCACGGCACTAGCCACGCGTGCCGCCGGGCGCGGTGGGGCCCGTGCCGGTGTCGATCCGATAGCCGACGCCGGACACCGTGGCGATGATCCATGGTTCGCCGAGCCGTTTGCGCAGCGCGGAGACGGTGATGCGCACGGCGTTGGTGAGGGGGTCGGCGTTCTCGTCCCAGGCCCGTTCCAGCAGCTCCTCGGCGCTGACGACCCCGCCCTCGGCGGCGACCAGGACGTCCAGCACGGCGAACTGTTTGCGGGTGAGGGCGACGTAGCGCCCGTCGCGGAAGACCTCCCGGCGGAAGGGGTCGAGTCGCAGCCCCGCGATCTCGCGGACCGGGGGCCGGGCGTGCCCGCGTCTGCGGTCGAGCGCCCTCAGCCGCAGGACGAGCTCGCGCAGTTCGAACGGCTTGGTGAGGTAGTCGTCGGCACCGAGCCCGAACCCGGAAGCCTTGTCGTCGATCCGGTCGGCGGCGGTGAGCATCAGGATCGGGATGCCGCTGCCGGAGGCGACGATCCGCCGGGCGACCTCGTCGCCCGAGGGAGCGGGGATGTCGCGGTCGAGGACCGCGAGGTCGTAGGAGTGGACGCTGAGCAGTTCCAGGGCGGAGGCGCCGTCGCCGGCGATGTCGGCGGCGATCGCCTCCAGCCGTAGACCGTCGCGGACGGCCTCGGCCAGGTAGGGCTCGTCCTCGACGATCAGCACGCGCATGCCCGAAGCTTAAGCAGCGCAGCATATCGCCGACGTATGCGACGACGGGTACCCCCGTTCACGCGACCCGGCCCGCCGGCGCGGGCGCCGGGGTGGGGCGAGGTGGGTCGGACGGCGCCCCGGTCGTAGTGCGCCACCAGCGGCGCGACGCGAGCGCGGCCAGTCCGGCACCGGCGGCGTTGACCAGTACGTCGTCCACGGAGGACACCCGGTCCAGCCGCAGGACGTACTGTGCGGTCTCGATCAGGATCGAGCAGCCCGCCCCGAGGGCCAGGATCCGCGGCAGGGAGGCCGCCGCCGTGAACCGCATCGGCGCGAAGAAGCCCAGCGCCGCCAGGACCAGCAGGTTGCCGACGATCCCGAGCGGTCCCATCGTGACCAGGTCCCGCAGCGGTACGAGGCTCACCCGGGCGGGGACCACGCCCGCCCCGCCGCCCGGCATCATGGTCATCCACACGAACGGCAGCGTCCCGTGGACCATGCCCACCTCGGCGAGCGACAGCCGCCACGCGCACGGGAGGCCGGCGGCGCGCCGACGGCGCGCAAGGGCCCACGCCACCAGCAGGGCCACCGGCAGCGTGGCCCATGTCATCAGCACCACGCCGTTGAACGTGTCGAGGCAGCCGTGCCACCGCCCGGCCGCGCACGCCGGAGCGGACATCATGAGCGGCCGCCGCACGACGTACGCGGCGCCCGCCAGGCCGAGGACCGCCAGGCCCAGGAACAGGATCGTGCGGGTACGACGGGGCGGCGGCGCCGGCAGGGGTGCGTCTTGGCTCATGCCGACATTCCACGCGCGGCGCCGTTGCGGCGGCGTATCCGGTTCTCGATACGCCCGCGATAGGTGCGACACGTGCGAGGTACGCGGTGCGGGCGCCCGCCCCTCAGGGCGTCTCCCGGGTGCGGGTCCAGGTCAGGAGCTCGTCCGCCGGCCAGGTGTTGATGACGCGCTCGGTCGGAACCTCGCACTCCACCGCCCTCTCGCAGCCGACGATCTGCCAGTCCAGCTGACCAGGGGCGTGCGCGTCCGTGTCGACCGCGAAGAAGGTGCCGGCCGCCACGGCGAGCCGCAGCAGCCGCCGGGGCGGGTCCAGCCGCTCGGGCCGGCTGTTGATCTCCACGGCGGTACCGGCCTCCGCGCAGGCCGCGAAGACCGCCTCCGCGTCGAACCGCGACTCCGGCCGGGTCCGGCCGGTGACCAGCCGCCCCGTGCAGTGGCCCAGGACGTCCATCAGCGGGTTCCGTACGGCCGCCACCAGCCTCCGGGTCATGCCGGGCGAGTCCATCCGCAGCTTCGAGTGCACCGAGCCGACGACCACGTCGAGCTGTTCCAGCAGCTCCGGTTCCTGGTCCAGGGCCCCGTCGTCGAGGATGTCGCACTCGATCCCGGTGAGCAGCCGGAAGGGCGCCCAGGTGTCGTTGAGTTCGGCCACCACCCGTAGCTGCTCGCGCAGCCGCTCCGGCGAGAGTCCCCGCGCGACGGTCAGGCGCGGTGAGTGGTCGGTGAGCACGGCCCATTCATGGCCCAGCCCGGCCGCCGCCCGCCCCATCGCCTCGATCGGACTTCCGCCGTCGGACCAGTCGGAGTGCACATGGCAGTCCCCGCGCAGGGCCGCCCGCAGCGCGGCGGCGGCGGGTGTGGCCGGCGGGCCCTCCGGGAGGGCGGCGATCTCGTCCTCCAGCGTCTGCAGGTAGCCCGGGACGGCCCCGCCGAGTGCTTCCTGGACGACCTGGGCCGTTTTCGGGCCGATGCCCTTCACGGCCTCCAGGGAACCGGCGGCGACCCGCTCGGCCACCTCGGTCTCGCCCATCCGGGTGATGGCGGCCGCCGCGGACCGGAAGGCCCGTACCCGGTAGGTGGGAGCCTGCGCCCGCTCCAGCAGGAAGGCGATCCGGTCCAGCGCCGCAACCGGGTCCATCGCGTACCTCCTGCCCGCCGCCCCGCTTCCCGCCCGCTTCCCGACCCAGTGTCCGGCGCGGGAGGCGGCTACGCCTCTCCGGCCTCCCGGGGCACGGCTGCGTCGAGGGCGGCGGTCAGGCGGTTCAGCCGGGTCTGGAGGTCGAGGACCTCGGCGAGCTCGAAGCCGGTCGCGGCGGCGATCCGCCGGGGCACCTCCACCGCCCGGACGCGCAGTGCGGCGCCCTCCTCGGTCAGGTGGGCGTGCACGGACCGCTCGTCCTCGGTGCTGCGCTCGCGGCGGACCAGTCCGGCCGCCTCCAGGCGCTTGAGCAGCGGGGACAGCGTTCCGGAGTCCAGTCGCAGGTGCTGCCCGATCTCCTTGACCGGCATCTCGCCGTGTTCCCACAGCACGAGCATCACCAGGTACTGGGGGTAGGTGAGCCCCAGATCCTTGAGCACGACGCGGTAGAGGCCGCCGAAGGCACGGCTCGCGGCGTTCAGCGCGAAGCAGATCTGTCCGTCGAGGCGCAGGAAGTCCTGGTCGGCGTGGGTCGCGGTGGGCTGCTCGGTCATGACGCCCAGTGTACCCGGGAAGAACTTGCGAGGCATTGAATTGTGCACAACTGAATTGTGTGCTCTAGTAGTGGAGCGCGGCCGACCACCGGCCGCCACCACGGTTCATTTCTGCGAGAGGACCTCTCATGGACGCGCTCTACACCGCTGTCGCCACCGCCAACGGCCGCGAGGGCCGCACCGTCAGCTCCGACGGCCAGATCGATCTCGCCCTCGCGATGCCCCCGGCGCTCGGCGGCAACGGTCAGGGCACCAACCCCGAGCAGCTCTTCGCGGCCGGCTACGCGGCCTGCTTCGCCAGCGCGCTCGGTCTGGTCGGGCGCCAGGCCAAGGCCGACACCAGCGAGGTCTCGGTCACCGCGGAGGTCTCCATCGGCAAGGACGGCGCCGGCTTCGGCCTCGGCGTCACCCTGCGCGTCGAGCTCCCCGAGTCCCTCGCCGGCGAGACGGGCGCCCTGCTGGTCAAGCAGGCGCACGAGGTCTGCCCCTACTCCCGCGCCACCCGCGGCAACATCGACGTGGACCTCGTGATCGAGTAAAGATGCCGGACACCCGGCGGGCGGCCACCATGGAGGGGCATCACTCCTCTGGGGGCCGCACGCCAGGAGGCGCCGGTGGCGCACACCTACACCACGGACGTACTGGTCGTCGGCGCCGGCCCGGTCGGGCTGACCGCCGCCGCGGAGCTGCGCCGACGAGGCGTCTCCTGCCGGATCGTCGACCGGCTGCCCGCCCGGTTGCCGTTCGCGAAGGCCGTGGGCATCCAGCCGCGCACCTTCGAGGTGTGGGACCGCATGGGGCTGGCCCGCACCGCCCTGGAGGCGGCCGTCCCGATGCGGGGCCAGTTCCTCTACGTCGACGGGGTCGAACAACCCCGCATCGACCTCTCCGTGCCACCCGAAGTCCCCTACGGATTCGCGGCGCTGCCCCAGTACGAGACCGAGCGCATCCTCGACGAGTACCTGGGGCGCTTCGGCACCGAGGTCGAACGCGGCACCGAACTGGTGTCGTTCGTCCAGGACGCCGACGGGGTGACCTGCCGGCTGCGCGCCGCCTCCGGGGCGGAGGAAGAGCTACGGACCCGCTTCCTGGTGGGCTGCGACGGCGCCCACAGCATCGTCCGCAAGGGACTCGGCCTCAGCTTCGAGGGCGGGGCCTTCGCCGAGGAGTACATGCTCGCCGACGTACGCGTCGACTGGGACCTGCCATCCGGATACGCACTGCGTGCCATGCACCTGGGTGGTGACGGGGCGGTCGACGACGTGCTGGTCTGCATCCCCCTGCCCGGACGCGGCCGGTACCGCATGTCGATGATGGTGCCGCCCGAACTCTCCACCGCGGGACAGGCCGGGGCCGGCTCCGACGGCATCACACACGGCCTGCAGAGCGGGCGGGGACCGGAATCGGCCGACATCCAGGCCGTCCTGGACCGGCTCTCACCGAAGCCCACCACCGCCTTCGACATGCGTTGGACCTCGGTGTTCCGCATCAGCCACCGGATCGTGGACCGCTACGGCGACGGCCGGGTCTTCGTCGCCGGCGACGCGGCCCACATCCACCCGCCGACCGGGGCCCAGGGCATGAACACCGGCATCCAGGACGCGTGGAACCTGGCCTGGAAACTCGCCCTGGCCTGTGAGGGCGCAGCCCACCCCGGCCTGCTCGCCGGTTATGACGCCGAGCGCCGGCCCGTCGGCGAGGAGGTCGTCGGCCGCACCGTCCGGCACGCCGTCGAGGGCATGGAGAACGACCCCGACGACCCGGCGACCCTGATGTTGCGCGAGGCCCAGCTCCTCGTCGGCTACCGGGGAAGTCCGTCCGTGGACCCGACCGGCGAGGGCGGCGGCCCCCGGCCCGGCGACCGGGCACCCGACTGCGCGGGCCTCACCGGGCCCATCACCGGCTACCCGATGCGCCTGTACGACGTCCTGCGCGAGCGGGACCACGTACTGCTGCTGTACGCGGCCGGCTTCGCACCCGGCCCCGGGCTCGACGAGCTGGTACGGACGGCCCGGGAGTCCGCCGGCGGACGGCTGGAGGTCTGCCTGGTGCTCGCGGCCGACGCGGACGCCGACGCGAACGCCATGATCGAGGCCGACGGGAGGACGCTGCCGACCTACACCGACAGCCGGGGCGAGTTCGCCCGCCTGTACGCGGTCGAGGAGCCCACCGCCTTCGTGATCCGCCCGGACGGATACCTCGGCGCCCGACTCTCCCCACCCGCCCCGCAGCAACTGGCCGCACACCTCGCGAAAGTCTTCGCCACGAGCCCCCCGAACTGATCCGTCAGTCCTGAGCCCCGGCGTCGGACCGGGCGGCCTCCCGACGCTGCCGCTTCCCCAGCGGGGCCAGCGACATGTCCTGGGCCTGCGACTTCAGCTGCTTGAAGCCGTACCCACGCTCGGCCAGCCAGCTCTCCGCTGCCAGCTCCGCCCGCGCCGTCGCGTCCAGGATGTCCTCCTCGACCTCACCCGAATCCAAGAAGCGGAAGGTGAAGAAGGGGCGCGCCGCGAGGTCGTACGAGAGGTGCCCCTCGGCGGTGAACTCCGCGCGCAGCATGTCGTGCTCGGGCGCGGCGGCGAGCAGCTCGGCCCTCTGCTCGTCGGTCAGACCGTCGAAGGAGCCGCGAACGGTGATACGGAAGATACGGGTAGCGCTCATCCCCGGAGCCTAGATCGGACACTCCGTCCCATGCACCCGGATATCCGCCGGTCCGCCCCGCCCGCCACCTCGTGAACGGTCGACGCAAGGCCGCGTACACCGCACGGACGCCCCGAAAGCCCCCACCGGAAGCCCGTTTTGGATTGCCGGACGATCCTCAATACGATCCGGCGATGATCACAAGAAAACGGCTTGCGGTCGGGGCGTGCGGCCTGCTCGCCGCCCTGGCCGTCGGGCTCTTCCCGGCGAGCGCCACCGCCGCCGACGAACCGACGGCGAAGGAACCCCCCAAGGTCGACCTCGTCCTCGACGTGAGCGGCTCCATGCGGGCCGACGACATCGACGGACAGACCCGCATGGCCGCGGCCAAGCAGGCCTTCAACGAGGTCATCGACGCGGTCCCGGCCGAAGTACGCCTCGGCATACGGACCCTGGGGGCCAACTACCCCGGCGACGACCGGGCCACGGGGTGCAAGGACACCAAGCAGCTCTACGCGGTCGGCCCCCTCGACCGGACCGAGGCGAAGACCGCGGTGGCGACCCTCGCCCCCACCGGCTGGACGCCGATCGGACCGGCCCTGCTCGGCGCGGCCCAGGACCTGGAAGGCGGCAACGGCTCCAAGCGGATCGTGCTCATCACGGACGGCGAGGACACCTGCGCCCCGCTCGACCCGTGCGAAGTGGCGCGCGACATCGCGGCCAAGGGCATCCACCTGGTCATCGACACCCTCGGCCTGGTCCCCGACGCCAAGACCCGGGCCCAGCTGACCTGCATCGCCGAGGCCACCGGCGGCACCTACACCTCGGTGCAGCACAAGGCGGACCTCTCCAGCCGGGTGAAACAACTCGTCGACCGGGCCGCGGACCCGGTGGTCAACCCGGTGGCCACCGAGGGCGCCAAGCAATGCCAGGGCGCCCCGCAGCTGAAGGCCGGCCTCTACAGCGACCGCGAGACCTTCGGTGAACACCGCTGGTACCGGGTCGACGTCCTCCCCGGCCAGGAACTGCGGGCCTCCGTCAGCATCGGCGCCGACCGCGCCGTCAACAACGACTACGGCGTCCTGCTGCGCGCCACCACCGTCCACGGGCGGGAGATCGTGCGCGGCTCCGACGCGGGTGACGGACGCACCGACGTCCTCTCCACCGGCCTGCGGTACCCGAAGGCCGAGATCGACGGCGCGGACTCGGACGACAAGCCCGCGCCCGAGACCGTCTGCCTCCAGGTCAGCAACTCCTTCTCCGCTCCCGCCTCCGTCAAGACGACCCCGGGCATGCCCGTCGAGCTGACCATCGACCTGGTGGACGGCCCCGACGAGGCCTCCGACGTCGCCGCGTTCGGCCTCGGCCGGGGCTGGTGGCTGCTGGCCGTGCCGGCGCTCGCCGGACTGCTCGCCGGTCTGGTGTGGGGATGGATCTCCCGCTGGCGCATCTCCGTCTGGAGGACCAACTGATGCGTAGAGTAGGCACACCGACCGCGACCCTGCTGGCCACGGCAGCAGCCCTCACGGTGGCGGGTACGGCCGTGGGCACGGCGGTCGCGGACACACCCTCGCCGAGCGCCAGCGCCAGTGCGAGTCCGGGCGGGGCCAAGGCCGAATCGGCGCCGACCGAGGCCGGCACCAGCTTCCGTACCGCGGCCGCGTTCCGGCCGGGCCAGAAGGCCACGGCCGGTGCGTCCAGCGGCGACTACCTCTACTGGGTGGTGCCGATCGACGCGCAGCAGCGCGCCACGGTGAAGGCCGCCGTCACCCTGCCCGAGTCCAAGGCCCGGCACGGCGCCTCGACCTGGCAGCTCGACGTGTACGACGGACTGCGCCGCCGGCAGGCGTGCGCCTACGGCACGCAGAGCGCCGCCGCGGCGAAGGAAGCCGCCACGGTCGAGCTGTCCTGCACCCTGCGCACCGTACGGGCGGGCGCCGAGCCGTGGGCCAACGACCCGCTGCCGGGCAGCTACTACGTACGTCTGACCGTCGTCGACGCGCCGGAGGAGGACCTGGGCCTGCCGGTGAGCGCGGCCGTCGAGGCCGAGGTGAAGGAGATGGGCGGCGTCAGCGCGGTGGACGGCGCGCTCTCCACCCCGCTGGTCGCCGGCACCGTGACCGCGACCCTGCGCGAGCCGGAGGACGGCTGGTCCGGCGGCTGGTGGTCGGACCGCTGGATCTGGACCGCGGCGGGCGGCGTGCTCGCCGCCCTCGCGGGCATCCTCGGCCACTCCCTGACGCGTGGCAGGGGCCGCCCGTCCAGGGTCCCGCCGGGCGCCTGAGCCCCGGGGAGGCCGCGCCCGCCGGGCCGCGGCCTCCCCACCTCGTGCCGGCCGTCCCGGCGGGCCGCGCCGCTCTCCTCCTCCGGTCAGCGACCGCGGGTGAGCCGTGTGCCGAAGTCGGGCTCGGCCAGGGCCCCCTTGACCGCGACGGGCACGTTCTTCGCACCCTCCCCGCTGCCGACCGTGAGTACGGCCACCTCCGTCCCGGCCTTCGCGGTGTGCGGTAGCGGTCCGGCGCCGGCGGGGACCGTGAGGGACAGTTTCAGCCGCTGGCCCGGCACGCCGATCACGTTCAGGTCCTTGGTGGCCACCAGCGGCGTACGCCCGCCGAGCCCGTCGTCCAGGTGGCCGACGACGTCGCCCTTGCGGACCACCGGGGCCGCGGCGAGAGCGTTCCGTACGGCCTCGATGATCTTCTTGCTGTTCGCCAGCACCAGCTTGAGGCTGTCGGCGCCGTCCAGGTCCGGCCCGTCCGCATGCTGATCCATCAACGTGCCGAGGACCAACGGCGTCTCGTCACCGATCGTCCTGTACGCCGCCCACATCAGGGTTCCGCCGGCGGGGGTGCTCGAACCGGTCTTGATCCCCCGGATGCTGAGACTCCCGTTGTTGAGAAGGATGTTGTTGTTCTCGAGCCGCTCGGGCAACCCCTTGATGGTGGCGTTCGGCAGCCCCACGATCGTGCGGAACACCTCGTCCTTCATGACGGCTTCGGCGAGCTTGAGCTGATCGGCGGCGGTGCTGACGGTGGCCGAGTCCAGACCGCTGGGGTCCGTGTACGTGGTGTTGTCCATGCCGAGTTCCTTGGCGGCGGCGTTCATCTTCGCGACGAACGCGGCCTCGGAGTCGGTGCCGGAGTCCCAACGCGCCAGCAGGCGGCCGATGTTGTTGCCTGACGGGATCATGAGCATCTTGAGCATGTCCTGCTGGCTGAACTTCTGTCCGACGGTCAGGCCCCGGATACGGGACTCGTGTTCCGAGCTGCCGTCCGCCACGGCCTTCGCGTCGACCGTGATGTCCGGACCCGGGTCGGACCTGCGCAGCGGGTGGCTCTTCAGGATCACGTAGGCCGTCATCACCTTGGCGACACTGGCCGTCGGGACGGGCTTCTGCTCGCCGAAGGTGCCGAGGTCGCCGGCGCCGGAGATGCGGACGGCGCCCTGGCCTTCGGCGGGCCAGGGGATGGAGAACTGCCCGTCGACGGTGCGGTCGGTGTCGGCCGCGACGAGCTGCGGGGTGGGGAGCGGGCGCAGCAGCTGGGCGCCGACGCCCGCGCCTACGAGGAGGAGCAGGATCGGCGTCCATATCTTGACGCGGCGCACCGCGGTCCGGCGCGGGGTCTCCGCCGGGGGAGGGGTGTTGGTGAGGTCGGCCAGCAGCTCCAGCGGGGGCAGCGGCGCGGCGGGGGCCGGCGCGGCCGCCCGGGCCTCGGGGGGCCGAGGCGCGACGGGCGCGGGCAGGTCGACGTCCTTGAGGGCGACGAACTGACTCGTCCGCTCGGGGTCCGCGTCGGCGTCCGGCTCGGCCTTCCGCGCCCAGGACGGAGCCTTCCGCGGGCCATCGGGCTCGGTGGCCTTCTCCTTGGGCAGGGCGATGAGCATCGTCCGGTCGGACGGTGCTTCGCCTGCGGTGTCGGTGTCGGTGTCGGCGTGGGGCGTGCCCTGGCCCGCGCCCGGGGTTTTGCGGGGGTCGGGTCGGGTGGGCTTCTGCTTGGGCGGGGTGATGAGCATCGTCCGGTCGGACGGTGCGTCGTCCACCGTCTCGGCGTCGGCGCCGGAGGCATCCCCGCCCGGAGCGGATGGGGCGTCGCCCTGGTCCGGGGAATCGGGTCCGGCGTCGCCGTCACCGTCGGTCTTCGCCTCCTGCTCGATGTCGGCCTCGGAGCCCGTCTCGCCGGCGGGTCCGGCGTCGTCCTCGCCCTCGGCCTCCGGCTCGGCGTCGGAGGGGGCCGTGCCCTCGGCTTCGGTTCCCGGCGCGGCGTCGGCCCGTGTCGTGGGCTCGGCCTGGCCTGCGGTCTCGCCCTCGGGCTCCGCGTCCGACTCAGCTGCGGTCGCGGGCTCCCCGGCGG
>NZ_JBICYT010000014.1:10109-170910 GCF_043201215.1 Streptomyces sp. NPDC048331 | reverse complement strand
GCCTGGGGGCCGGCTTCGCCCTCGGGCGCGGTGTCGGGTTCGGTGTCGGCCGTGTCCTCGGGCACCGCTTGTGCCCCGGCCGCCGGCCGGGACTCGGCGTCGGCCCGTGTCGTGGGCTCGGCCTGGCCTGCGGTCTCGCCCTCGGGCTCCGCGTCCGACTCAGCTGCGGTCGCGGGCTCCCCGGCGGCCTGGGGGCCGGCTTCGCCCTCGGGCGCGGTGTCGGGTTCGGTGTCGGCCGTGTCCTCGGGCACCGCTTGTGCCCCGGCCGCCGGCCGGGACTCCGCATGGGCCTGGTCCTTCGGCTCGGTCAGGGAGGCCTCCACCTCCGGCTCCGCTTCCGCCGCGACAACATCCGCCGTCGCGCCCGGCTCCGCCCGGCCCTCACCGGCGGCGTCGGCCTCGGCCGTCGCCTCGGGCTCCCCCTCCAGGACGGTGGTCTCCGCCTCGATCTTCGGGTCGTCCGAGGAACCGCCCGCCACCGTTACCGCCTTCATCCCAGCCCCGCCTTGCTGCTCACGTCATGCCGATACGACCGGCGAGGCCCCACGGGGCCTCGCCGCACTGCTAGATACCCCCGCCGCCCCGCTCGTTCCCTGCGCTGGATCTTGTGACCGTTCGGTCATATTCGCTGAGTACGCCTACTCATGACCCCGCTCGCCCCACTGCCCGACGATGGGGCGACACACCGCACCACCACCACCGCACCAGCCGAACGGGGTCGTCCATGCTCAGCCGAATCGCCGCCGCCCTCGTACCCGCCTTCGGGCGCCTGACCGTCACCGCCGACCCCGGAGCGCGGCCCGCCCCCGGCGCCATCCTGGTCGCCAACCACACCTCGCTCGCCGACCCGGCCGTCGTGGTCGCCGCCCTGCGCCGACACGGCATCGAGCCGGTCATCCTGGCCACCAGTGGACTCTGGCGGGTGCCGCTGCTCGGCTCCGCGCTCCGCCGCGAAGGCCATATCGCGGTCCACCGCGGCACCGCCCGCGCGGCCGACTCCCTCGACGCCGCGGCCGTCGCCCTCGCGTCGGGCCGCAGCGTGCTGCTCTACGGCGAAGGCGGCCTCCCCGTGCGCCGCGACGCGGGAGAGACGGCCCCGGGCCCCTTCCGTAGCGGCCTGGCCCGGCTCGCCGCCGCGACCGGTGCCCCGGTGGTGCCCGTAGGCCAGGCGGGTGCCCGCCGACTCTGCTCCGGGAGCGGCGCGAAGCAGCTCGCCGGCGTCTTCACCGCCCCGCTGCGCCGCCCCTGCTTCCACGTCCACATCGGATCGCCGCTGCACCTGCCCGGCCGGGTGCCGGAGGCCACGGACCGGGCCCGTCAGGCGGTCACCGCCGCCTGGCGCACCGCGGCGTCCGCCCTCGGGGAGACGTGCGGGGAGGCGGCGTGACACCGGTTCCCCGGCGGCTCGCCGCGGACCCGCGGACAGGCGCGGAGGCAACCGATCGGCCCCTCGGAACGTGTCGCCGAGCCTGTCACCGGCCACGGCGTGCGACCGTCTCCGCATGACCGAAGGCTCGACACCTCACATGTCCCCGGCACGGATCACCGTACGGGGGGTGCAACCCGGAAACCCGCCCTTTCGCATCGTGGAGGTCGACGGCGAGTTCGTCGGCCGGGCGACCTCCATGACGGACGTGCTGCTGATCGCCGCCGAGGCCGGGATCACCATCCACGACCTCGACGACCTGGACGTGGTCCACTGGGTCAGCGGAGGCAAGTTCACCTGGACCGCCCACCCCTAGGCCGTCTCAGCGGGTGCTGTGCCCGAGGACCACATGGGCCGCGACCTCACCGTCGGCGTCCGTGTCGATGAAGGACACCACGACCGGGCTGCTGCCGGTGGGTCCGCCCGCCGTGGCCCTCAACCGGTAGCGCTCGGTGCGCACGGCCTCGCGGGCGAGCGGGCTGCCGCCCGAGAACATGGACGGCGGCTTGGTGTCGTTGGCGATACGGAAGTCCGCCGGGCGCCAACTGCCCGAGGCCGGGTCGAAGCGCTCCAGCAGGAAGCCCGGCCCGCTGCCCACCGTGGCGCCGGGTGCGCCGACCAGCATCTCCATCTGGAAAGCGACCAGCACGTGCCGGTACTCGGCCGAGTTGCCGTTCCGCAGGGTGACGGTGAACTCCTGCGGAACGCCGCCGCGTACGAGGGCGAGCCGGCCGCCCCGCGTGTCGACGGCGACCGTGAGTCGGGTCGGAGCCGGGGGAGGCGTCACGACGCGGGGCACGGTCGGGGTCGGGGTCGGGGACGCCGGCGCGGAGGACGCGGACGGTGAGGGGGCGGGGTTCGTCGGCGACGCGGAAGCGGAAGCCGTCTCCGACGTCGACGGCGACACCTCCGCGGACGCCGCGACGGAGGCCGCCGTCGGGGTCGTGCCGTGCTCGTCCCCACAACCGGTGGCGCCCGCCAGCAGGAGGGTGGCCACGGCCGCCGCGCTCAGCGCGCGGCGGGGGCCTCGGGGTACTGGCATGGGATCGGTCCTCCAGGGTCGGCTTCGGCAGGAAGCTAGCAAGGGGGCACCCCTGCCGACGAGGTCGATCACGCTTCGAGGCGGCGACGGTTCGGTCACGGTTCTCCGAGGACCGGTCAAACGCGGAGCGTGGCCTCCATGACGGTGACCGCGCGCCCCGTGAGGAGGACCCGGTCCCCGCGCAGCGCGACCTCGACCTGCCCGGGACGTCCCGAAGCCTGCAGACCGGTCAGGGCGTCGAAGCGGCCCAGCCGTGCCGCCCAGTAGGGGGCCAGCGCGGTGTGCGCGCTGCCGGTGACCGGGTCCTCGGGGATACCCCGCGCGGGAGCGAAGAACCGGGAGACGAAGTCGTAGTCGCACCGCGCCCCGTCGGCCGCCGCCGCGGTGACGATGACCCCGCGCGCCTCCTCGCGCAGCGACAGCGCCGCGACCGCCGTGAGGTCGGGCCGTAGCGCCCGCACGGTGGCCTCGTCGGGCAGCACGGTGAGCAGATCGCCCAGCGCGCCCGTACGGAACGTGGCCTCGGGCCGGGCCCCCAGGGCGTCGGCGAGCCCCGTGGGGATCGGAACCTCGGTCGCGGGGGCGGCCGGGAAGTCCAGGGTGATCCTCCCGTGCCCGCGCCCGTCCCCCTCGTCCCCCTCGTCCCCCTCGTTCCCTGCGTTCCCCGCGTTCTCTTCGTCCTCCTCGGCCCACGCGGTGAGCGGTCCGGCGGACCGGCTCAGGAACCGCACCCGGCCGCCGCTCAGCAGCCCCTCGCGGCGCAGCGTGTGTACCGTGGCCAAGGTGGCGTGGCCGCACAGGTCGGCTTCGACGAGCGGGGTGAACCAGCGGATCTCCCAGTCGGCCCCGGACCCCGACGGGAGCGGCAGCGCGAAGGCCGTCTCGGGATGGTTCAACTCGGCGGCGAGCCGCCCCAACCACGCGTCGTCCGGCCAGGGCCCGGCCGGGAGCAGGCAGACACCGGCGGGGTTCCCGGTGAAGGGGCGGCTGGTGAAGGCGTCTACGATCTGGATGCGCATGCCGCGAACGTATCGAGGCCGATCAGCCTCGGGGCAAGGCCAATTCCGGGAGAGTGGCCTGCGTCCTCGTACCGGTGGTGGTGCGGTGGGACCGGCCACGGGCGGCAGCGGTCAGGCGGGCTGCCACAGTTCGACCCGGTTGCCTTCAGGATCGGTGACCCAGCCGAATCGACCGACACCTTCCATGTCCTGCGTCTCCTCGTCCACGGCCGCTCCCTGTGCGCGCAATTGCGCGAGCATCGCGTCGAGGTCGCGGACCCGGAAGTTGAGCATGGTCTGCTGGGTGCGGGAGCCGAAGTAGTCGGTCCCGGACTCGAACGGTGCGAACACCGTCGGCCCGGCGCCCTGCTGCCACAAGCCGTGTTCGTCGGCGCCCAGGCCCAGGCAGTCGCGGTACCAGGCGCCGAGGGCAGCCGGGTCGGCCGCCCGCATGAAGTACCCACCGATTCCCAGTACACGTTCCATGCGGCCATGGTGCCAGGACGGCGACCGGACGGGCGGGTGGACGCGTCAGCCGAGCGGTTTCTCGAAGCTGAAGGCGGTCACGGCCATCCGCTCGCGGAAGTAGAAGCGGTGCGCGTCGGTCCGCTGGGTGCCGGATTCCAGCGTGAGGGCGGTGCAGCCGGCGGCCAGGGCGTGCCGCTCCAGGTGTGCGAGCAGCTCGTGGCCCACACCGGTGGAACGGGCGGCCGAGGCGGTGACCAGGTCGTCGACGTAGAGCGAGCGGACCAGCGAGGTGTTGACGACGATCCGCCAACCGGCCGCGCCCACGCACCCGCCGTCCGCGTCGTACGCGGCGGTGAAGCGCAGCCCCTGGCCGTGCGCCTCCGTGTGGATCCTGAGGAACAGCTCCTCCGTGAGGTGGGGGCGCAGTTCGAGCAGCACGGGGAGGAGGTCCGTGGTGAGCCGAAGGTCGCCGGGCTCGAGGTCGATGATCTTCATGTGATGAGCCTACTGGGCCGTACGGGTCGCCCCGCGGCCGAAACCGTCGCGCGGCCGCGGCCGACGTGTCGAAATGGGAAGGACGGCTCCGACGTCCCCTACGAAAGGCTCCCGATCCCGATCCCGATCCCGGAGCCGCCGCGCGGAACAGAAGGAGTGGCACCCCATGAAGTACATGCTGATGGTTCTCGGAAAGCGGTCGGACTACGACGCCATGGGCGGCGCCGCGAACAGCGACGGCCCCGGATGGTCCGAAGCCGACCTCAAGGCGATGTTCGACTACATGGGCGCCCTCAACGACGACCTCGCCGAGTCGGGCGAATGGGTCGACGGACAGGGCCTGGCCGACCCCCGCCACGCCCGCCTGGTCACGGCGGCCGCCGACGGCAGCCCCGTGGTCTCCGACGGACCGTACGGGGAGTCCAAGGAGGTGCTCGCCGGGTACTGGATCGTCGACGTCGCGGACTTCGACCGCGCCGCCGAGATCGCCGCCCGCGCCTACGCCTGTCCGGTGCCGCCGGGCGCACCCAGCTACCCGGTCGTCGTCCACCCCGTCGACAGCCGCTCGGGGACCGAGATGTGTTGACCGATCCCGGCCCGGCCCCCGACCCCGAGCCCGGGCGCCTTTCCGCGAGCGAGGACCTGCTGCGCGGACTGGCGCCGCAGGTCCTCGGCGCGCTCGTCCGCCGCTACGGGCACTTCGACGCGGCCGAGGACGCCGTACAGGAAGCCCTGCTCGCCGCCACCCGGCAGTGGCCTCAGGAGGGTCGCCCGGCCAATCCCCGGGGCTGGCTCATCCGTGTCGCCTCCCGCCGGCTCACCGACCAGCTGCGCGGCGAGGACGCGCGCCGGCGCCGCGAGGAGACGGCCGCCGCGCTGACCCCGCGCGACGAGTTCGTGGCACCGCCACCGGGGGAGGGCCGAGCCCCCGCCGAGGACGACACCCTCGCGCTGCTCTTCCTCTGCTGCCACGCCGAACTGCCTCCCGCCGGCCGGATCGCCCTCACCCTGCGCGCGGTCGGCGGCCTCACCACCGCGGAGATCGCCCGCGCGCTCCTGGTGCCGGAGGCCACGATGGCCCAGCGGATCACCCGGGCGAAACGACGCATCAAGGCCTCCGGGGCCCCGTTCGGCATCAGGCCGGGAGGCGCCGATGGCACCGACGACACCGCCGATGGGACCGCCGGGACCGACGGGAGGGACCCGGAAGCGGCCGAGAACCGTGCGGAACGGCTCGCCGACGTGCTCCACGTGCTCTACCTGATCTTCAACGAGGGCTACACCGCCACCTCGGGCCGCGAACTGCAGCGCGCCGATCTCGCCGCCGAGGCGATCCGGCTCACCCGCGCCGTCCACGCGCTCCTCCCGGCCGACGGCGAGGTCGCCGGCCTGCTGGCCCTGATGCTGCTCACCGACGCCCGCCGGGCCGCCCGCACCACGCCCGACGGCGACCTGGTCCCCCTCGCCGAGCAGGACCGTACGCGCTGGGACCGTGCCGCCATCGCCGAAGGGGTCACGCTGGTCAGCGACGCCCTCACCCGCGCGCCGCTGGGTCCGTACCAGTTGCGCGCCGCGATCGCTGCCGTGCACGACGAGGCGGCGAGCGACGAGGACACCGACTGGGTGGAGATCCTCGCCCTGTACGAGGTACTGATCCGCCTGGTCCCCGGCCCTGCGGAGCGCCTGGGCCACGTGGTCGCCGTGGCCATGGTGCACGGGCCGCGGCGAGCCCTGGCCCTGCTCGCCGACCTGGACCAGGACGGTCGCCTGGCGGGCCACCACCGGCTCGAAGCCGTACGGGCCCATCTGCTGGAGATGGCGGGCGAGCGGGCGGCGGCGAGGGCCGCCTACGCGAAGGCGGCCGGGCTCACGCTCAGTGTTCCGGAGCGCCGCTACCTCCGCTTCCGGGCCGCCGGGCTCGCGGAATGAGAGGGACGAGCATCGCACCGCGGGCGTCCGCATGACGGACATGGTCCACCGTTGTCAGGGGCGCCCCCTACTCTTGATCACGTGAGCCCGACCTCTGACGATCGCCTCGTGCCCGAACGATCCCTCGCCGAGATCAACGCCGACATCCGCCGCCTCTTCGCGCGCGCCGAGGGCCGCCTCTCCGACGCGGAGCGGATCCGCCACGCCACCCTGCTGGGCGAATGGGCCTCCGCGATACGCGCGTCGGTGGTCCCGGCCGCGTAGCGGGCCCGCCCCCGGCGGCCCCGCCGGGCGCGGTCGTGTCCCGTCCGTCGTGTCGGACCGATGATGTCGGTGCCCGGCGGCAGTCTTCCCTACGAGCATTCGCACGTACGAGAAGGTGGACGATGAGCGACCTGCGCAGTCTCCTGGAGACGCACGTCGGTGACGGATCCCTGCCCGGCGCGGTGGCCTTGGTGGCACATGGCGAGGACGTCGAGGTCGCTGCCGTCGGCTCCGTCGACACGGCCGGTAGCGCGCCCATGGCGCGCGACTCCCTCTTCCGGATCGCCTCGGTCACCAAGCCCGTGACCGCCGCGGTCACGATGATGCTGATCGAGGACGGACTGCTGGCCCTCGACGTCCCCGTGGCCCGCTGGCTGCCGGAGCTCGGGGCGCCGACGGTCGTCCGTACCCCGGCCGCGCCGCTCGACGACGTGGTACCCGCCGATCGCCCGATCACCGTCGCCGACCTCCTCACCTTCCGCGCCGGGTACGGCTTCCCCGCCGATTTCTCGCTGCCCGCCGTGGCCCCGCTGTTCGGTGCGCTGAAGCAGGGGCCGCCCAGGCCGCAGGCGGTGGCGGCGCCGGACGCGTGGACGGCCGCCCTGGGGCGGATCCCGCTCCTCCACCAGCCCGGCGAGGCATGGCTGTACAACACCTGCTCCGACATCCTCGGGGTGCTGATCGCCCGTGCCACCGGACAACCCTTCCAGGACGTTCTCGCCGAGCGCGTCTTCGAGCCGCTCGGGATGCGGGACACCGCGTTCGCCGTACCGCCGGGGGAGATCCACCGGTTCACCGGCTACTACCGGGCCGCCCCGGACGGCGGCGGGTTGGAACTCGTGGACGCTCCGGACGGAGAGTGGAGCACCCTCCCCGCCTTCCCGTCCGGCGCGGGCGGCCTGGTGTCCACGGTCGACGACCTGCACTCCTTCGGCCGGATGCTCCTCGCGGGAGGCTCCTACAGAGGCGGCCGGCGGCTGCTCTCGGCCGACTCGGTGCGCCGGATGACCACCGATCACCTCACCGCCGCGCAGCGCGAGGCGGGCGCCCTGTTCCTGGAGGGGCAGGGTTGGGGCTTCGGCGGCTCGGTCGACGTGGCCCGCCTGGACCCGTGGAACGTACCGGGCCGCTACGGCTGGATCGGTGGCACCGGTACCGCCGCCCACATCGTCCCGGCCACCGGCACGGTCACCGTGCTGCTCACCCAGCGGGAGCTGTCCGGCCCCGCCGCGCCCGAGGTGATGCGGCAGTTCTGGACCTACGCCGCCACCCGCCGCTGAGCGGCGAAACCCTCACGGCCGACCTACGCCCCCCGACCGGCCCGCCGCCCGTTCGCGCAGCCGGCGTTTGTCGGGCTTGCCGCGCGCGGTCAGCGGGATCGCCCGTTCCCAGAACACGGCGGTCGGGCGGTGCGCCGGTGCCAGGTCCTTCTCCACCAGGTCGCAGGCCTCCGCGGCGAGCCCGGCGTCGGGCTCGTACCCCGCCGCCGGCACCAGGAAGGCGCACACCTCCTCGCCGGTGACGTCACTGTGCCGCCCCACCACCACGGCCTGGGCGACCGCGGGATGCCGGGCCAGCGCCGCCTCGACCGGCACGCAGTACACGTTGTCCCCGTGGACCATCACCACGTCGTGGAGCCGGTCGTCCAGGAACAGGTAGCCGTCGACCCCGAAGTGCCCGAGGTCCCCCGTCCGGAGCCAGCCGTCCCGCATCACCCCCGCCGTCAGTTCGGGCCGGCGCCAGTACCCGGTCATCATGGCCGCCGACCGCGTCCACACCTCGCCCGTGCGGCCCGCCACCACCACACTGCCCCGTTCGTCGCGCACCTCCACCTCCACCCCCGCCACCGGACGCCCCACCGACGACAGCAGCTCAGGTCGTCCGCCCACCGCCGCCTCGTGGTCGGCGGGGGAGAGCCGGCAGATCACCGCCGCCTCGTTCGTGCCGTAGCCCTGTCGCCACCGGCCGCCCCAGCGGGTCACCGCCTCGCGCAGCCGCTCGGGGTGGACGGGCGAATCGCCGTAGGAGACCGCCTCCAGCCCGGGCACACCGTGGGCGGTCGTCGGGTCGTCCAGCAGCCGGTACACCATCGAGGTCGTCAGGTAGGTGGCCACCGGCCCCAGACGCCGACAGGCCGCCGCGAACCCCTCGGGCGTGAAGGGTTCGAGGATCTCCACCCGGCCCCCGCCCCGCCACTGCTCCAGGCACCGCCCACCGGACCGCTGCGCCAGCGAGGTCACCGACAGGTACGCCGACCCGGCGAAGGCCGCCGGTCGCCCGGCGTTCCGCGCCGCCAACGCCCTGAAGGTGGAGGCCACCCCCTTGGGCCGGCCCGTGGTCCCACCCGTGTAGGTCACCCGGGCCACGTCGTCCTCCCGCGCCCGCACCGGCACCGCGCCCGGCCGGCGCTCGGCGGCCCGGCGCAGCAGCTCGACCAACCGGATCCGGGGCGCCCCGGTCCCGGGCACCGGCACATCGTGCACGACCAGGTCCGGCCGGCAGTCCCGCAGGACGAAGTCCAGCCCGTACAGGGCGGGTCCGGCGAGCACCTGGGTCAGCCGGGCGCCCAGCAGGTGCGCGGCGATCCGTACCAGGAGCACCTCCGGCCGGTTCGTCCCCGTGACGCAGGCCAGTCCCGAACCCCGCCCGATCCCCGCCTCGGAGAGCACCCCGGCCAGCCGGCCCGCCCCGTCGAGGACCTCCTGGAATCCGAGGACGACCGGGCCGACTCCGAGCGCGGGCTGCCCGGCGTACCGCTCCAACGCCCCTACCAGGGACGTGACATACCGCGCGGTCTCCATGGGGGACTGCCTCTCCGCGCCGTCCGGGACACCGGCATCATGGACGCCATGACGAACGAATCCCGTGCTCGTTCCTTCAGCTCCGCGGCCGCACGCTACGCGGCCCATCGGCCCGCGTACCCGCCCGCGCTCTTCGACACGCTGGCCGACATGGCCGGCTTTCCGCTGGCCGGAGCACGGGTCGCCGACGTCGGGGCGGGGACGGGAATCGCCACCGCTCTGCTGGCGGCCCGCGGGGCCCTGGTGGTCGGGGTGGAACCGGGCGAGGGCATGGCCCAGGAGTTCCGGCGGCGCAACCCCGGCACCCCACTGATCCGCGCGGACGGCAACCGGCTGCCGCTGGCCTCGGGCTGCCTGGACCTGCTGACGTACGCGCAGTCCTGGCACTGGACGGATCCGGCGCACGCCGTCCCCGAGGCACTGCGCGTGCTGCGCCCCGGCGGGGCCCTGGCGGTGTGGCAGAACGATCCCGACACCGAGGTCGACTGGATCGCCGATCAGCAGAACCGGATCGAGGAGCGGTTCGGCCCCGGCTGGTACATCAACGAGCGCGCCCTCTCCCAGGAGGGGCTGCGCTTCACCGACCGCCGGATGGCGTGGTCGCGGCGCGTCCCGGTCGACACGCACCTGGCCAAGCTGTCCACCCACTCGCTGTTCCTCATCGGTGAGCCCGGTACGGACGCCTTCCTGGAGGACGAACGCGCGCTCCTCATGGACCGGTTCCCGGACGGATGGGTGGAGGAGCACTACGTCGCCGAGCTGAGCGTGGCCGTTCGGGGGCACGAGACCCGGTAGGACAAAGGGCGGACCAAGGGGCTGTTCGGGTGAAGCGTCGCAACCTCGGGTCCGCCCGACCGTTGATCAAGGTGCTTGTCACCGTGCACTCGTGCGACAGAAGGACCACTGATGATCAAGAAGTTCATGGCCACCGCCGCCGCCACCGCGTCGATCGTCGGCGCGGGCGCGGCCCTCGCCGCCCCGGCCATGGCCATCGGCAACGACAACGGGATCAACACCGTCAACGGCAACAACGCCCAGCAGATCTACGGCAACCAGGAGACCCGCGGTGACCTGAGCCCGCAGCTCGGCGTCGTCCAGGGCACCCTGAACAAGCCCTGCATCGGCCTGCCCGCGAAGGTCAACGCCCAGTCGCTGCTCGCGGTCCTCGCCAACGTCGGCGTCCAGGACATCAACGTCCTGTCCAACCCGCAGAACCAGCAGTGCACCGAGAACTCCACCCAGGCCAAGGGCGACGAGCCGCTCTCGCACATCCTGGACAACATCCCGGTCCTGTCGGGCAACGTCTCGTCGGGCAGCTGACGCACTCCCCTTGTGCGAGCCGGGGCCTCCGACGCCTGCGCGAGTGCCCACGGGGCCCCGGCTTGTTCCACCCGGATCCGCGGTTCCACGTTCCACGGATCCGCCTCCTCCACCGGCGCGCG
Organism: Streptomyces sp. NPDC048331; assembly: GCF_043201215.1. NCBI lineage: Bacteria > Bacillati > Actinomycetota > Actinomycetes > Kitasatosporales > Streptomycetaceae > Streptomyces > Streptomyces sp. NPDC048331. The sequence continues at coordinate 160,045 of NZ_JBICYT010000014.1, read as the reverse complement.
GCGGTCTCCCGGCCGCCGGGTGGGCACCGAACCGTACGCCACAGAGCCTCCGCCCGACCGGGCCGGAGGCTCTGTGCGTGTCACTTCCGCCCTTGTCAAGACACGAACGTTCGAGACATGACGGGCTGTGCTCCGATCATGCCCACTGGAATCTCCCGCTTCACCCGGACGGTGTGAGGCCCACCAGGTCCAGGAGGCGAGTGGCGATGAACCCGGAACCCGCAGGGACGGAGCGCTGGGCGACCGTCGGGCACATGGACGGAGCCGACGGCGACCCGGACGGAACGCGCCTGGCCCGTACCGTCACACGAGAGGTACGGCGGACCGGGAAGCATTTCCTGCCGCGGAACCTCCTGCTTCGCCTCGGTGAGATCCACGATCACCACGCCCCGGACCGCCGACCCCACCTCCAGGCGTTCCTCGACTGCGTGCTCGACAAGCACCAGGGGCGCTACGGGAACCGGACCTACCTTTCGCTGCCGCTGCTGGAGCTCCTCCTGGGCGGGACCGATGACGCGCCGGACCCGAACCGCATGGCCACACTGCTCATAGCCGACGTCATACGCTTCGAGATCCGGGCGGAGGAACCGGCGTGGGTCCTGCCCGAATCGCGGGAATCCGTCGACCGTGATCCGCCGGACGCGGTGACCCTGCGCAAGCGGTTGCGCCACGCGCTGCGGTTCGTGGCGCACGACCTCCCCGTACCGGCCGCCGATGACCTGATCTCCCGGGCGGCCCACGCGCCGTGGTCCCGCTGGGCGGAGGTCGCCGAACAGCTTCCTCGGCCCACCGCCACCGGGGCCGGCCACTGGTTCGACATGACGGTCCAGCCCGTGTACGTGCTGCACGACGAGTACTTCTTCATCAGGGCTCTCCAGGCCCACGAAATGATCTTCACAGCGATCTCGGCGCACGTACGGGAGACGATCGGGGCGCTGCGCGCCGGCCGGCCGGCCGCCGCGGCCGACCACGTCGACCGTGCCGGCGACCTCTTCGATCGGGCCTCGGCACTGTTCCGCATGGTGGCCACCATGCGGCCCGGACACTTCTCCGCCTTCCGGCAGTTCACCGGGGGTGCGAGCGCCATCCAGTCCGATCAGTACAAGCGCTTCGAGATCCTGTGCGGTCTGCCGACCGCCGCGCGGCTGGAGTCCGAAGCCTTCACCCACGTCCCCGCGGTACGGGCCGAGGCGGAGGGCGAGGGGCACGACACGGTGGTCCGTGCCTACCTCGACCTGCGCCGCTCGGCCCGTTTCGACGAGGTCGAGTGGAACCGTTTCCGCGGCGCGCTCGGCACCCTGGAGGAGCGGCACCAGCGCTGGAAGTCCACCCACCGGAGCCTCGCCGCCCGCATGCTCGGCGGAGCACACGGCTCGGGTGGCACCGCGGGCGTCCCCTACCTGGCCGAGTGCCTGGACAACCGGCTCTTCTGGCAGCTCGGCGAACGGCGCAGCGCCGACGAGTGAATATGGTGGAACGTCAGAAAGGTCGTGTCGGCAGGTACTTGCCGTCCAGCGTGATGACCGCGCGCTCCCCGCCCTCGGGGTCGGCCACCTTCCGGACATCCAGCTCGAAGTTGATCGCGCTGATGATGCCGTCCCCGAACTGCTCGTGCACCAACGCCTTCAAAGTGGTCCCGTAGACCTGCAGCATCTCGTGGAAGCGGTAGATCGTCGGATCGGTCGGGATGCCGCCGGGGATCGATCCGCGGGTCGGGACGGTCTGCAGGAGCCGTACCGCGTCCTCGTCCAGCTCCAGCAGGTCGGCGACCGCCTTCGCGGCGGCCTCGGGCAGGGCGTGCTGGCCCAGCAGGGCGGCGGTGACGAAGGCGACCGAGAGGCCGGCCGCGTCGGCGAGCTGCTGCCAGGACAGGTCCTTGCGGGTCTTGGCGTCGACGGCGATGACGGCCAGGGTCTGGCGGGCGGTGGGATCGAACTGGGCGTGCGGCATCGAGATGTCCTTCGGGTAGCGGGTGACGGGGGAGGGGAGTGCGGACGGGGACGAGGGGGCGGCGCCGCGGTGGGGGTCAGCCGGCCACGCAGGGGCCGACGTCCGTGACACCGCCGGAGCGGATGTCGTAGACCCAGCCGTGCAGCGTGAGCGTCCCCGCCGTCAGCGCACGGGCGACCGAGGGGTGGGTGGCCAGGTTGGCGAGCTGGGCGCGGACGTTCTCGCGGATCAGGGCGGACAGTCGCTCGGGACCGGCCACCCGGGCCGTGCGGGCCACCGAGGCGTCCGCGTGGCGCAGCCAGCCCGCGACGGAGGCGGCGCCGCTCAGGTCGGCACCCTCGGCCAGGGCGGTCATCGCGCCGCATGCGGAGTGCCCGCACACCACGACGTCGGTGACGCCCAGGACGGCGACGGCGTACTCGATGCTCGCCGCGACCCCGTCGGCGCCGGGTGCGTGGGCGGGCACGAGATTTCCGGCGGTGCGGACGACGAACAACTCGCCCGGCTCGCTCTGGGTGATCAGTTCCGGCACCACGCGGGCGTCCGAACAGCCGACGAACAGGGTCGTCGGCCGGTGCACGGTGGCCAGGTGGGCGAAGAGGTCGGCCTTGGCCGGAAACACCTCGCGCCGGAATCGCGCCACGCCGTCCGCGAGAGCGCGCGGGGCCGGCGGCGAGGCGTGCGTGGTTCGTTGCATGGTCACTCCCTGCGGTGGGATGCGCCCCCTGCGGGGCTCGACGTGTTCCACCATGCATGACCTGCATCTATTGTGTCCAAGGCGTAATATCCATGCCGGCCATCGATACCATCTATAGTTGATCGCATGGCTCTGGAACTGCGTCACCTGCGCTATCTGATCGCCGTGGCCGAACACGGCAGCTTCACCCGCGCCGCCGAAGAACTGCGGATCTCCCAGCCCACCCTGTCCCAGCAGGTGAAGCAGCTCGAACGCACCGTCGGCGTGCAGCTGTTGGACCGTACCGGGCGCGCCGTGCGACTCACCGACGCCGGTGCCACGTACGTCCACCACGCGCGCGGTGCCCTACGGGACCTGGCCGCGGCCGAGCGCGCCGTCCTGGACCTGGCCGACCTCTCCCGCGGCCACCTGCGCCTCGCGCTGACCCCGACCTTCACCGCGTACCTCGTCGGCCCGCTCGTCGCCGGGTTCCACACCGCCCACCCCGGCATCACCCTGGAGATCCGGGAGATGCCCCAGGACCGGATCGAGGCCGGGCTGCTCGCCGACGAGCACGAGCTCGGTCTCGCCTTCGAGGGGCCGCACCTGCCCGGGATCGCGGCGACCGCGCTGTTCGCTGAGACCCTGGGGCTGGTCACCGCCGCCGACGTGGATCCCGGCCCGCTGTCCGTACGGGACCTCGCGACGCTCCGACTGGCCTTGCTCAGCGGGGACTTCGCCACCCGCGAGCACGTGGACGCCTACCTCGCGGACCACGGGGTCCGGCCGCACATCGCGGTCGAGGCGAACTCCGTCCAGGCCCTCACCGAGATCGTCCGGCGCACCACCCTGGCCACCGTCCTGCCCGACGCCGTCACCGACGACCACCCGTACCTGCGCCCCGTACCGCTCGACCCCGCCCTCCCGTCCCGGACGGTGGCCCTGCTACGTCGGGAGAGGGCGTACGAGAGCGCCGCGGCCCGAGCCTTCACCGAGCTCACCGTCCGCCTGGTCCAGGAACGGGGCTACCACCCCCCGCCGCGCGAGCACGCGCGGCGGGAGGCGGCCGGGAGCGGGGCGGATCACTTGCCGGGGCACTCCTTCCAGGCCAGGTGATAGATGGTGTTGATGCTGCCGTCGGTGGAGTCCATCGTCATGTAGCTGGTCGACGAGGGGGACGAGGTGCCTCTGGTCACGCGCAGCTCGGTGTTGATGTTGAAGTTCCGCTGCACCCCGCACGGCGCCCAGACCAGTTGGGCCCAGTCGGTCACGTCCGTGGCCTGCCAGTTGTCCTCCTGCGGGCCGCTGAAATTGTGGGTGCGCGCGGCGGTGTCCGGCGAGCCCTGGAAGTAGTACGAGGCCTTCTCGGTGGCCTTCGCCCCCGGCGCCAACGAGGCGTAGCCGCGGTAGTCGGCGCTGGCGATCGCGTAGGTGAAGCCGCTGGGCACGTGCACGATCAGGCTGAGCTGGCAGTTCTTGCGCGCCGCCGTGGGCGGGGCGCCGCCGCCGACCTGGGCGAGGTACTGGCTGTAGGTCACGGTGAAGGCGGTGTTGTCCTGGGACACCGCGACCTCCGCGGTGTCCTTGGGGCACCCGGATCCGTTGACCGTGGCGACTTCGATCACGATGCGGTCGGGCGGCGGGTCCACGATCGTGGAGGGGGTGACGTGCGTGGGCAGGGTGGCGGTGAGCAGGGCGCCGATCGCGCCGCTCACGAGGAATCCACCGGACATGGTTCTCCGATCCACTGCTTCGGTACCGGGCGGCGCGCGGGCGGGGGTGCCCGCGTGCCGGAGGGTGGGGGGTGCGGCCGGCCAGAGCGGGGCCGGGTCGTCACAGACCGGTGTGCAGGGTGGAACGGGGCAGGCCCAGGAAGGGGAATCTGGGCATGTCCCTGACAAGTCCCGGTCGGTGCGGACCGGTGACCGAATCGTAGGAACCCGGAGCGGGCCGGACCAGGGCGATGTCCGGCCAATCGTGTTCCCGGTCCGGACCGGCCGGATCCGGACCACCGCCCGGAGCCCGAAGAGCGGAATCAGGCCGCGGCCGGCCGGGCCAGCCGTTCGACACGGGCCATGAACTCCGTGGGATGGAACGGCTTGGCGAGACAGTCGCTCACACCGGCCTCCAGCGCGTGCACCGTGCACTCCGGATCGGCGGGCGGCAGCGCGAGGATCGGCATCCGTCCGTGATCGGGGTGCCGGCGGATCTCCTCGAACAGTGCCACCTCGTCCAGTCCCGGCCCGGTGCGCTCGCAGATCACCAGATCGATCGGGCCGGCGCTGCCCAGCAGGGAGACGATGTCCACTCCGCTTCCGCCGTCGACCACGGCGAACCCCCGGGCCACGAGGAGGCGCTCCAGCAGACCCTTGAGGGTGCTCTCCCTCGCCACGAGGAGGATCCTGCTGGGGGTGTCGCCGCTCATGTCGTTCCTCTTCATCCGGGTGGGGTCCCGCAGAGCCTACGAGGCGGGGCGCGTGCCCGCCTGCTCCGGGGCACCTCATCCGGTAGCTTCGATCCATGAGCACAGAGCCGCAGAGCTTCGAGATCCTGCTGGTGCCCGAGCACATCGAGAACCTGCGTGGCGAGTCCGCGGCCGACCGGGCCCTGCGGGTGGCCACGGTCGAGGCGACCGGCGAGACCGGCGCCTCCGGCTACCCCCGCTACCGCGGGCAGGGCGTGGAGGCCGACATCGACCCGAGCACACGTACGGTCGAGGCCCTGCTCGTCGACGGCGCGGAGCTGGACTACGGGCTGGTCGCCATGATCGGTCCCGAGCGGGGCGGCGGCAAGCACTGACCGAGCCTCCGGGGCGCCGGATCCGGGCGATCCGGCCTCCCCCGGACGGGGGAGGCGGACCCTCCATGCGAAGGACGTGGAGGGGGTGTACCGGGCCGCAGGATGAGGCCATGACCCGATCACCGAGAAACCGGCGGATCTCCGCGCTCACCGCCTGTGCCGGAGCGCTCGCGTACACCGTGAGCAAGGTGGACCTCGCGCGGGACGGCGAACTCGGCATGCCGGGTTTTCCCGCGCCGCCGGACGCCTACGCCCAGGTCACCGATGTCACGGCCGCCCAACTGGGCAACGCCGCTCTGGGCCTGCTGATGGCGGTCGTCGCCCTGCTGCTGCTCCGTCCGCCGGGCACCCGGTGGCTGCGGTGGTCCGTGGTCGGTGTCTCCTGGCTGGGCATCGTGATGGTCGGGGCCGGGGTCGTCGGCTTCGGAGCCCGGGCGGCCGGGGTGGCCCCGAGCCTGGGGGACACGCCTCCGGACATGGCCACGGCCCTGGCGGCGCTGGTGGTCGGCGCGCTCTGGGTGGCGGGCTGGTCCGTCGCCGCGGTCGGTGCCACGCGGTCCGCGCGAGCGCGGTAGTCGGACGTGACGGGCCCGGCCCGGCCCCCGAGGTGCGGGGGCCGGGCCGGGCTTGTCGCGGTCGGTCGCTCAGGTGGGCGTCAGCTCACCTGGAGGGTGACGTCGTCCACGACGAAGGAGGTCTGGAGGGACTGGTCCTCCGTGCCGTTGAACTTCAGGGTGACGGTCTGGCCGGCGAACTGCGAGAGGTCGTACGACTTCTCCACGTAGCCGGAGTTCGCGTTCAGGTTGGAGAGGGTCTCCAGGGTCTGGCCGGCCACCGAGACGGTGAACCGGTCGTAGACGACGTTCTCGTCCTCGTCCGTGTCGATGTGGAGGAAGAAGCCCAGCCGGTACGTGGAGCAGCCCGACGGGATGGTCAGTGTCTGGGCGGCGCTGTCCGTGTGGGTGGACCCGTACCCGGCCAGCCACGCCTTGTAGCTGCCGCCGTGCGGGGCCTGACCGGACTGGTTGGTGATGACGCCGGTGGTGGCGCTCCACGGGCTGGAGCCGGTCTCGAAGCCGCCGTTGGTCACGATCTGGCGCGGGGTGCAGCTGCCGCCACCGGTGACGGTGAGCGTGTAGGTGCTGGTGTGGCTGACGGTGCCCGAGCCGGTGACCGTCAGGGTGTAGCTGCCGGGCGCGGTGCTCGCGCCGACCTGGACGGACAGCGCCGAGGAGCTGCCCGACTGGACGGACGTCGGGTTGAGCGTCGCGGTGACACCGGCGGGCGCGCCGGAGACGGAGAGCGCGACGGTTTGGGCGGCGCCGCTCACGGTGGCGGTGTTGACGGTGGCAGAGGTGGAACCGCCGGGGGCCGCGCTGCCCGCGGACGGGCTGACGGCGACGGAGAAGTCCTGCGCGGGGGTCTCACCGCCGACCGCCTGCTTCCAGACGGCGTAGGCGACACCGTCGGCACTGCGGTTCAGCACCGTGGCGTTGATGTTGTTCGTGGTGTCGCAGGAGCTGTGGTAGCAGGGGTCGTAGGCGGCGTTGGCCGTGCCGCCCCACTTCGTGGCCTGCGCCGAGGTCTTGCGGGCGCTGGCACCGGCCGCGTAGCCGGAGGTGGGGATGCCGGCCTGCTGGAAGGAGTAGTCGTCGCTGCGGCCCTGGCCCTCGGTGTTCTCCTCGGGTGCCAGGTTCAGCGAGGTCCAGTACGCCTTCAGCGGTGCGGCGGTGGTGGAGTTGACGTTGTTGATGAAGTAGCCACCGTTGGTGGAGCCGACCATGTCGAAGTTGTAGTAGCCCTTGATGGCGCTGCGCTGGGCGCTGCTCAGCTGGTTCACGTAGTACTCGGAGCCGTTGAGGCCCTGCTCCTCGTCGGTCCACCAGGCGAAGCGCACGTGCTTGGTCATCGTCGGGTTCTTCTGGGCGAGGACCAGGGCGTTCTCCAGCAGGGTCGCGGAACCCGAACCGTTGTCGTTGATGCCGGGGCCGGCCGAGACGCCGTCGAGGTGGGCGCCGAACATGACGGTCTGGTCGGCGGGGCCGCCGGGCCAGTCGGCGATCAGGTTGTTCGACGGGTAGGTGCAGGAGGTGCAGTTCTGCTCGCTGACGGTGTAACCGGCCGCCTGCAGCTTGCCCTTCACGTACGCCAGCGACTGGGTGTAGCCGGCGCTGCCCGCCCGGCGGTGGCCGCCGTTCTGGCTCGCGATGGTGTTGAACTGCGTCAGGTGCGCCTGCACGTTGGCGACGTCGATGTCCGGCGGGTCGTTGCCGGGCTGGGTCCCGCCCACGTTGAGCGCGTAGTCGACGGTGTGGGACAGGCTCGCGCCCTGCCCCTTGACGACGATCGTGGACCCACCGGGCGCCGCGTTGGCGGTGGCCGTCAGGGTCAGTACCGAGGACTGGCCGGACTGCACGGTGGCCGGGTTGAAGGAGGCACTCACGCCGGCCGGCAGGCCGGAGGCGGTCAGCGTCACCGACTGGGCGTTGCCCGTGGTGACCGTGGTGCCGACCGTGGTGGTGACGGAAGCGCCCTGCTGGACGGTGCCGGAGGAGGGGCTCAGCGACATCGAGAAGTCGTTGTTCTGGCCGCTCGGGGTACAGGTCGGGTCGGCGGTCTGGGCGGGCACGCTGATGCCGTCCCAGGCGGCCTTGGTCTTGTTGAACAGGTCACAGGTGGTGTCCAGCGACTTGGCCGAACTCAGCGTCGCCGTACGGTACTTCTTGTAGGACATGCTGCTGGTCTTGAGCAGCATGCCGCCGTAGAAGATCTTGCCGGCGTTCTGCACTCCGACACCGGTGAGCGAGGTGCCGTTGCAGGTGCTGCTGTTCGGCTTGCCGCCGCCCGGGCTGGTGCCCTCGGCCAGCAGGTAGAACCAGTGGTTCAGCGGGCCGGCCGCCGCGTGCACCTCGGTGCCGGGTATCGCGGAGCTGTAGCAGGCCGGGTCGTTGTTGACCGCCGCCGGGTTGTACATGTTCCGGATCGGGCCCCGGCCCTGGAGGTTGATGACCTCGCCGACCGTGTAGTCCGGGGTGTCGTACGGGGCCGGCTCGTTGGCGAAGGCCTCGGTCAGCGCGCCGAAGATGTCGCCGGTGGCCTCGCCTAGCCCGGACTCCTGGCCGCTGGTGCCGCCCGGGGTGTTGGAGTCGATGGCGTGCCCGTACTCGTGGGCCACCACGTCGATCCCGGCGATCCACTCGTTGGCGCTGTTGCGCCCGATGGTGACCGAACTGCCGTCCCAGTAGGCGTTGAGATCGCTCAGGCCCACCTTGGCCGGGAAGCTGCGACCGTTGCCGCTGACGCCGTTGCGGCCCAGCCACTGGGAGAGCATGTCCCACTGCTTCTGCGCCGCGAACATCAGGTCGACGCAGCCGGTCTCCTTGCTCGTGGGGTTGCCGGTGCCCCAGGAGTCGGAGGACTTCGAGAAGACCGTGCCCGTGCTGTAGTCCGCACAGCTCAGACCGGTCCGGACCGGGTCGCGCAGCGTGTACGTCGAGCCGGAGCTGGTGGTGTCGATGGTGACCGGGCCCGGCCCGTTCCACTTGCTGTTGCCGGTGCCCGCGACCACCTCGTCGTAGCTGTCGACGAAGGCGCCGGTCCGCGCGTCCACGAAGACGTGCAGCCTGCTGGGGGCGGTCCTGGTGCGGCCGCTGAGCACGGTCTCCCAGGCCAGCACCGGCTTGTCGTCCTTGAGACGGACCACGAGCCGGCTGCTTTCGACCTTGTCGACGGAGACCAGCTTGGCCCGCGAGGTGGACTCGGCGTCCTTCGCGGAGACCGACGCCCGTGTGGAGACGTCGATGCGCACGGAGGAGGCGGACTGGAGGGCGCGTACCTTGCCGGTACCGTCCGCGAGCACGACCGCGTCGCCGCCGACGACCGGCAGGCCGCGGTAGCTGCGCTCGTACGAGACGGAGTAGAGGTCCTTCACCCAAGGGGTGACGAGTCGTCGTTCGTACTGTTCCTGGGAGGAGTTGACCAGGGAGTCCAGGCCGCTGTCGACGGCCTGGTCGGCGGCCGCGACCGCGCGTGCGGCGGGGGTGTCCTTCTGGGACGGGGTGGGCTGCGCCTGCTGCGCCGCCGATGCCGTCCCGGCCAGAGCGCCGGCGAGGCTCGCGGTCAGCGCCATCGCTGCCACGGCCGCCGTCCATCTGCTGGGATGCAACGTCCACTCCGATCGTGGGGGGTCGGGGATGAGTGTCGTTCGCGGCCGAGTATGAGCGTGAACATGACGAGATTGGGACATCTCGTGAGGCATAAGGTCCGCGTTATGGTGCCGCGACGGCCCGACTCGTACGCTGCCCGGATGCAGCTGGAGTTGAGGCATCTGCAAGCCGTCTGCCGGATCGCGGAGGCGGGCAGCCTGGGGGGCGCGGCGCGACGGCTCGGAGTGTCCCAACCCGCGCTCTCCGCCCAGCTCCGCCGCATCGAACGGGTCACCGGGGGCGAGCTGTTCGTACGGGGCCGCAGCGGGGTGGAACCCACGGCCCTGGGGCAATTCGTGCTGGCCAAGGCGCGTCGCGTACTCAGCGAGATGGACGCCCTGGGGGCGCAGGCACGCGCCATGTCCACCGGCAGCCCGCTGAGGCTGGGCTGCATCATGCTCGTCCTGCTCGACGGCCTCCTCGCCCAGACCGACCTGTCCATGTCAGGCCGGGAGATAGCCGTGGACCTGGAGGATTCGGTCACCGTACTGGCGCGGACGCTCGGCGCGGGACGCTACGACGCCATCGTGTACGGGGAGGTCAACGGCCACGAGGTGCCGCTGCCGGAAGGAACCCTGGCCAGGACACTGATCCCCAAGGAGCCGTTCTGTATCCGGCTGTCCTCCGGCCACCCCCTTGCGGGTCTGGACCGCATCGAACTGGCCGACCTGGCCGGGGAGTCGTGGATGACCCTGGTGGAGGACGACGACGGTGGCCCCGAGGCGCTCGTCGCCGCCTGCGCGAAGGCCGGATTCAGCCCTTCACTGCGCTACCGCATCACCGACCGCAAGATGCAGCACGACCTGATCGCCGCCGGCCGCGCGGTGGCACTGAGCCAGCCGACGGCCCCGCCGGGCGAGGGCACGGTGATGCGCCCGCTCGTCGGCAACCCCATCATCGGCCGCATCCGTCTCGCCTGGAGCCGTGCCGCGCTCTCGTCCGGGCAGGCGGAACTGCTCTACCGGGCCGCGGGCCGTGCCTACCTGGCCAATGTGGACAACAACCCCTTCCACAAGGAGTGGTGGGACGCCCACCCGGAGGTGCACCCGGTCCTCGACTGACCGGTCAGCTCCGGCGATGGGCCGTCAGCAGCAGGTACTCCCATTCCATGACCCCGTCCACCGTGTGCTCGGCGGCGAGGGCGTCGAGCGCGGCGTCCAGCTCGGCGACCCGGCCCGCGTCATCGGCGACGGCGCGGTAGACGGCGACGGTGGGCCCGTAGCAGGCCTTGAAGAACTCCCGGAAGTCCGTGGGCCCCGTGAAGCGGTCCACACGCACCGTCCGGCGGCTCGAGACCACGTCGGTGACCGCGTCGCCGAGCAGCTCGTGCACGTGTTCCTCGTCCCCCCACAGCGGGGGCGGCTGGGCCCCGGGCGGCGGCGGGGGCGCGTACGGCTTCATCGTGGCGAACATCCGGCCCACGAAGCCCTGCGGAGTCCAGTTGATCAGCCCTACGGTGCCGCCGGCGCGGCACACGCGGAGCATCTCCTCGGCGGCGGGACGGTGGTGCGGGGCGAACATGACGCCGACGCAGGACATCACCACGTCGAACTCACCGTCCGCGAAGGGCAGGTGCTCGGCGTCCGCCTCCCGCCACTCCAACGTGGCCCCGCGTACGGCGGCCAGGTGTCGGCCGATCTCCAACAGCTCGGGAGTGAGGTCGGAGGCCACCACATCGGCCCCGGCCAGGGCGGCCGGAATGGCGGCGTTGCCCGAGCCCGCGGCGACGTCGAGCACCCGGTCGCCGCGCTGGACGCCGCACTCCTTCACGAGCACGGCCCCCAGTTCCGGGATGACGTGGGAGGCCACCGACTGGTAGTCGCCCAACGCCCACATCGCACGATGCCGGGCCTTCAGGGTGCGGTCCGCCTGGGCCGCGTCGCTCGCCTCGGTCATGACAGCCGTCCTCCAGCGCTCGGGGCAGCCCCTTCTCCGAGGATAGGTACGTTTCACGGACCCGGCCCGTCGGCGGCCGCGCCGGCGCCTGCCGGATCAGTCGCGGGACGACAGACGGCCGAAGTCGCGGGCGAAGCCCTCGCGGAAGCCGGGCCGCTCCAGCGCCCTCTCGAAGGCGCGCGCGGCCCGGGCGAGCGCGGCGGCGTTCTCCTGGGCGGTGGCGAGTTCGGCGAGGTACGCGCGCAGGCTCAGTCCGCGGTCCGCGGCGAGCGCGGCGAGGCGGTCGTGCACATCGGTGTCGACCTCGACGGTGGTGGTGTCGGCCATGCTCCGAGTATGCGCGCCCGGTGACCGGCCGGGGGCCCGTTCGACGCAGGCGTGCTGCCTGAGGGGCACGGGCCCGGGCCGGTGCGGTCGTCGTGGTTCGGCGGTGGCGCCTCAGGCGCGGACGCGTCCGGAGAGCCACGGCGTGAGCGAAGGGCCCCCGACGCTCTCCCGGTACGTCTCGTCGCCGGGCAGAGGGACGTGGAGCCAGTAGCCGGGCGGGAAGAACCGGCCCTTCACAAAGGCCAGTCCGCCGTAGAGGGACCGCAGGAAGGCCGGGACGGAGTCCCGGGGGACATCGTGGAACTCGACCCCGTCGACGGTGATCTTCGCGTCGTCCTCGGGGAAGATCCGCACGTGGACGGCCGGGCTGCCGCCCAGCTCGACGAACGCCTCGTGCGGCAGGGACCCGTCGGGGTCCACGACGCTGAACAGGGCCGCGGAGGTCCGCCGCGACGTCCGGTCGGCGCCGATGTCGTCGGTGACGGCGATGGTCAGCCGGTACTCGGCCGCGACGGCCCGTATCGCGGCGACGGCCGACTCGGTGGTCGGCAGGGAGGGATGCGTCATGATCCAGATCATCCCGCACGCCCCCCGACGCGGCCCAGCCACCGGTCCGATCCCGTGCGGTTCCCACCCCGTGTCCGCTCGGCTCATCCGTGCGCGAAGACGGCCAACAGGGTGTCGGCCCGGAGTTCGAGTTCGGCCGTCGCGATGCCGTGGACGGCTACGGAGACCTCCTCCCCACCGACCGATCGGGCGAGCCGTACCTCGACCTCCAGGGTGTCGCCGACCAGGGGATAGGAGTACCAGCGATCGGCCCGTTCGTCGTCGGTCTCCGCGACCGCCGGTCCCACGGTGTCCCAGTCGGTGCCGTCGAAGTCGTAGCCCACGTAGGGGGACAACAACTCCAGCAAGGACCGCAGGTTGTGCTGCCAGATCCAACCGGCGACCTCCGTCATGGCTCCCCCCGATGCCGTTCCGCTGTGGGATCCGGGCCGGCCGTCTCCTTCGGATCCGGTCAGGACCGCGCTGCCCGGCACCGTACCGCGCGGGCGGCCGCCGCGATCTCGGAACGGACGATCCAGGCTGCGGCCCACAGCCGCCTTCGGATCCGACGGCGGTGAGGCCCGCACCGACGGAGGGGAAGGTGACGGCGTGCACATCGCGCCCTGGGTCCATGTCGTCGCGGAGCAAGGCGCCGTGCCCGTGGACCTGTTGCTGCCCATGACCGGCAGGACGTACGTGATACGTCTCGACGGCCGTGAGATGGGGGACACGGACGGGGTCTTCCTGCAGTTCTACGACCGGATGAAGCTGCCGGACTACTTCGGGTGGAACTGGAACGCCCTCTTCGACTGTCTGCGCGATCTGAACTGGCTGCCCGCAGAGCACTACGTCCTCATCATCGAGGCCGCGGACGAGATACTGCCGGGCGACGCCGCCGGACAACGGCTGCTTTTCAGAACCCTGTTGAGGGCAGGGCGGCGGTGGTCCCACACCAGGCGGTACGACGACGTCGATCTCAGCCGGCTCGTGCTCGTCATGTCCTGCGCGGAGGCGTCCGTTCCGAACCTGTGGGAACAGCTGCGACGGTGTGAGGACGAGGAAAGGAGCGGGGACGGCGACGGGGACGGGTGATGCTCGCGGGGCGACCGATCGGCCGCCGGTCCGGGGCCCCGGCCGAGATGGACGCGTTCATCCCGCCAGGGAGTTCTCGGGCGCGAAAACCGCGGCGATGCGGCCGGCGATGGTTTGCGCCGTGTTGGTCTCCGGGCCCTTGGGGCCGACCGTCGTGGACACCGCGATGGCCAGGTGCTCGCTCGGGAGGTACGCCTGGATCGCCGCGTACCCCGCGAAGGACGGGTTCGACTGGATCCAACCGTTCTGGACGATCACGCCGTAGCCGAAGTGCCGCTCCGGGAGCTGGCGGAAGCAGTCCTTGGGCGCGCAGCCGGGGGTCTTGCCGCCCAGGCCCACCGTGCCCGGGTCGAGCTGGACCTTGAAACTCTGCGGAGAGAGCAGTTCACCCGTACCCACGACCTCGGCCGAACGGGCCAGGTCGCAGATGTGGGTGTTCAGAACGGCGCCGGGAGCCGTGGTCCAGGACGGATTCCAGTAGGTGGACTCCTCGTACTTCCCGCGCTCCGCGTCGAAGGAGTGCAGCACGGGCTCCTCGATCTGGGGCGTGAAGCTGTTGCGGGTGTTGTCCAGCCCGGAGGGCCCCGTGATCTGCCGCTCCATCACCTGGGCCAGCGGCATGCCGGAGATCTTCTCCAGGGCCTGCCCGAGGAGCACGAAGTTCGCGTGCGAGTAGCTCCAGCTCGTCCCCGGCTCGTACAGCAGGGGGTGGGCGGCGGAGATGCCCACGAGCTGGTCGGGGGTCCACTGGCGGAACGGGTCGGCGTACAGGGCGGCCAGGAACTTCGGATCCGGCACGTAGTCACGCAGGCCCGAGGTGGAGGCACCGAGCATCCGCAGGGTGATCTTGTCGGCGTGCGGAGCGTCGGGGAGCCAGCGCGAGATCGGGTCGTCGAGGTCGGCCTTGCCGTCCTCGACGAGTTGCAGCATGGCGATGCCCATGTAGACGATCGCCACCGACCCGGACCGGAAGTGCATGTCCGCCGTGGCCGGGACCCCTGTCATCGACTCGCCCAGCGCCCCGGTGACGATCTCCCGCCCGTCGCGCGTGACGCGCAGCACGACGGCGTTCAGGTCCAGCTCCTTCTGCGCCGCCTTGGCGATGTCCAGGATCTGCTTCGCCTCGCCGCCGGACGGCACGGGGGACGCCACGCACGAGGCGGCCGCGGAGCCCGCCCCGGTCGCCGCCCACGCACCGCCGGTCGGCAGGACCGTACCGAGCAGCGCGGTGGCGCACAGGAGCGCCGTCCGGGCCCTGCCCGGGTGCGCGGTCCTGACTCCGATCATGGCGATCTCCTGCCGCGAAGAGCCCCTCGGGACAAGGCCCACCTTTCGATGGAACGCCCACCGCGCGAGATGGGCCAGTCGGCGCCACGGCACGGCCCGGCCTGATCCGGAAGATAGGCCCTAGCCCGCCCAGCGGCCCGTGAGGAAGGTGATGGCGACCGCGGTGGACAGGGGAGCCACGACGTACACGTAGGCGGTCTGGATCCGGGGGCGCTTCAGGCTCCAGGAGGCCAGGCCGATCCACAGCGGCCACCACAGGAGGGTGGAGCGGGGGATGGAGGTGTACCAGTACGAGGTGCCCAGGGCCCACAGGGTGAGGCCGAGGTACAGAGCCTCGGGCCAGCGGCGGCCTCGGAGCAACAGGGCCAGGAGTACGACGCCGACCACCATGGCCAGGAGCTCCGCCTGCCACATCAGCGCGTACCCGGTGGGGTGGGTGTGGTGGAAGGCGGCGTCCCAGGTGTTGGCCCAGGCGTCCCACGGTGCGTGGAAGTCCCGGTACCAGCCGCGTTCCTGGGAGTGCTTCCAAGCCATCCAGTCCCCGGTCCGGGTCTGCAGGTACCAGCTGTAGAGCACCGGGGCGAGGGCGGGCAGCACGAGCCACGGTGCGGAACGCCAGGCGACGCGGCCGCGGGCGGTGAGGACGAAGTGGAGGGCGAGGGCGGCCGCGAGGAACAGACCTGTGACGCGGACCGAGCAGGCGAGACAGGTCAGTACCGCGGCCGCCGGCCAGTTCTGGCGCTGCGCCGCCAGCCACGCGGGCAGGGCCAGGGCCAGGAAGAGCGCTTCGGTGTAGCCGGCGGCGAGGAACACGGCGCACGGCGAGAGCAGCAGGAAGGTCACCGCACGGCGGCCTGTTTCGAGGTCGGCCAGGTGATGACGGGCGATCCGGGCGAGAGCGAGCGCGGCGATGCCGCCCGAGACGAACGAGATCAGGACTCCCGCCGCGGCCCAGTCGGGGACCACGGTGTGGACGGCGCGCAGGACGAGGGGGAAGCCGGGCAGAAAGGCCTCGCGATTGTCCCAGCCGGCCGTCCAGGGTCCGGCCTGGTCGGGGAAATATCCGTCCTGGGCTATGTGGAGGTAGAACCACCAGTCCCATTGCTGCCAGGGCGAGAGCAGCGAAGCCGGCCTACGGGCCTCGCCGTCGGCGGGGAACAGCCAGCTGACGGCGCCCGCGGTGGCCCAGATGCCGACACGGGTCAGCAGGTACAGCCACACCACCTCGCGCTCGCCCGGCCCGAGCCGTAGGAACGGGGGAAGGGAGCGGCGGGGGCGGCGCCCGGTCTCGTGCACCGGCGGCCACGGGGTGGGCGAGTCGGGAAGCTCGACCGGCCGCCGAGGGGTTGAAACGGACATATCGGTATCTCCTGGCCGTCTGAAGGCGTGCGGAGTCACCGGCCCTGGTGCGGGCCGGTGTCCACGGGCGATGTGCTGCGGGGAGAGGGAGTCGGGGAGGGGAGCGCGAGGGAGAGCCGGCGGGAGGGGGAGAGGGGCTACCGGAGCGGCTGCGAGGCGGTCTGGGACATGCTCGGGTTCACGGTCCCGGTGGGATCGACCGGCGGAGCCGTCGTGTTGCGCGGAGGCGTCATGCTGCTGAACGGCGGCGGAGTGGTGTTCCGCGGGGGCGGCGCGGAGTTGAGCGTCGGTGTCGTGGAGTTGGACGGCGGGGGCGGTGCGTACGTCGGGGACGGGGCCACGGGAGAGGGCGTGGTCGCGGGAAGGGTCGGAGCCGACCCACCCGGAAGGAGCGCGGACAGGGCGGCACCGGATCCGGCGAGGAGCAGCAGGCAGGCGGCGGCGACACCGACGATCCGGTGCCGGCGGTGCCGTTCGCCCCGCCGTTCGATGACGGCGACGGGCGGGGGCGTGCTCGCGGCCTGCCCGGCGGAGGCCGCCTCCCGGAACAGGGACCGCAGCGGGTCGTGGGAGTCAGGCATCGGGAGCCTCCTCAGTGCGGGGGTCCTGCAGATGGCGGGAGAGCGAGACCCGACCCCGGGACAGGTGGGTCTTGACCGTGCTCGTGGACAGCGAGGTCTCGGCCGCGATCTGTTCGACCGTCAGATCGCACACGTAGTGCAGCGCCATGGTCCGGCGCTGCTTCAGGGGCAGTTGCCGCAATGCCTCGACGAGTGCCACCGCCTCCGGCCCGGGCCCCTCCACGTGTCCCGCGGGGGCGGTCCGCTGCCAGGCGTCGGCGGTGCGCCGACGCCCCCGCCAGCGGCTGACGGCGAGCCGCCACGCGACCGTACGGATCCACGCCTCGGGCCGGCCGTCGCGGTCCAGTTGACGCCGGCGGCCCCATCCTCTGACGAAGGCCTCCTGCACCACGTCCTGCGCCTCGTGGTGGTCGCCGAGCATCACGTAGAGCTGTCCTGTGAGCCGTCCCGCCGCTTGCGCGTAGAACTCCTCGAACTCCTCGATGGTCAAAAAATCGCTCCTGAATCCATGTGTCCCTCTCACCGGGCATACGCCCCGCGCGCCCCGTCCGGTCGACACCGGTCGACAGATCGTTGTGTGAGTGCCGTCACACGGTCGGCGGGGTACTCATCGTCGCGGCGGCCACGGCGAGGCAGGGCGGCGGCGCCACGGCCCACCGGGTGACGTGGCCCGGACCCGGGGCCGGGCCACGGGCGGTGCGGGTCCGTTTCCGGGGGCGGTACGGGTCCCGGACCCGGAGGGAGCGTGCCGGGCCGAGCGAGGAAACGGGCCCGGCACAGCAGAAGGGCCCGGATCCATGAGGATCCGGGCCCTTCCGAGCAGTAGCGGGGACAGGATTTGAACCTGCGACCTCTGGGTTATGAGCCCAGCGAGCTACCGAGCTGCTCCACCCCGCGTCGGTAGACCTCACACTACGGCATCCCAGGGGCGGGACTCGACGCATTTACGTGCGGCCGCGCCCGGAGTGTGGGCGAAAGGGCTGAATCTCGCCCCGAAGGCGAGATCATTCCCCCTGGTGACAGTGCGTGCAGGCGTGTACCTTCACGGGTAGCTGTCGTGGTTCCAAGTGCCTTGCCCGTACCTCTCGGTGTGGGCAGTTTTGCTGTGTTGTGCCGTAGGACCAGGGCGATCACCTCCGTCTTCCACACCGTGTGGAGGACGTACGTCAACGGAAGGCATGAACATGGCTACGGGAACTGTGAAGTGGTTCAACTCGGAAAAGGGCTTCGGCTTCATCGCCCAGGACGGCGGCGGCCCGGACGTCTTCGCCCACTACTCGGCGATCAACGCCTCCGGCTACCGTGAGCTCCAGGAGGGTCAGGCCGTGACCTTCGACATCACGCAGGGCCAGAAGGGCCCGCAGGCGGAGAACATCACCCCCGCCTGATCCCGGACGACGGCCCGGCCTGACCGCCGGGCTCCGGAGAACCGTTTCCCCGCCACGCCCCTTCGCCGAACGGGCCGCGGGGAAAGATCAGGGCCGTGCGGCGACGCCGCACGGCCCTGATCCGTTTCCCGGGGACGGGATCAGCTGGGGCGTCCCAGGGGCGAAGGGGTTCCGACGCGCCGCAGCCCCCGGACCCGGATCGCCGCCCCGACGAGGGCGAGCGCGATCGTCGCCAGCCCCGACGCGGCCAGCACCTGCCGGGGCCCGAGCAGCGCGATCAGCGGGCCGCCGAGCGCGGTGCCCACCGGCCCGGCGGTCAGGAGGGCGGCGCTGCGGGCGGCGAGGACCGTGGTCAGCGCGGCGGCCGGGGTGCGCTCCTGGAAGAGGGTGTAGGACAGCGCCGTGAACGGACCGTAGATCAGGCCGCCGAGGGTGAAGCAGGCCAGGGTGACGGCCGCGGGCGCACCGAGACCGAAGGGTACGAGCGCCAGCCCCCACCCCGCGACGATCCCCAGGGTGACCGGCCAGAGCGGGAACCGCCGCAGGGCGCCCGCGGTCAGGCCGCCCAGCACCGCGCCCGCTCCGAACAGCGTCCAGTACAGCCCGAGCAGGCCGGCCCCGGCGTGCAGGTCTTCCGTGACGTGCAACGGGAGCGCGACCTCCGCCGGCCCGTAGAGGAAGTTGAAGAACCAGGTCAGGGCGAGCACACCGAGGAGCTCGGGCTGCTTGCGCAGCAGGCGCAGGCCGGCCGCCGAGCGGTCGGCGTCGACCGGCGCGGCCGTCGTCGTCTTCCCGTCCTCCTCACCGGTCGTGCCCTTCTCGCCGGTTCCGTCCCGCCGGGCCGCCGTCCCCCGCAACCGTCCGACCTGGACGGCGAGCACGGCGAAGGACAGGGCGTCGAGGCCGATGAGCCACGCCGGACCGATCACCACCGCCAGGAACCCTGCGAGGGCGGGGCCGACCACGATGGAGGCCGAGACACTGGAGCTGACCAGCGCGTTGGCGGCCAGCCGCTGTTCGGGCGGAAGGATCTGCGCGAGCAGGGAGTACCTGCCCGCGTTCCCCCAGGCGTGCAGGACGGACGAGCCCGCGAGCAGGGCCACGTACAGCACCGGGTGCAGCACCCCCGCGGCCCAGGCCAGCGGCACACACCCGAGGAGCACCGCGCGGATCCGGCTGTCGCCCGCCAGCAGCCGCCCGGCGGGAAGCCGGCGCAGCCACCGTCCGAAGAGCAGGGCTCCGGCGGCCCCCGGCAGCGCGTACGCGGCGAGCGCGGCACCCAGGAGCATCCCGGACTGCCCCGGGGGAGCGATCTCGATGGCCAGCCACGCCACGGCGACCATGCTCATCCCGTCACCGAGATCGGAGGCTGCCAGCGCGGGCAACAGCCGCCGGAAGTCGGCATGGGCGAACAGTGGCCGATAGGCCTGGGGGAGGGGGCGAGTTGTCCTTGCGCGAGTCACCAGGTCAGACTCATGGTTCAAGCGCACTTGAAGTCAAGGGGGAGTGACGGGTGCGACAGGTAGGGATCGGTGAGCTGGCTCGGCACGTGGGGATGAACCCCTCGGGCCTGCGCTACTACGAGAGCGTCGGCCTGCTGCCGCCCGCCGAACGGGCCGCGGGCCGGCGCGTCTACCCGGCCGGTACCGTCCGGCGGATCGCGCTGATCAAGATGGCCCAGCGGGCCGGATTCACCCTGGCCGAGATCCGTGGCCTGCTCGACGGCGACGCCGAGCGCGGCGCCACCCGGCAGTGGCGCGCCCTCGCCGAGAGCAAGCTGCCCGAACTGGACCGGTTCATCGAGCAGACGCAGATCCTGCGGAACGCCGTGGCCGACTGTCTGGCCTGCGGATGCATGAACTTCGAGAAGTGCGCGCTGCTCTCCGCCGAAGGGCCCGGCGCCTGACCCGCGCGCCCAGGCCGGCTCACCGCCGGCCCCGGCTCACGGCCGGCTCACGGCCCGGCTCACCGTTCGGTTCGACGGGCCTCTTCGGTCAGCCGCGCCTCGTGCGCGGCGATCGCCGCCTCCACGCGGTTCCGTACGCCGAGCTTCCCCAGGATCGCGCTGACGTGAGCCTTCACCGTCCCCTCGACCAACCGCAGACGAGCGGCGATCTCGGCGTTGGACAACCCGACGCCGAGCAGCGCCAACACGTGCGGTGGTCGCCTCGGGCCTGGCCGACCCGACCACGACCACGAGCCCGTACTCGGCGGCGTCGGCCGTGCTGAGCTATCTCCTCGGCCTCCGGGCCGACCGTACGGCGCCGGCGCTGCTGCTGTTCGGGGCCTGCGCGGCCGCCGACCTCGCGCTCTGCGCCGTGCTGGGCGTCGGCGCCGTGCACTGGTTCTACGCGTTGTCGTACATCCCGGCCGCCCTTCTCCTGCCCTGGTTGGCCGGTCGCTACCGGCGGGCCCGGCTGACCCTGGTGCACGAGGGCTGGCAGCGGGCCCACGATCTCGAACTGCGACAGCGGTCCGTGGCCGAGCAGGCCCGGCTGAGGGAACGGACCCGGATCGCCGCCGACATGCACGACTCCCTGGGCCACGAACTCAGCCTGATCGCCCTGCGCGCCGGGGCCCTGGAACTCTCGCCCACGCTGACCGGCCAGGACCGGGAGGATCTGGCCGTGCTGCGCGCGGCCGTCTCCGACGCCGTCGGCCACCTGAGGGACACCATCGGTGTGCTGCGCGACGGCTCCGAAGGGCAGGAACCCTCGGCCTCCTCCGTGGAACCGGTGGAGGAACTCGTCGCCCGGACACGGGAGTCCGGGGTCACGGTGCACCTGCGGCGGGAAGGGACGGCTCGGGCCCTCCCCTCGCTGGTCGACCGCGGCGCGTACCGCGTGGTCCAGGAGTCGCTGACCAACGCCATCAAGCACGCACCCGGCAGCACGGTCCGCGTCAGCATCGCGCGACAGGAGGACCGGACCGAAATACGGGTGACCAACTCGGCCGCGCCGACCGTGAGGCCGGCGACCGCCGAGCCGACCGTCCCGCCGCCCGGCGCGGGGCGGGCCACCGGGCACCGCGGCCTGACCGGCCTGCGCGAACGGGTACGACTGCTCGGCGGAACGCTGCACGCCGCCCCGCGCGAAGGCGGCTTCGAGGTCCTCGCCACGCTGCCCGACCAGGTGGACCCGAAGTGCCCGAGAAGCACCGGGGAGCACCGGGAGGAGGCCGACGTAGCCTCGGAATCGGCGCTCCGGCTCACCGCCGTCCGGCGTAGCACCGGCCGCCGGTTCGCCGCCGCCCTCGCCGCGCCGGTCGGGCTCGGTCTCGTGACCCTCGTCTCCGGTGCCTACCTGGCCCAGCAGCTGACCACCTGCGTGCTGCGCCCCGTGGACTTCGCCGCCCTCCGACCGGGCCAGGACCGCGGAGAGGTGGCCCGGCTCCTTCCGGAGCGGGGCTTCCGGTACGTACCGGAAGCCGTCCGGGCGCTGCCCGCACTCCCGGGCACCGACTGCGCGTACTACCGCTCGAACGGCAACCTCCTGGATCAGGTCGACCTCTACCGACTCTGCTACGAGGGCTCCCGGCTGGTGGCCAAGGACGTGCTGCCGGGGTGAGCGATCGGGAAGCCCCGCGGGATGAGGCATGATCGGGGGATGTCTGATCGCATCATCGCCGCCTGTGACGGAGCGGCCAAAGGTAATCCCGGGCCGGCCGGCTGGGGTTGGGTCATCGCCGACTCCCAGGGACGCCCCGAGCGTTGGGAGGCCGGCCCGCTGGGGCGGGCCACCAACAACATCGGGGAGCTGACCGCCCTCCAGCGGCTGCTGGAGGCCGTGGACCCGGGCACGCCCGTCGAGGTGCGGATGGACTCCCAGTACGCCATGAAGGCCGTGACCCAGTGGCTGCCGGGCTGGAAGCGCAACGGGTGGAAGACCGCCTCCGGCGGGCCGGTCGCCAACCGTGAACTCGTCGAGGCGATCGACCGGCTGCTGGCCGATCGTGACGTGACCTTCCAGTACGTTCCCGCGCACCGCGAGGACGGCGACCACCTGAACGCGATCGCCGACCAGGCGGCCAGTGACGCGGCGGTCAGGCAGGAGGCCGCCGGTACGGCCCTCGGCAACCCGGAGATGCCGGTACCGGCCCCGGCCGCGGCCTCGCCCGCGCGCCGCAGGTCGGGCGCGCCGGCGAAGCGTACGTCCGCCGCCACCACGCCGGGCGGCGGCGGATCCCGGGCCATCAAGGCCAAGTTCCCGGGCAGCTGCGCCTGCGGGAAGCCCTACGCGGCCGGGGACATGATCACCAAGAACGGCAGCCGGTGGGGTCACCAGGCGTGCGGTTCCCTGGTGCCGTGACCGGAAAGGTTCACCGGGTCGCGCTGCCCGGCACGGCACCTCGCCGCGTTGTCGGACCACGGCGGTACGTCCGGTACGAGCCGTGGCCCTCCGCCCGGGGGCCCCTCCCAGCGGTAGCTGGGGGAGATGCGCCGCACCGGACAACGCGACCCGGCAAACCTTTCCGGTCACGGCACTAGGGACGGTGGACGCGTAGGTACTCCACCGCGTAGGACATCTGCGAGACGCCCGGCTCGGGCGCCGGGTGGTAGCGGCCGGCGCATACGGACAGGTTGACGATGAGGTACGCCCGCCAGTTGCGTCCGACGCCCCTGCGGTCGGCGAAGACCCGGGTGCCGTTGACCCACCAGACCACCGAGCGCGTCCCGAATTCGACCTTGAGGTCCACCCAGGCGCCGGGGGCGATGGCGGAGTCCCGGTGGTAGCGCGAGCCGCCCTTGACGTGGTTGGAGAGTTCGAGCAGGTCGGGGTTGTCGGGGTGGTACTCGAAGATGTCGATCTCGTTGCCGCCGTCCCGCCAGGTCCAGATCGCCGGCCAGGCCCCGATCTCGGCGGGCAGCCGCACCCGGGACTCCAGCACGTCACCGGCCCGCACCATGAACCCCTCCTCGCTGCCCTCGGTGGTCAGCAGACCCGCGTTCCACTTGCCGTCCGGGCGGCGGGTGGCGCGGAAGGTGCCGGTGCGGCTGTAGGAGGGGTCCGCGACCAGGTGGTCGAGTTTGTTGTCGCCGGTGTTGGTGGGGCCGCCGTTGGGATAGGCCCAGGACCGGCCGGCCACCCACTGGGAGGTCGACTGGAAGTTCGCGGTGAAGATCGGGGCCCGGGCGCTCAGCGGCGTGGCCTCGTCGTCGGGGGTCTGGGTGGAACGTCCGGTGAGTCGTCGGAGCCAGTTGAGAACCTGAGTGAGCACGAGCGGCTCCTTCCCCTGAGTTGACGCCTCTTTGAACATGCCCGGATGCGATGCGTTACATACCGGTGGACCGGTTTGTCTTTGACTCTCCTTGCTATGTAATAATCACAGCGCGGATTTACCTATTACGTATCGAGGGTGGGTTCCGTGGGGGACCGCCCGAGCCCGGGTGGCCGACTCGGAGAACCGAACGAGGAGTTGCACCGGTATGTGGAAGTGCGAGCGTGTCATCGGCGCCGACCTGGACGTCGAGGAGGTCCTGGACCTCTACCGTGCGTCCACCCTCGCCGAGCGACGTCCCGTCCACGACACCGAGCGCTTCGCCCGGATGCTGGCCGGAGCCAACCTCGTCGTCGTCGCGCGCGCCGAGGACGGCCGCCTCATCGGCATCGCCCGCTCGATCACCGACGGCGCGTACTCGACCTACCTGGGCGATCTCGCCGTCGACGTCGCCTACCAGGGACGGGGCGTGGGACGCGAACTGATCCGCGTCACGCGGGAGGAGGCGCCCGAGGCCAAGCTGATCCTGCTCGCCGCGCCGGCCGCGGTCGACTACTACCCGCACATCGGCTTCACCCGCCACGAGTCCGCCTGGACCCTCGACCGCCTGCGGTGAGCCGATGAGCGGCGCCAACACAGCTTTGCCGTAAGCAAGTTAAGCGCCTCTCCGGCGGGGTACCATCCGTGCCGTGGGGGGACTGGTGGGACAGAGCAGAGGGAAGGCCGGCCTGCGCGCCTGCGGCTGCGCGATGGTGGGCTTCATCCTCGTCGCGGGGTGCGCGGACGACGGTACGCCGAAGGGCGCCGCGTCGAGCGGCACCCCGGGCACGTCGGCCACGCCGTCGGGCACGGGTGGTTCAGGCGCGGCCGGCACCGGAGCGAGCGCCCCGGCCGACAAACCCGGCGCCGCCACCGCCATCGCGATGCCCCCGCTCGACGAGTCCAAGCAGCCGAGGACCGCCGCCGAGGCCCGCACCCTGCTCGGCCGCGTCATCATCGCCGAGCAGGACCTCGGCCCCCAGGTCGTGCGCAGCACCCCGTTCGAGAGCGATCCCGGCCGCTGGCCCGTGCTCGACGAGGCCTGCGTCTGGCAGACCGACGGCCTGCCGGACGACGTGCTCGCCACCAGCACCCGCCACTTCCACATCCCGGCCAAGGACGGCCGCGGCCGCGTGCGGATCAGCGCCACGGTCACCGTCCACCACAACCGTGAGGAGTCCGGCTGGGAGACCGCCCGCGCCATGGAAGAGGTGCTGCGGTGCCCGGACCAGAAGCTGCGTGAGGGCGAGGACCTCAAGAAACTATGGGGCGGCGCCCTCTACCTCGGCGAGCAGATGAACGGCTGGACCGAGGACGCCTTCTCCGAATCCGGCGACTACGTCAGCGCCCAGGACGGCGGTCCCCACCCCTACATCTGGTCCCAGGCCCAGTTCGGACCCGTCACCATGGCCATCTCCGCCAAGGCCGCCAAGGGCGTCACCAACGACGACCTGACCGCCTTCGTGGCCCAGGGCACCAGTGTGATGATGATCCAGGCCAAGCAGCAGCTCGGAAAGGCGGCGGGCTGATGGAGCCGCTCCACCCCTCCGACCCGTCCCGGATCGGCGGCCACCGGCTCCTCGGACGCCTCGGCGCCGGCGGCATGGGCGTCGTCTACCTCGGCCGGACCGACGACGGCGCGCTCGCCGCGGTCAAGGTCATCCGCGCCGAGTACGCCGAGGAAGCCGACTTCCGGGCCCGCTTCCGCCGCGAGGCCGAGATCGCCGCCGAGGTGGACAGCCCGTGGGCCGTCCGGATCACCGGCGCCGACCCGGACGCCGCCGAACCATGGCTCGCCACCTCCTTCGTCGCCGGACCCTCCCTCGCCGAGGCCGTGGCCACCCACGGCCCGCTCCCGCCGCGCGCCGTACGCATCCTCGGCAAGGCCCTGGCCAAGGCCCTCGGAGTGATGCACGAGCAGGGCCTCGTACACCGCGACGTGAAGCCCGGCAACGTCCTCCTCGGCATGGACCGGCCCCGGCTCATCGACTTCGGGATCGCCCGCGGTGGCGAACACACCGCCCTGACCTCCGCCGACGCGGTACTCGGCACCCCCGGCTTCCTGCCGCCCGAGCAGGCCGAGGGCCGCCCCGCCGAACCGGCCGGCGACGTCTTCTCGCTCGGCTGCCTCCTCGCGTACGCCGCCACCGGACGGCTGCCCTTCGGCAGCGGCACCGTGGACGCGGTGCTCTACCGCACGGTCCACGACGAGCCCGACTTCGGGCCCGAGGTCCTCGCCGACCCCGAACTCACCGCACTGCTGCGCACCTGCGTCGCCAAACACCCCGAGATCCGCCCCAGCGCGAGCGAGCTGGACGCGGCGCTGGTCGAGGACACCCCGGGGGAGGGCACCGACTGGCTGCCCGACCCGGTCGTCGCCACGATCGCCGCGCGCGCCGCCGCACTGCTCGCCCTGCCGGGCATCGACGAAACCGTCGCCGACCCGGACGCCGCGCCCGTGCCCGGCACGGCCGCTCCGGCGCCCTCCCGCAGACGGTTCCTCGCCCTCGCCGCCGGCGGCGCCGTGCTCGCGGCCGGCGGCGGGCTCGCCGCCTGGCTGGCCCTGCGCGACCAGGACCAGCCCGACAAGTCCGCCGCGGACGCCCCGCGACGATGGGCGATCGGTGTGCACGCCGACCTCTCCGGCCCGCAGAAGGCCGCCGGGCAGGCCCAGGAACGCGGCGTACGCCTGGCCGTCGACGCCTTCAACTCCCGCAAGGACAAGCCCTTCACCCTCACCGTCGTCACCGCCGACGACGCCGGGAAGGCCGACCGGTCGGCGGCCGTCGCCACCGGACTCATCGCCGACCGGGACCTGTTCGCCGTGGTCGGCCCCACCGGCAACGACTCCGTCATCCCGTGCCTCGAACTGTACGGCGAGGCCTCCGTACCCCTCGTGACCGTGTCCGCCCTCGCGACCACCTTCAGCATCACCGACCGGCGCAGCTTTTTCCAGAGCTGCCCGATCTCCTCGGCCCAGGCCCACGCGATCAACATGCAGCTCGCCGGGAAGCAGGGCGTCCGGAAAATGGGCATCCTCAGCGACCGCGGCGGAGACACGGACACCTGGCAAGCGGCCCAGCTCGTGAGCCGCACCATCGACATCTTCGCCCCCGAGGCCACCTCCTACGGTCGCGTCGTCCCCCGCGGAACCACCGATCTGGCCCCGGTGGTCGGCGACCTGCTCGCGCACGGCGTCGACGGTTTCTTCTACACCGGCACCCCGGCCGGCGGCGCCAAGGTCGCCGGGCTGCTGGCCGCCGCCGGTTTCAAGGGGCCTCGGGCGGCCGACTACACCATCGCCGGCCCCGAGTTCCTCGGCGCGGCCGGACGGGCCGCCGAAGGCTGGCAGTTCTTCACGCCGTACACCGGACCGGAGGCCCCCGAGGTCGCCGAGGTGACCCGCGCCCACCGGGCGGCGTACGGGTCCGCCCCCGACATCTGGACCGCGGAGGCCTTCGACGCCACCCGCCTGATCATCGACCGGCTGGTCGCCACCGCGGCGGGCGGCGCCCGCCCGACCCGCGCCGCCCTGCTGACCGCGCTCGCCCAGGGCACCTTCCAAGGCCTGACCAAGGAATACGCCTTCAACGAGCGAGGACAGCTCACGGGCAACACCTACTTCACGCACACGGTGGAAGGGGGCCTGATGCGCTACGTCGGCCCGGCCTTCCGACCCGCGGCGGGATAGCCGCGCATGCGCCCCCTCACCCCCGCCGATCCGGCCGCGATCGGCGGAAACCGGCTGCTGGGGCGGCTCGGCTCGGGCGGCATGGGCACCGTGTACCTCGCCCGCTCCACCGCCGGCACGCTGGTCGCCGTCAAGGTCATCCGTGCCGACCACGCCGCGAACCCGGACTTCCGGGCCCGGTTCCGGCGCGAGGTGGAGGCCGCCGGGCAACTGACCGGGCGCTGGGTGGTCCCCGTCGTCGCCGCCGACCCGCAGGCACGCGAGCCCTGGCTGGCCACCCCCTACGTCCCCGGCCCCGCCCTGTCCGAGGCCGTAGGAGGGTACGGCCCGCTGCCCGTCCGGTCGGTACGGACCCTGGGCGCGCGGCTCGCCGAGGCCCTGGCCCAGGTGCACGCCGCGGGATTGGTCCACCGCGACGTCAAGCCGGGCAACATCCTGCTCGCCCCGGACGGCCCCCGGCTGATCGACTTCGGGATCGCGCGAGCCGAGGGCGCGCTCACGCTGACCGCCGCGGACGCCGTCCTCGGCACCCCGGGCTACCTCGCACCGGAGCAGGCCCGCACGGACGGCATCACGGCCGGCGCCCCGAGCGACGTGTTCTCCCTCGGCTGCGTCCTGGCGTACGCGGCCACCGGGCACGGCCCGTTCGGCGGCGGCCACGCGGCCGCGGTGGTCTACCGCACGGTGCACGACGAGCCCGAACTCGCCGACCTTCCCCCGGAGTTGCTCGACACCGTGCTGGCGTGTCTGGCGAAGGACCCGGCGGCCCGCCCGACCCCGGACGCGCTGCGCCGCGTACTCGGCGACGGACTGCCCGGCCCGGACGGCGAGGACTGGCTGCCGCCCCCGCTGCCCCGCCTCATCGCCGAGCGTTCCACCAGGGCGCTGGGCCTGCCCGCGCCGGAACCGACCCGGATCGACGCGCCGCAGGCGGCCGCCGGGGGCCTCACGCGCAGACGGCTGCTCGGGGCCGGCGCGGGCCTGGCCGTCATCGGCGCGCCGGTCGCCTGGTTCACCACCCGCGGCCGGGCCCGCGGCACCACCGCGCCGCCCGCCCGCGAACTCGCCACCCACACCCTCGCCCTCCAGGCCGACCTGACCGGGCCCGGCAAGGAGACCGGCCAGGCCCACGAACACGGAACGAAACTGGCCGTGGAGCGCCACAACGGTCGGCCGGACGCCGCCTTCCGGCTGGCCCTGCGCATCGTCGACGACGGCGGGGACGCCACCCGCGCCGCGCAGGTCGTCAAGGAGCTGGCCGCCGACCCCGCGGTGGTCGCCCTCATCGGCCCCACCTGGGACGCGGCCGTGCCCGAGCTGGCCGTCGCCTGCGACGCGGCCGAACTCGCGCTGCTCCTGGTGTCCGCCGACAGCCCCGAGGCCGCCGCCTCCCGGACGGACTGGCGCACGATGGTCGCCACCCGCCCGGCGGGCGACCAGCTCGCCCTCCCGGTGATCGACTACTTCAGCCGGATCCACCCGGTCCGACGCACGGGCCTGGTCGAGGACGCCGAAGGCGGCGAGCCCGCCTTCCCGCTCGTCCGGTCCCTGCAACAGAATCCGCCGTCGAACGGCACGCTCAGCGTCCACCGGATCCCGGCCGGCGGCTCCGACTTCGCCGGCGTCGTCCGTGCGCTGACCGAGGCCGGGGCCGAGGGCGTCGTCTACGCGGGCACCTCACCGCAGCGCGCGGCCCGGATGGCCCGCGCCCTGACCGAGGGCGGATTCCAGGGCCCGCGGATGGGCATCCAGCACGCGATGGAACCGGCCTTCCTCACGGACGCCGGCCCCGCCGCCGAGGGCTGGCTGTTCAGCTCGCTGTTCACCGACCCGGCGGCCGTCCCCGCGGCCGCCGAGTTCGTCTCCGCCCACCGAGCCGCGTACGGCCACCCGCCCGCCCGCTGGGCCACCGAGGCCTACGACGCCGTGGGGCTGCTGGCCGCGGCCCTGACCGGCCTGGGGGAGGAGGGCCGCGACCGGGCGGGCCTGACCCGCCGGATCTTCCGGACGGCCCACGAGGGCCTGGCCAAGCCGCTGTCCTTCGACTCCAACACGCACGTGCTGACCAGGGCCCGCACCGCTCACCTCTACCGGGTCGAGTCCGGCGCGTACCGGTATCTCGGCATCTACCCGGACGTGAAACCCGAGTCCACGCGGTGAACGGAGCCCTCGGCCCGGGGGCCGGGGAGAGGCCAGGGGCGGCTACTCGAACCGGGTGGTGTCGCCCGCGCCCCGACGTACGATCTCGGCCTCGCCGCCGGAGAAGTCGATGACGGTGGTCGGCTCGGTACCGCAGTCACCCGAGTCCAGCACGGCGTCCACCTCGTGGTCGAGCCGCTCCTTGATCTCCCAGCCCTGAGTCATCGGTTCGGGCTCGTCGGGCAGCAGCAGAGTGCTGGAGAGCAGCGGCTCCCCCAGCTCGGCGAGCAGGGCCTGCGTGACGACGTGGTCGGGGATCCGGACTCCGACCGTCTTCTTCTTCGGGTGCAGCAGCTGGCGCGGCACCTCCGAGGTCGCGGGGAGGATGAAGGTGTAACTGCCGGGGGTCGCCGCCTTGATGGCGCGGAACACGTCGTTGTCGATCTGGACGAACCGGCCCAGCTGCGCGAAGTTCTGGCACACCAGGGTGAAGTGGTGCCGGTCGTCCAGGTTCCGGATCGACCGGATCCGGCTGATGCCGTCGCGGTTGCCCAGCTGGCTGCCCAGCGCGTAGCAGGAGTCGGTGGGGTACGCGACGAGCTTCCCACCGCGGATCATGTCGACCACGCTGTCGATCGTGCGCCGCTGGGGATTCTCGGGGTGAACATCGAAGTATTTCGCCATCCGCCGAGCGTACGCGGTCGGGACCCCTGCGCCGTGACGTGCCGGGTCCGGTCGGCACCGCCCCTGCGGTCCGGACTCGACCAGTGGGCGAAGGTGGACTTTCGGCAGTGCCGCCCGGCCTCGGGAGTTCCGTAGGGTCGGGTGCGTGAGATCAATGATCATCAAAACGTCGGTGCCGCAACCGGTCGTGTCCGCGGGCCTGTTCGGCGCGGTGGTCGCCGCGGTCGGCGCGAGCGTGACCGACCCGTGGTGGGGGGTCCCGGCGGCGCTCTGCGCGTACGTCGCCGGCCGCGGGCCGGGGCCGGGTCGCGACGCGGCGGTGGCCCTGGCCGGGCTGCTCGTGGCGGCCGCGTCGGCCCTGGTCGTGGTGCCCGAGTGGCTCGGGTGGGCGAACCGGTTCGTCCTGATGCTGCTGTGCACGGCGCTGCTGCCGTGGTTCGCCGGCCGGTTCCTGCGCCAGTACCGCGAACTGGTGCGCGCCGGGTGGGAGCGGGCCGCTCGGCTGGAGCGGGAACAGCGGCTCCTCGCCGAACGGGCCCGGCTGCGTGAACGGACCAGGATCGCGCAGGACATGCACGACCTCCTCGGTCACGAACTCAGCCTCATCGCCCTGTCGGCGGGAGCGTTGCAGTTGGCCACCGGCCTCCCCGACGCCCACCGCACGGCCGCCCGGGACATCCGGTCCAGGGCGGGTGCCGCCGTGGAGCGACTCGGCGAGGTGATCGGCGTCCTACGCGAACCCTCGGATCCGGAGTCCGGGCCGGGCAGCGGCACGGCGACCGGGATCGGCGGGATCGAAGACCTGGTGGAGCGGGCCGTGGGAGCGGGACTCGACGTCCGGTTGCGGGTCGAGGGCGCACCGGCGGTCGGCGCGCCGCCACGGGCCGTCGACCGGGACGCGTACCGGGTCGTCCAGGAGGCGCTGACGAACATCGCCAAGCACGCGCCCGACTCCCGAGCCACCGTCCTCGTCCGACACACGGCGGACCCGGCCGACCCGGCGGACGAGGCGGACCCGTCCGGCGCGGCGGACCGGGCAGGCCGGACCGAGGTCGCCGTGACCAACGGCCCGGTCCGGCCTGCAGTCCCCGCAGGGATTCCCGGAGCCCCCGGAGCCCCCGGCGAGACCGACCGACTCGGTCTCATCGGCCTGGACGAACGGGTCCGGCTCGCCGGCGGCACCTTCACCGCGGGCCCCGACGGCGACGGCTTCGCCGTCCGCGCCGAACTCCCGCACCGACCCGGCGCGGCCCCACCGTGCCCCACCGGCCCGGCCCGGGCCACCGGCGCCCTGCCCGCGGAGCACCGCGGCGCGCGCCGCCGACTGCGACGCACCGCCACCGCCGCCGTGCTGGTGCCGCTGTGCACCGCGGCCGTGCTCATCCTCGGGGTGCGGGCCTGGGACACCGTGACGGCCCGGCAGTCGGTCCTCGACCCGCAGGACCACGTCCGGCTCGCTGTCGGGCAGACCCGCGCCGAGGTGGCGCCGTATCTGCCGTCACGGCAGACGACCCGCCGGCCGGCCGTCCCCGTTCCCGGACCGGCCGGCGCCGCCTGCGAGTACTACGTACAGACCGCAGACCCCTTCGACGACCGCTCGGGGGACATCTACCGGCTCTGCTTCCGGGCCGGCCGACTCGTCTCCACCGACACCTTCACCGGGAAGGAAGTCCGATGATCCGGATCCTGATCGCAGACGACGAGCCGATGATCCGGGCGGGCGTCCGCGCCGTCCTGGCCGCCGATCCCGGCATCACCGTCGTCGCCGAGGCCGCCGACGGGCACGAGGCGGTACGGCTCGCACAGCGCCACCACCCCGACGTGGCCGTCCTGGACATCCGGATGCCGGGGACGGACGGCATCACGGCAGCCGCCGAGATACGAAGGACCGTACCGGCGACGGGAGTCGTGATGCTGACGACCTTCGGCGAGGACGACTACATCCTGCGCGCGCTCGGCGAGGGCGCCACCGGCTTCCTCGTGAAGTCCGGCGATCCGGAGGAACTGCAGGCCGGGGTGCGGGCGGTCGCCGACGGCGCCGCCTACCTGTCACCGAAGGTCGCCGCCCGCGTCGTCGCCCATCTCGCGGCCGACGGCGCGGGTGCCCGGGCGGGCCGCCGCCACGCCGCCCGGACCCGCGTCGACGCCCTGACCCCGCGCGAACGCGACGTCCTGGGCCTCCTCGGTGCCGGACTGTCCAACGGGCAGATCGCGCGACGGCTCCACCTGGCCGAAGGAACGGTGAAGGCCCACGTCAGCTCGATCCTCGCCCGCCTCGACGTCGACAACCGGGCCGCCGCGGCGGTCGTGGCCCACGAGGCCGGAGCGGTCCCGGTGCCGTCCGGGGACCGGGAGCCGCGTCAGGAGAGCTGACCCCGCGCGCGCGGCCACGGGCAGCAGGAGGATCCGTACGGTCACCACGGCGCTCGCCCCGAGCGCCGCGCCCGCGAGGACGTCGTGCGGGTAGTGGACGCCCACCAGGACCCGCAGCAGGGCGGCCGCCGCGCACACCGGCAGCGCCAGGGCCGCGAGCCGGGGGCGTAGGACGGTCACCCCGATCGCCAGCGCGGCGGCGAGAGTGGCGTGATTGCTCGGGAACGACCAGTCACCCGGCGCGGGACACGGCGCGACCGCCAGAGCCCCGGCCACGGCCCGGCACGGCCGTTCCTCGTCGACCAGGAGCTTCAACGCCTCGCTGAGCACGTAGGCGGTCACGGTCCCGGCGGCCGCCAGGGCCACCCCGGCCAGACCCGGCGCATTACGGCGCCGCAGGGCGGACAGGCCCGCCAGGAGCAGCAGCAGGCCCAGGAGCACCAGGGTGCCTTCGCTCGCCGCCTCCAGAGCCGTCCCGACCCAGGTCGGCCGGTCGCCCGCCACGCTTCCGGCGAGCGACCGGTAGGCCGTCGCCGAGACGCCCCGCGTGACGTGTACCGGCTCGTTCGTGCCCAGCGCGCCGCCGGGCGCGGCCCAGGTGACGGCAGTCGTGCCCGCCCCGGCCGTCGCAGCGGCGAGCGACAGCCGGCGGGCCCATCCGTATCGGGTGTTCGATTCCATGGGGGCGACCGTAGAAACGCCGGGGGCCTCTCCGCCCCGGTCGAACGGCTGCCCCGGACCCCGCCGAAGGTCAGGGTTGCGAGGTCCGTCGTTCCGTGCCTGCGAGCGCGTGGCCGGCCCGCGGCGGGCGCCCGGCGGTCCCGGCGCGGACGCTCCGGACGCTGCCGGGCGGGTTCGGGGGCACGATGAGAGGAAGCCGTACGCCTCGGGCCGCCCCAGGGCGGGTGGCGGCGGACGGCGTCGGGCCGACGATGCCGGAAGGAGCGTCGCCGATGGGAGCGATCGACGGGCCGGGGACCGGTGGGCTCAGGCCCGGCATGGCCGGGGTCACCCCACCGAGCGGATTGCTCGACGTCCTGAACGTCGCGGCGGTCGTCCTCGACTCCGAAGGGCGGGTCGCCCTCTGGAGCCCGCAGGCCGAGCAGTTGTTCGGCTGGACGGCCGCGGAGGCACTGGGACAACCCGCTGCCCGGCTGCTGGCCGCCAAGGAGCACGTGGGCCTGGTCACGGAACTGTTCGCACGCGTCATGGGCGGCGCGGGCGACTGGGCGGGCGCCTTCCCGGTACGCCGCAGGGACGGCACCACGCGCCTGGTGGAGTTCCGCAACATGCGGCTGCTCGACGAGCACGGCGACATGTACGCCCTGGGCATCGCGACCGACCGCACCCGGCTGCGCCAGCTGGAGCGCGACCTGGCCCTGTCCGCGCGCCTGGTGGCCCAGTCCCCGATCGGCCTCGCCGTCCTGGACACCGAGCTGCGGTACGTGCTCGTCAACCCGACCCTAGAGCGCATCAACGGTCTCCCCGCCGAACAGCACATCGGCCGAGGCGTCCGCGAGGCCCTGGCCTTCCTCGACGACGCCGAGGCCGCCGAATCGGCGATGCGCCAGGTCCTGGCCACCGGCACGCCGCTGCTCGAACAGTTCACGGCCGGCCGTACCCACGGCGGAGACCGCACCGAGCACGCCTGGTCGGTGTCGTACTACCGGCTGGAGGACGCCACCGGCCGGGTCCTGGGCCTCGCCACCTCCGTGGTCGACGTCACCCAGAGTCACCGTGCGGCCATCGAGATCGCCCGCA
Organism: Streptomyces sp. NPDC048331; assembly: GCF_043201215.1. Lineage (NCBI taxonomy): Bacteria > Bacillati > Actinomycetota > Actinomycetes > Kitasatosporales > Streptomycetaceae > Streptomyces > Streptomyces sp. NPDC048331. Next base: position 126,035 of record NZ_JBICYT010000014.1, on the reverse strand, counting down.
GCCGCCGCCGCCTCGCCCTCATCGCGGACGCCACCGTCCGCATCGGCACCACCCTCGACCTCGACCAGACCGCCCGCGAGCTCGCCGACGTCGTCGTACCCGAACTCGCCGACATCGCCGCCGTCGACATCCTCGACTCCGTCCTCGAAGGCCGGCCGACCCTGCGGTCCTCCGCCCACGAGCCCGCGGTGTTCCGCGCCCTGGCCCTCGCGGCCGCCTACCCCAGCGACGCCGTACGCGCCGCCGACCCGCCCGGCGACATCGCCCGCTACGCCGCGGACCGGCTGGTCACCCAGTCCGTGACGACCGGCCACCCCGTGCTCGTCGCCCACGTACAGGCCCAGGACATCTCACGCATCGCCCGCGACAGCACCGCCGCCAACCTCCTGAGCCGTGCCGGGCTCCGCTCCTACCTGGCCGTGCCGCTCATCGCCCGCGGCGAGGTCCTGGGCGCCCTCGACCTCAAACGCACCCGCAACCCGCTGCCGTTCAACGACGACGACATCGTGCTGGCCGGCGAACTCGCCGCCCGCGCCGCCGTGTGCATCGACAACGCCCGCTGGTACCGCAACGCGCACCACACCGCCCTCGCCCTCCAGCACCACCTCCTGCCCCACCACCCGCCGCCCACCCCCGGCCTGGAGGTGGCCTACCGCTACCGGCCCGCCGCGGCCAGCAGCGAGATCGGGGGCGACTGGTTCGACGCCATCGCCGGACCGGACGACACCACCGTCCTCGTGGTCGGGGACGTCATGGGCAGCGGCATCAACGCCGCCGCCAGCATGGGACAGCTGCGCACGGCCACCCGCACCCTCGCCGAACTCGCGCTCGACCCGCCCCAGGTGCTCCACCAGCTGGACCACACCACCGCCGCACTGGAGGAGACCATCGCCACGTGCGTCTACGTCGTCTACGACCCGCACGCCGCCGAGTGCCGGGTCGCCCTCGCCGGACACCTGCCCCCCGTCCTCATCCGCGCCGGCCACCGGCCCCGGCTCCTGGACCTGCCCACCGGCGCACCGCTCGGCGTGGGTGGCATCCCCTTCGAATCCACGGCCATCGCCATGGACCCCGGAGACCAACTCGTCCTCTACACCGACGGCCTCGTCGAAACCCGCGACCAACCCATCGACGAACGCCTCGACCTCCTGCTGACCCTGCTCGCCGACACCGGACGCCCGCTCGAGGAGACCTGCGACCGCCTCCTGGACTCCCTGCGCCGCACGGACGACCACGACGACGTCGCCCTGGTCATCGCCCGCGCCCGCACCCTCCCGACCGGCTCCGCCTAGATCGTCCCTTTCGGATCTTGTCGGATGAGATCGGGCGATGCCGGACGCCGGCCGGCGACGGTCGGAGGCCCTCGGACTGCCGGTCCGGCTCGTGCGCGCCGACGCCCACCGGCTGCCGTACGCCGAGGCATCCTTCGACGGCTGCCGGATCGAACGGCTCCTCCAGCACCTGGACGACCCCGCCGCCGTCCTGGCGGAGGCGCGCCGGGTCCTCGCACCCGACGGGAGGCTCGTCCATCACGGAGCTGTCCCACGTCATCTCCTTGGAACGGGCGGTACACGCGGCGTGGACCGGCGGCCCGCTCGCGCGCGGGCGCGCCGAGGCCCTGCTCCGCGAACAGCGGGAGCTCTCGGAGTCCGGCGGATTCCGCGCCACGTTCCAGCGCTCCACGCGCGCCTGGGCACGGCGCCCTCCGGCGGGCGGAGACCGTCGACCCGACCGGCCGACTGTTATCGTCCGGGATATGCCCGAGCTCATAGCCCCCAGCCCCCACCTGCACTCTTCCTGGCTCGACGCGCAGCGGGAATGGGGGGCGGACGCCCACATGGACGGCGGTGGGCTCGGCTCCGACGACGAGGTGGACACCTCGGAGGGCTTCGCGGCCTGGGTGGACCGGCTGCGCCGCTGCTCGGACCGCACCCTGCCGGTCGACCACGGCCGGGTCCACGCCACGTACTGGTGGATCGCCGACGGCGACACCTACCTGGGCGCGATCGACCTGCGGCACTACCTGAACGGCTTCCTCCTCGACGCGGGAGGCCACATCGGCTACAGCGTGAGGCCCTCGGCACGTCGCCGGGGCCTGGCCACCTGGGCCCTGGGAGCCGTCCTGCACGAGGCACGCGTCCTGGGCATGGACCGGGTGCTGCTGACCTGCGACCCGGACAACGAGGCATCGGTCCGCACGATCGAGGGCAACGGCGGTCGGCTGGAGGACGTCCGCGACACCCTGATCGGGCCCAAGCGGCGCTACTGGATCGACCTCTAGGCCGTCTCTTTCGGACGTGTCGGTCCGCCGCGGTACGGCCGCGGTGGGTCGATAGTGGGGTGGTGAGCGACAGGTCGGAAGGACCCCGGCAGGGCGAAGCCGAGGACGGCACCGCCTGGTCGGGACGGGACGGAGCGCGGGCGTTCGCGGCGGTGGAGGCGGCCACGGACCGGCTACTCGGGTATCCGTTCGTCTTCCGGGCCCTGGCCCGCCGGATCGGCGCCGGTGACGTCCTCGTGGACTACGGATGCGGTCCGGGCAAGGTGGCCGACGAGGCGGCCGGGCGGCTGGGGGCGCGGGTGCTGGGGGTGGACACCTCCCCGGAGATGTTGGCCCTGGCCCGCGGCTCGACGACCGCGGTGGCCGAGTACCACCTGGTCGAGGACGGCCGCGTCACCACTCTGCCGGACGCCTGCGCGGACGCGGTGATGTGCAACCACGTACTGGCCTCCCTGCCGACCGAGGCGGCCGTGCTCGGGGTGTTCACCGAGATCCGCCGACTGCTCCGACCGGGCGCCCCGTTCGTCCTGCTGGTCACCGATCCCGACCGCAGCGGCACCGAGTACGCCTCCCTGCGGATCGGTGACCCCGGCGAGGTGTACGCGCCGGGCGACGAGCTGACCGTACGGCTACGGCGCACGGACGGCTCCTGGCAGGAGGCACGCAACCACGCGTGGCCCGTCGGCTTCCTCCCGCCCCTGTTGGAACGCGCGGGATTCCGGGACGTCGTCCAGCACCGTCCCACCGTCGACGAGGCCCTGACCGTGGCGGACGCGGACCTCGCCGCCGGCCGCGCGTGGTCGGCCGAGCGCGCCGCCCCACCCCTGGTGATCACGACAGCGCTCGCGGCCTGATCCGACACCCTCGGCGGCACGCCGTGAAGGGCCTCGGTGTTACTGTCGCGCCATGTCGTCCAAGGCCGAAATAGACGTGGTGACCGCCGAGTTCTTCGGCGCCTTCGACAATCGCGGTGGCAAGGCCGCCGATCTGGACCGGATCCGGCGGCTGGTCCTGCCGGGCGGCGTGATCACCATGACCGGCCCGCGGTTCACGGTCTACACGGTGGAGGAGTTCATCGAGCCGCGCCGCCTGTTGCTGGCCCCTGGTGGGAGCCTCGTCGAGTTCTCCGAGTGGGAGACCTCCGAACGGACCGAGATCGTGGGCGACATCGCGTCGCGGTTCGGCGAGTACCGCAAGTCCGGGACCCTGGACGGCGAGCCGTTCGAGGGGGCCGGGACCAAGACCATCCAGTTCGTCCGCACCACGGACGGCTGGCGGATCGCCGCCTTCGCCTGGTACGACCAGCCCTGATCACGGCCGGCCGGACCCTCCGGCTGCCTTCGAGGAGAGTTCCCGGTATGCCCCTCACCCGCGGCGACGCGATGCCGAGCCCCGTACACGGCACGGTCGGTACCACCGCGCTGCCCGAAGCGGCCGGGACGGTGCTGGACATCGCGCCCACCGACCGTGGCGTCGTCCTGCTGGGCGACGAGGGACGGATCCTGCGCTGGGACACCGACTCGGGCCGCTGCACCGAGGTCGCCCGCACCACGGTCACCGTGCCGGCCGACGCCGAGCCCTGGGGCGACCGGGTACAGACCCTCCGGCTGCACGCCTCGCGCGACGGCGCCTTCGCGGCCGTCGTCATCGACCACGGCCGCACCGGCGAGGTCCTCGACCTGTCCACCGGTCGCGTCACCGTTCCGCTGGAGAACGACGGGTACGACAGCGAGACGGTGCCCTTCTCCCTGGCGTTCGTCGAACACGCCGGACGTGCCGTCGTCCTGCACCGCAGCGAGTGGAACCTCATCGAGGCCACGGATGCCGCCACGGGCACCCAGGTCGCGCGCATGCCGGCGGCGTACGGCGACTCCCCGTCCCGGTCGGAGCACTTCCACGGCGCCCTGCATCCCAGCCCCGCGGGCACCAGGATCGCTTCGGACGCCTGGGTGTGGCACCCCCTCGGCACGCCCGTCGTCTGGAACCTGGACCAGTGGCTCACCGAAGGGGAGGAAGCCTGGAGCGGGGACATCGGCTGGGCCGATCTGCCGACCTGCGCGTACCACTGGAACCGCCCGCTCGTCTGGCTCGACGAGGATCGCCTCGTCCTGGGCGGTCTGGGCGACGACGAGGAGGAACTGCTGCCCGGGGCCCGCGTGTTCGACCTCGGCCGCCGAGGGCCGGGCGCAGCCGGCGTGCCCGAGCAGCCCCCCGAGATCGCGACCTTCGGCGGGCCCCGAGGCCGGTTCTTCGCCGCGGACGGGCTGCTCTTCGCCTCCTCGGAGTCCGGGCTCGAGATCTGGAACCCCACCACGGGCACCCGCCTCGGCTCCCTCGCCGGATTCCACCCGACGCACCACGACCGCACCCGCGGCGAACTGCTCGAACTCTCCGCCCTCGGACTGCGCCGCCTACGGACCGCCGCCGCCCGGGCCTGACGACGCTCAGGCCGGGACGCACGGGGCGAGCGCGGCGCGCAGTCGGGCGAGCCAGGCGGCGGCCGACCCCTCCACCCCGGGTTGGGCCGCACGGAAGCGCTGCCACGCCCGCTCGTCCACCCGGACCCCGGCCAGGCGAGGTGGCGCGGGGAGGGGTCGCTCCCGTCCCGCTTCGGCCAGTAGCACGGCGTCGTACAGGTCCTTGCACCGCGGACCGTCCTCGGTCACGGCGTCCGCCACCAGCCAGCGCAACTTCCAGGCCAACGAAAGCCCGAGGCTCGCCGTCCGGACCACCGTGACCCCGCCGTCGCCGCGTGGCACGGCCGTCCACACGGGTGCCTCGGGCAGCCGCTCGTCGCGGGCGAAGTCCAGCTGCGCCGTCCCCACCGCCCCCGAGTCCGCCCGCCACGGGATCAGGATCCTGATCCCCGGGGGCCCGAACTCGCCGTCCGCGTACGTGTAGGCCCACGTACCGTCCCGGCGCGCCCCGTCCGCGTCCAGCAGGACGCCCGCGGTGGCCCGCGGACATGCGCGGATCCGCTCCAGCAGCTCCTCGTACGGCGGGAAATCCGCCGGCTCCGGCTCCGGTTGCCAGGTCAGGCCCTCCGGCGGGACGTTCGCGCGCAGGCCACGGGTCTCGAACTCCGCCTCCCCGTCCCCCCATATCTCGTAGCGGGCCGCACCATCGGCGGCCTCCGGCCACTGCTGCACGGCGTCGTACCCGGCGACGTACGGATGGGGATCGCGGGGGTCGACGGGGACCGGCGACGGCGGCGTCACGACGAAGTCGAGGTCACCCGGCGGCCGGGCCCGGCCCCCGACCCACGCGGGCATGACCATGCTGCCCCGCAGGACCAGGTCGTCGCCCCACGCGGAGTCCGAGATCAGCCACAGCAGATGGTCGAGGACGGCGCGGCCGGGCCCCGCGGCGTCGGCCCTGTCGTTCACGGTCATGCGTCGACGGTAGACGCGACCACTGACAGGGCGGGCCGGTGGACCGGGCCTCGGCGCCGGCTCACCGGAGCGGGTGCCGCCCCTCCGACCCGGCCGGCCGGCGGGCCTGTCAGGTGTCGTACTCGCCGTTCCACGGAGCCGAGAAGCCCAAGCGCTCGGGATGCAGCTCAGCCCGGTCGTCCTCGCCGTCCGAGTCATCGGCACGGCACTCCGTGACGAGCCCGAAGACCACACCATCGACAGCGATCCGGACGGCCGGATCGCGATGTCGTGCTACTCCCGCTTCGCGAGCCCGTCGAGACCGGCGGCGAGACGGGCTTCCGCGCGGGCCACCACGGACTGCTCGTCATGCGGACGCTTCATCGGCTCCGCCCACGTTCCGGCACACCAGATGTCCGACTCCTGTCGGTGCCCGTGGTGGTCGAACGTGTGAAGCACGGCGAAGAGCCGCTTCTGCTCCTCCCAGCCGTCCCCGCTCGTGAACCCGTCCGGGAAGGCGTAGGTGACCGAAGCCAGGAACTGTCCGCCGCTGAAACGGCCGATGGTGCTCGTCCGGTGGTCCGGCTCATGAGCGAGGGGGATGATGTCGGGGACAGCCATGCCCGCAGCTCAGGTGTGCGGAGTGCAGCAGCCGTCCCGCAGCATCTGATCCAGCACCGATCGCCAGTCCCCGGACTCCGGGGCCGGCGGGGTGAAGGCCCGCTCCAGGGCGGCCTGTTCATGGAGTGTTCCGCCACGGAAGGTCGCCCGTACCCGGACCAGCTCGTCGAAGTCCGTGAAGGGGTGGCCCCCGACCAGGGTGAGGTCGGCGATCCGGCCGGGCTCGACCGTGCCCAGCCGGTCCGCGACGCCGAACATCCGGGCCGGGGCCGAAGTCACCGTCGTCAGCGCCTCGGCCGGCGACAGGCCGTACCGGTGCAAGGCCCGAAGGGCCAGGTGGAGGTGGAGACCGACCGGGGTGAGCGGTGCGTCGGTGCCGAGCGCCAGGCGCCCGCCGCCCGCGATGACGCTCCGGTAGACGGCGACCTCCCGCTCCAGGGCGAGGCCCTGCTCCGCGGTCGGCGGTGCGGCCGCCGCGGCCCGGACGGCCGCCACGTCCCACGGCGGCATCAGGGACGTCACCCGGACGTCGTCGGCGAGCGCCGGATCGGCGCCGATCAGCGGAAGGGCGGTGAAGGGGGTGGCGATCAGGTCGAAACCGCCGTGCGTGTAGACCTCCAGGGTGTCCTGGTACGTGTGCCCCCGCGGGGTCGCGCCGTGCCCGTACTCGGCACGCTCGGTCGCCACCAGATGCGTCGTCAGGTCCTGGCCGGAGCGGATGCCGGGGGCGCACAGATGGGAACCGGCCAGGACACCGAGCCGCTCGTGCGCGAACCGGGCCGCCTCGGCCATGTACGGGTACGGCGCCCGTACGTACGTCTTGACGAAGTCCCAGTCCAGCGCCGCGGCCCGGGCCAGCGAGCGGGCGAACCCCGCCTCCGTGCGATGGGCGCGCCCCATGCTGTAGGCGACGCGCGATCCGTCGAGGAGCTCCCCGCCCGCCAGCATGCGGGGGGAGGCGAGCAGTCCGGCCCGGATGTCCTCGCGGAGCCTGGCCTGTTCGTAGGCGGAACCGCCGAGGGAGACCACCGTGGTGACCCCGTACGCGAGGTGCAGCGCGCCCTGCCGCGCCCCGTAGGTGTAGGGGTACGGATGGACGTGGGAGTCCCACAGTCCCGGCAGGACCGTGCCGTCGGAGGCGTCCACGGTGCGGGTCGCGCGGCGGCCCGACCGGTGCGGTTCGACAGCGGTGATCCGGCCGCCGCCGATCAGGATGTCGACGTCGGCCCGGGGCGGGGAGCCGGTGGCGTCCCACAGCAGTCCCGCGTGCACGACGGTGTCGACGGGAGTGGGGCGCCGGTGGTTCAGGGAGACGGGCACGGTCCGCGGCGCTCCGACCGGTACGCCCGCACCGTCGAGGGAGAGCAGACGAAGCCGCGCACAGGACTGGTAGAGCAGGGTGCGGGAATCGGCGGACCACGAAGGGTGGTCGGCGGGCTCGTCGGTCAGGCGGCGGGCCGGTCCGGTCGGGGCGCCGTCGGGGGCGACGGGAAGCAGCCAGAGGGCCGACTCGGCGACGCAGGCCAGGAAGCGGCCGTCGGGCGACCAGACGGGGCCGGAGGCGTAGCGGTCCGCGAGCGAGGCGTGGGGGGCGAGCGCGTGGAGACGGGCCGCCCCGGTGCGGGTGTCGACGATCCGGATGAGGTTGTAGCCCTCACGGAAGCGCCTGCTGAGCCGGTTGCGGTCGCACAGGGCGAGGTGGCGGCCGTCCGGCGACCAGCTGGGCGGGCCGGGCAGACCGCCGCCGCCGAGGGCCGCGACCAGGGGGGTCTCGGACCCGGTCGCGAGGTCGCGGACGAGGAGTCGGCCGGCGAGGTCGAGGGCGGCGAGCCGGCTGCCGTCCGGCGACAACACCCCGTAGACGCGGCCGCCCGGGGCGAGGACGCTCTCCCGGCCGGTGTCGAGTTCCCGGCGGCGCACGGTGTTCAGGCCGTCGCGGTCGTCGGTGTAGACCAGCGCCCGGCCGTCCGGGCTCCACACCGGGCCTTGGACGTACGCCGTGACGGGGGCCTGGACGACCTTGCGGGGTGCGCCGCCGGTGACGGGGGCGACCCACAGCGCGTTCAGCGCGGCGAAGGCGACGCTGCGTGCGTCGGGGGAGAGGGCGGGCAGGTGGATGCCGCGGACCGGAAGACTCCGCACGGCCTCGAGGACATACTCCTTGACCCGGTAACGGGGTCGGGGCACGTCGAGGGTGGCGTCGAGGGGGAACTCGCGGCGGTCGGCGCCGCCCGCACCGCCCGCACCGTCCTCCCGGTGCGGGCGGATCACCCGGAACCGGCCGTCGAGGGTGATCAGCAGCCGGTCGTCGCCGATCCAGCGCGGGGGTGCGGGCGCGAGGTCGCCGTCGAGCGGGACCGGCCGGCCGTCGACGACGAGGGAGAGGTTCTCGGCTTTGCGGGGGCCGGGAGCCGCCGACAGCCAGGCGGTGCGTCCGGCCGGGGAGAGCGCGGGTGCCAGCAGCCTGCCCTCGGTGACGGTGTGCTCGACCCGGACGGGGTCCCCGGCGGCGGGTTCCGCGGCCACGGAGGCGATGGTCCGGGCGGTCAGGGTTTCCCCGGCGGGCGTGCCGCGTACGAACAGCACGCGCGAACCGTCCGGCGACCAGACCGGGTCGAAGTCCTCCCACTCGCCGCCCTGGCCGGGACCGTCCTGCCCGGGCAATCCGGTCAGGCGGCGCGGTCGGCCGCCGGTGACGGTGACCGACCAGATCCGGTACGGGCTGCCCGCCACCGGATCGCCGCCGCGCTCGGAACAGAAGGCGATGGTCCGGCCGTCGGGCGACCAGGCGGGTGCGCGGTGGTCGAACGGGCCGTCGGTGAGGGGGCGCAGGCCGGAGCCGTCCGCGTTCATCACCCAGATGTGGAAGGCGCCGCCGCGGTAGGCGCTCATCGCCACCTGGCGGCCGTCGGGGGAGTACACCGGACGGCCGGGTTCGAGGTCGGGCGGGGTCAGCGGCGTCGCGGGGGAACCGTCCGGGGGCAGCGACCAGAGGACACCCTGCACCTCCGCGACGACCCGGTCCCCGGTGGCGGTGGCGGTGGCCGCGCCGTTGGTCGCGCGGGTGAAGCGCAGCCTGACCACGTCCCCGGTGGCGCTGTCAGGGGCGGCTCCCCCCGGCGTGGCCGACGCCTCGGGCGGGCGGCCGAGCAGCGCCGTCAGGGCACCGGCCGAAGCCGCCTGTAGCAGGGTCCTTCTCGTGACGCGCACTCCGACCACTCGCCCTGTCCGTCGATGACTGTCCCGAATGTCCTGTCAGCCACGCAAACGATCACGACCCCCGTCGAGCAACGGCGCCGCGCGGGTGCACCGGAAAAGGGTTTGACCCCGTGGGCCGTCGGAGATCGGATGGTGCCCCATGACCACCGCGCAGATGCATGCCGACGCGTACCCCGTCGACGAGGACCTCGTACGCCGGCTGATCGCCGGGCAGTTCCCCCGGTGGGCCGACCTGAGCGTGCAGCGGCTGCCGTCGGGCGGCACGGTCAACGTGATGTACCGGCTGGGTGACGACATGGTCGTGCGGCTACCGATGCTGGCGGGCGGGGCCGCGGACGTGGCGATGGAGCAGGAATGGCTGCCCCGCCTGGCACGCCGATTGCCTCTACCCGTTCCGGAAGTCCTCGGGGCCGGGGAGCCCGCCGAGGGGTATCCGTGGTCGTGGTCGGTCCTGCGATGGTTGGAGGGGGAGAACCCCGTGGCCGGGGCGCTGCACGAGCCCGTGGCGCTGGCCCGCGACCTGGCCGGGTTCGTCGCGGCGCTGCGGAGCCTCACCCTGCCGGGGGCGCCGAAGGCCTACCGGGGCGGGCCGCTCGCCCTGCTCGACGGGTCGACCTGGGCGGCGATCGAGCAACTGCGTCGGATCCCGGAGGAGGGCATCGACTGCGATGCCGTGGCCGCCCTATGGGAGGACGCGGTGCGGGCGCCGGAGCCGCAGGGCCCGCCGGTGTGGCTGCACGCCGATCTGACACCGGGGAACCTGCTGGTGGCCGGGGGCAGGCTGAGCTCGGTCATCGACTTCGGGTGCATGGGGGTGGGGGATCCGGCCTGCGATCTGTTCCCCGCGTGGAACCTGTTGCCGGCCGACGCGAGGACGGTCTTCCGCGCGGAACTCGGCGTGGACGACGCGACCTGGCGCCGCGGCCGGGGGCGGGCGCTCTCCCAGGCGCTGAACGCGTTGCCCTACTACCGCACGACGAATCGGACGATGGCGACCAACGCCCGGCACGTGATCAGGGAGGTGCTGGCGGAGGGCTGACGGTGAGGCCCGGCCGGGCCCGGCGGGACCGCGCCGGGCCCGACCCTGCCGTTCGGCGGACCTGCGTCGCTCAGGAACTGGCCGCGGAGGTGCAGGCCGTACTGCCGCCGCAGAACGTGACGTCCCAGTGGTTGCTCTCCCGGGCGTAGACATTGCCTGCCGCGGACCGGTAGCGGGCGGCGCCGTCGCCGCGGTCGGCGATGCGGGTGAAGCTGCCGGTGACGTAGGCGCTGACACAGCTGGTCGGGCTGAAGTCGATCTTGTAGCCGTTCCAGTGGCTGTAGGTGCCCGAAGCATGCCCCACCTCGGTGCCTCCCGTGATGGTGAGGGTGCAGTGGCTCGCGTTGCGCAGGGTGCTGACGTCGCTGATGGTGGCGGCATTGACCTGCTCCAGCGAGGTGCACGTGCTGTTGTTCCGGTTGCTGCAGCCGCCGCTGGAGGACAGGCCGATGCCGCCCGTCGCGTTCAGCCTGCTCACCGCCGAGGCGTGGCTCAGCTTCGCCGGGGCGGCGTGGGCGGTGCCGGGAACGAGCAGGGCCACGAGGACCGCCGTGGTGCCGACGAAGCCGGTGGCGACGGAGCGGGTGGCGAGGGTGCCGCGGACTCGACTGCGCATGAGGATCTTCCCCTTGTCAGGATCGGCGTGCTGGCAACACCCACTTCAGCAGCTCACGGTGGAGCCTTCCGCCTCCGATCCAGGAAGGGCCGGAATCACTCCCGGATCAGGCCGATCCGTGCTCGTCCCGGAGTCGGTCGCGCTGCACCTGGTGGGCGAGGGTGCGGCGGACCGAGGCCGAGGCCGAGGCCGGCGCCGGTGCCGGGGTGCCGGTCGTCGGCTTGGGCGGGACGTCGAGACCGCGGCTGATCTCGTCGTACGCGGCCCGGAAGCCGGCGGGCAGTTCCGTGCGATGGCGTGTCAGGTCCTCCTCCAGGAGGCGCCGCAGCTCGTCGACGGTGCGGGGTGTGAAGCGCTTGCCGCCCCGGGCGAGGGCGTCGACGCGGCGGGTGCAGCGTGCGGTGTCGACGCTCTCCGCGACTGCCTCCGCGAGCCCCCACAGGCGCCCTTCGAGCCACGGGGTGTCGTACTGGTCGAGGGCGAGATCCATCGGCGGCGCGGGGTGTTCGCCCGTGTACTTCGCCACCTGCTTGGAGACGGCGGGCTGACTCATGTCCGTGATCCGGGCGATCGTGCCCTGGGTCCAGCCGAGGTCGGCGAACAGCTTGATCATCTCGGCGCGCAGCCGCCGCATCTCCTCACCCGCGCGGATGACCTCGTTCATACCGGCGAGCATCCGCACGGCCTGTTCCTCGGTCAGCGCTCCGGGTGCCCCTGGGTCAGTCTTCAGGTCACGCTCTCGGTCTGCCACGACTCGGTTATACACGGCCCGGGCGCCTCCCTCATAACCAGGTTGTACAACCAGGTTATGGCCGGCTGGATCCGTGGCATGCCCACATTCACCGCACCTGACGGAACCCGGCTCGCCTACCGCGTCCACGGCAGCGGCGACCCGCTCGTCTGCGTCCCCGGTGGCCCGGCGGACTCCGCCTACCTCGGGAACCTCGGCGGTCTGTCGGCGCACCGCCGGCTGATCGTCCTGGACCTGCGTGGCACCGGCCGGTCCGCGGTCCCCGAGGACGCCTCCTCCTACCGCTGCGACCGCCTCGTCGAGGACGTCGAGGCCTTGCGCGCACACCTCGACCTCGACCGGATGGACCTGCTGGCGCACTCGGCCGGCGCGAACCTCGCCGCGCGCTACGTGGCCCGGTACCCGGGCCGGGTCCGCAGGCTCGCCCTGATCACCCCCGGTACCCGGGCCGTCGGCGTGGAGATCACGGGGGAGAGCCGGCGGGAGCTCGCGCGGCTCCGGAAGGACGAGCCCTGGTTCCCCGAGGCGTTCGCGGCACTGGAGGCGATCACCGAGGGCGCCGGCGGCGGTGACCGGGACGCCATCGGCCCCTTCTTCCACGGGCGTTGGGACGCCGCTGCCCGGCGGCACCAGGCAGCGGCCCGCCCCGACAACACGGAAGCCGTCACCCTCTTCGCGGCCGAGGGCGCCTTCGACCCGCCGGCCACCCGGGCCGCCCTCGCCACCTGGCGGAACCCCGCGCTGCTGCTCGCGGGCGAGTTCGACCTCAACAGTCCCCCTCGGGCGGTGGCCGAGTTCGCAGCGCTGCTGCCCGGCGCCACACTCGTCGTACAGCGGGGCGCGGGCCACTACCCGTGGCTCGACGATGCCGACCGGTTCGTGGCGACCACCGCGGCGTTCCTGACGTAGGGAAGGGGGCGGCCCGGAGAGCAGGGCGATGGCCCGGCCGAATTCCCCCCGGCCGGGCCATCATCGGGCGGACGCGTCGTCCCACGCGCTGGCGTGACTCACCAGAGCACGGGCAGGCGCTCCGGGATGCGCTTCATGAAGCGGGTACGCCACACGAGCTGGTCGACCGGCACAGCGAGTGCGAGGTTGGGCATCTTCTCCAGGAGCACCTCGATGGCGATCTCGGTGTGCCGCTTGCCGAGAGCGGTGGCCGGGCAGTAGTGCTGTCCGCCGCCGAAGGAGAGGTGCGTGCCCGCGTTCGGCCGGTCGATGTCCGCGACGTGCGGGTCGGGGTAGACGTCGGGGTCGGTGTTGGCGGCCTCGACCAGGACGAGCATGAGCTCGCCCTTCTTGACCTCCACGTCGCCGAGGGTGACGTCCTCCAGCGCGAGTCGGGGCAGGCCGTCGGCGATCGACAGGTTGATGCGCAGGAGTTCGTCCACCGCGGCCGGGATCTTCTCCGGCTCCCTGCGCAGCCGCTCCCACATCTCCGGGTTCTGGAGGAGGGAGACGATCGCCATGGTCAGGAAGCCCATGGTCGAGATGACCCCCGCGCCGAACAGCGTGACGCCCACGGTGGCGAGCATCTCGTCCGTCAGGTGGTCGTACTGGGGGTCGTTGCGCAGAGCGGCGAGCTCGGCGATCAGGCCGGTGGTGGTGGGGTCGTCGAGCCGCTCCACCATGTAGGCGATGTCGCGGTCCCAGTTGAGCTTGGCACCGGTGACCGGGCAGGCCGAGTTCATGAACGCGATGTCGAGGCTGGCCGCGAGACGCGGTGCGTCGGACTCGGGAATGCCGAGGATGCGGCAGTGGAGGTTCTCGGCGTACGGGTTGGTGAACTGACCGCGCAGGTCGACCGGCGCCCCGTGGCTCAGCAGGCTGTCGACCAGGCTGGTGGCCTGGGCGCGCATCCAGTCGGTGAGCCCGTCGGTCTTGGGGTTGATCGCCTTGAGCACGGCCTTGCGCAGGCCCGCGCCGGTGATGTTGCCCATGTTGTTGACGACCTCGGGCGGGATCGTCAGCGCGTACTGGCGCGGCACACCGGGTGCCGAGGTGTCCTTCAGGCTGAACCGGGGGTCTTCGAGGACCTGCTTGGCCAGCGGATAGGAGGAGACGAGCCAGGCTTCGTCGCCGGCTATCGTGCGAACCCGCTTCACCGGCTCGCCGCGCAGTTCCTCGATCTCGGGCGGGAGCTGGTCGCCGCGCGCCGAGAAGGGGAAATCGAGGAGGGCGTCAGTGGACATCGGAAGCTCCTTCGGCGGGGGTGATGATGGCGTGACCCTGGTTGCGCGAGGCGCGCAGGCCCGAGCCGCGTGAGTAGAGCAGTTCCGCCATGGGCAGGAGCTGGTGGTAACAATTGAGAGAGGACGGCACGCCGAGAATGGCCGGCGTGTCGAGGAAGAGCGGCATCTCGGCGCAGACGTACTCCAGGCACACCTCACGCTGTCGCGTGGTGGCGGCCTTCCCGTTCAGGACCTTGGACGAGAGGAACGCGTCGACCAGCGAGTTGCTGGTCTTGCGGAACTCCGGGTCGGTGTCCAGCAGGTTGGTCAGGTGACGGTGGAGCGCCCGGTAGGCAGGGATGTCGGTGAGGGATGACATCGGGCGGGCACGGAGGCGTACGCCGGTGGGATCGGCCTCCGCGGCGGCGTTGTTGACCTTGGCGCGGACGCCGCGCAGGTTCTTCACCGCCTTCCGTCGTGCTTCGTCCTCGCCGTAGCCGAGAGCCTCGTACATCTCGGCCACGTGCATGTCGGTGTAGATGAGGTCGACCTGCTCGAAGTTGCGCAGGCCCCAATGGGCAAGGTCATTCACACGTTGGGCCGAGAAGTAACTGTTCCCCGGGGAAATGCCTATGACGGCATGATCGCCTTCGGTGCTGATCACCTGGCAATGCGGGGTGTACGGCCGGACTGTGAAGACTTCGGTTGCTGTCGTCAACAGGGGTCGGGTCCTTTGTGCCGCTAGTCCCATGGGGCCCTGTGCCCCGGGTGTGGCGGCGACGTGACAGAAAGCTACCTCAACTCTGAGCGACGTTCCATGCGTCCTGGGTAGTAACTCATCTGGTGGACGACACAGTTGACCCGGGCACCTTTTGAACAGGGCAGATACGGGCCCTGGCGGCGGCCGGGCGACTGTGTTTCACCGGCTGTTTCCGGAATGTCCACCGGTGTGAAATCGGTCGGCCGACCGGAATTCCACCCTGTCGAATCGGGTCGATTCCAGCGGGGAGCCGACACGGAAGGATCCTCAGCCTCCGCTTGCCGTACGGGTTTTTCCGGACGGCGTGCGCGACGGGCGGGCCGACCGGGAACCGCGGCGTAAGCGGAGTCGGGCGCGGTCGGGCGCGGCGAAGGGCCGGGAAGGCGGCCCCTCGCCCCGTCAACCTGCCTTGGGCGCGACCGGTTTGTGGCCGGGATACACGTGATCCGGGGTCACGATGCTCGTGACCGCTTGGCCGAAGAGCGTGCTGGGCTCCTGACCCTTGTACTGGCTGTCGGTGTTCAGGACGATGACCATCGTCGCCTGCGCCGACGGCAGGTAGACGGGTAGCACCTCGTAGCCCGGGATCGAGCCGTTGTGGCCGATCCAGCCCTGTACGTCGAAGATGCCGAGTCCGTAGCTCGCACCGGGGATGTCCATCGGGGTGGTCTTCAGGCGTTCGGCCTGAGTCGCCGGCTTCAGCAACGTGCCGGTGGCGAGGGTACGGGCCCAACTGCGCAGGTTCTGGACGTCGGAGACCATCTCTCCGGCCGCCCAGGCCCAGGACGGATTCCAGCGGGTCGCGTCCTCGACCTTGCCCGAGGCCGTCTGGTCGGTGTAGCCGTGCGCGTAGGGCGTCGGCAGGGCCGGGCTCGTCGGGAAGACCGTGCTGCGGAGTCCGGCCGGCCCGAGGACGTCTTCGGTGATCACCTCGTGCAGCGGCCGCCCGGTGATCTTCTCCACGACCAGACCGAGCAGGATCAGGTTGGTGTTGCTGTAGTCGAACTCCGCGCCCGGCTCGAACAGCACGGGGTGTCCGAACGCGACGTCGAGCAACTGCTGCGGCGTGAAGGACTGTTCCGGATCGTCCTCGAACTTCTTGACGAAGCTCTCGTCCAGGCTGTAGTTGAAGAGACCGCTGCGCATGCCCGCCAGTTCCCGCAGGGTGATGCGGTCACCGTTCGGAACCCCTGCGACGTACGTGCCGATGGGGTCGTCCAGACCCACCTTGCCCTGGTCGACGAGTTGGAGGAGGGCGGTGACGGTGAACGTCTTGGTCTCGCTGCCGATGCGCACGTGGAGGTCGGGAGTCATCGGCGCACCGGTCGCCTTGTCCGCCACACCGAAGGACCGCAGGTAGCTCCCCTTGCCGGGGGCCCACAGTCCGACCGTGACCCCCGGCACCTGTGCCTCGCGCATGACCTGGCGCACGGCCGCGTCGAGTTGCGCCGCGACGGCCGGTGTGAGGGGCGTGAAGCCCGTATCGGCCTGCGAGGAAGGGGGAGGGGTGGGGGAGGGGGTCGGTGTGGGGGCCGCGGAGGCGGAGGCGGAGCGTTCGGGAGCGGACGCCCCCGATGCGGAGCCCGCGGCCGCCGGTGCGATGAGCGCTCCTGTTGCGGCGGCGGCCGCGCAGGCCCGGCGTAGCCGGAGGTGGGTTGGCTTCACGGCATGGTCTCCTGCCGTCCGAGGGACCCGGGCAACACCATCAGCGTAGGTCCGCGTGCCCCCGATCGCGCGGTGAGCCCCCCGCCGCCGGGGGCCTCAGAACGGCGGGAGCTCGCGCAGGTGTCCCTCCCCGACGAGCGCGACGCCGCCTCCGACGCGTACCGGGCCTATGTCCCGGCCGTGGCCGTCGGCGCTGACGGTCATCGTGCTGGGGCGGCCGGTGAAGCGGCCCTGGCGCAGCAGACTCCGCTCCCCGGGGCCGATCCGGCCGTGGCTGCGCAGATAGGCGGCGGCGCAGCCGGCGCCGCTCCCGGTGGCGATGTCCTCCAGGAGCCCGTCGTTGTTCCAGTGCCTGCCCTCCATCGCCGTGGCGTCCAGCAGGTAGGCGAACTCGGCGCCGACGCGTGCCAGGGGAGCGTCGAGCGGCTGGGTGACGCGGGCGCGGGCGAGCGCGTCACCGCGTACGGGGAGCACCAGGTAGCGCAGGCCCGTGGAGACCACCTCCGGGGGCAGATCGGGGTCCAGGTCGGCCGGCCCGAGGGCGAACAGGTCCGCCAGGCCCTCGGGGTCGGGGCTGCCGAGGAACGTGGCCGCGCCTTGGTCGAGTTGGCTCGCGTACCGGCCCGGGCCGCGCCGGTCGGTGGTGACCCGTACCGAACGATCGGGCAGGCGCAGGCGCCAGGCCTCGTGGCCGGCGGCGCCGTGCAGGGCGTGCAGCACGGCGGCGGCCCCGATGAGGGGGTGCCCGGCGAAGTCCAGCTCCCCCGCGAGGTCGAACACGCGCGCCCGCCATGTGCCCGGCCGGCCGGGCGAGTTGTCGCGCATGAGGAACACGGACTCGAAGTGCCGCAGTTCCTGAGTGATCGCCTGCATCTGTGCGCCGGTCAGCGGATCCGCCTCCGGGAACACCGCCAGGCTGTTGCCGCTGTAGGGGCGGTCGGTGAAGACGTCGACGTGGTGGTAGCGCATGGCGGCGACGCTACCGGGGCGGCCGCGGCGGTGGCCGCGGTGCGTCGGCGCCGGGCCGGTCCGGGAGGGAATCGGAATCGCCGGCCGAGGGGGCGAGCATTCCGCCCCTGTGGTCGTGGCGGCGGCGAAGCACTTCTACGGCGAACGGTTTCACCGCCCGGAGGACGGTGAAACTCGCCCCTAAGGGCTGTCCCGTCATCCCCGGTGGATCAGCGCGCGGCGTCAGATGCGGTGCATCGCAAGGCGGAGGAGCGTCCCCATACTGGGCGTATTCGGGCGTTCCGACAACGCAGCGAGGTGCCGTATCTGTCGTCGTGCGCCCGCCGGGGATTACGGGACAACCCTTAGGGTGGCGCGCTGTGGAGCAGGGCCGGGCCCGTATTCCACGTGAACCCGTAGAGCGCGTCGATCCGGGGCGGCATGATTCCACGGTTCATGAATATGGGCCGTATATGGAAAGTATTATCGCGATCTTCATCAACTCCTCCTTGCCTCTGCGAAACAATTCCCCTGTTCAGGGAATCGGCCGGTAGGAAAGGCGTCGCGACCCGAAGATGGGCGGCTTGCCATCGGAGATTTCCCGGCCCTTGCCGGCGGGTCTAGGCTTCGGCCGTGACCAGCGCAGAAGTGACCCGGCGGCGGCTGATGGGTGTCGGCCTCGGTGCCCTGGCGGGGGTGGCGGCGGGCTGCTCGGGGGGTTCCGGTCCGGTACGGCGGCTACGGCTCGCCACGGGGCCCGAGGGCGGGCCGTACAACGCGTTCGGGCGGGCGCTCGCGCAGGCCGTCGCGGCGAGCGGCCGCCGGATCGAGATCGTCCCGGTGAGCACCGCGGCCAGCGTGGACAACCTGCGGAAGCTGGACGACGGATCCGTCGAGCTGGCCCTGGCCATGGCGGACGCCGCCGAGGACGCGGTGCTCGGGCGGGACACGTTCCCGCGGCCGACCGTCGCGACGGCCCTGGCCAGGGTCTACGTCAACTACACGCACCTGCTCGTCCGGGGGGACGGGCCGGTGCACTCGGTGCGGGACCTCGCGGGGCGCCCGGTCGCGGCAGGCGCGGCGGGCTCCGGGGTACAGGTGGTGGCGGAACGGGTCCTGCGAGCGGCCGGGCTGAGCGGCGCCCCCGCCTCGCAAGCCGCGGCGGACGAGCGTCACCTGGGTCTGGCCCCCTCGGTGGGCGCCCTGCGCGAGGGCTCGATCGACGCCCTGTTCTGGTCCGGAGGGGTACCCACGCCGGCCCTGGCGGACCTGGCCCGCGAGCTGCCGCTGCGGTTCCTGCCGCTCGACGCCCACGTCGGCGCGCTCCGGGAGCGCTACGGCCCCGTCTACACGGCGGTCACACTGCCCTCCGGGGTGTACGGGCTGACGGAGCCGGTGGGGACCATCGGGGTCGGCAACTACCTCCTGGCACGCGCCGATGTGCCCCAGGGCGCCGTGCGCGACCTGCTCCAGGTGGTGTTCGACCGCTGGCGCGACTTGCTGCGGGAGGTGACGGCGGGGGCCCGGCTGGAGCCGCGGTTCGCCATCTCCACCGGCGAGGTGCCGCTGCACCCCGGCGCGGTCGCCCACTACCGGGCGGTGTACGGCTGACGACCCCGGGCACTGCTCCGGTGAGGTTCGCCGGAACCAGGCCGCCGAAGCGGCCGGCAGCCGGAGACGCCCCCATCTCTTCCCTCGAGGGAAACGAGGCCGCGTCGGATCGGGCGGCCGGGCAGTATGGCGGCGTGGCTGATCTTCTGTGGGATGACGTGAGCTGTTTCTTCGACCCGGACCTGATGGGGTCGCTGCCGGACATGCGGGTCCCGGATTGTTCGGTGGAGGACTGGCAGGCAGTCCTCGATCTTGTCGAGTCCCGCGGCTGGAAGTGCCGGTACTCGGAAGGCGAGACGGTGTTGCCGGTGCCCCGGGCGGAGACCGTGTTGTCCCGCGCGGCTGACGCCGAGTGCCCGGACCTGCGGGTCTGGCCGACTCCCGAGGTGCTGGCGATCTTCCGTTTCAAGGACGACGAGGCCATCGACTTCGACGTCGACCTGCGGGAGTTGCAGGGCCAGGAACGACTCGATGTGTTCTGCGGCTTCCTTCGGGAGATCGGGCGACGCTTGGGCAAGCCGGTCCTGATGGATCCGGAAGGCGACTACGGTCATCCGGTGCTCGGCTTCGATGTCGAGGCCGATCGGGTCGTCCTTCTGACTGAACCGCCGGTAGTGAGCGCTGCGGCCGCAGGCCGGGACTCGTAGCAGGTGCCGGTACGGAGCATCGCGAAGAGGACATCGGCCCGCCGTCTTGTCGTCGTCGGCCGGCGATGCGGTCGGGCAGGGCGGCGAACGCGGAGAGGAAGAAGGCCCGTTGGATACGCGGGGGCGGGTCCTGATGCCGATCCCCGGTATCGACGCCAGGATTTTCGCAAGAGGGTGGGCCTCCGGGAGTTCGGGCCTGTACGGGCGGGAGCACTAGCGATGCGGTTCCATGGCCTTGAGCAGGCAGTCACGGTCGTCCGCGCCGAGCGGTCCGTCGGGAAGCGTCTCGTCCTCCAGCAACGCCCGCAGGGCATCGGCGTGCGCGACGAAGGCGGCCCTGCACCGCTCGCGTTCCGGGTGATCGCGGTCCGTCCCGAAGAGCGGCGCCTGGTGTTCGGCGTCGACGTCGACGGGCTCGGACAGCAGAGCGGCGACGACCAAGAGGTCAACCAGGCCGGGCCGCACCGCGATGTCCGGGACGGCTGCCAGGCGGATCAGGAACGGCAGGGCGGCCGGCATCGCGGCGCTCACGTGAAAGACGCTGTCCATCAAGACATTGCCCAGCACCCGCAAGGCCTCGGGGCCGACTACCTCGTCCAGGAGGGCGTGGAGCAGGGCCTCGACCCCGGCAGGGCATCCGGGGATCTGTGACCAGGCGACATCGGCGCAGCCCAGTAGAGCGGGGTGGTCGCATGCGGCCTGCCGCATCTGCGGATGTTCGCGGAGGAACCGATCGACGGCGGCCTCTTTGACCGCCGCATCCATCACACACAACTCACTGCCCCCGTTCCCTCGCCCCGAGCGGGGTCCGCAGGACGGAACTCTTCCTGGGGTGGGCGTCGCACGCAAGCGCCGAGGCCGGTAGCCGCCACCTGCCGGGTCGAGGCAGTGCGTACCAGCCCCGGTGTCCGTCCGGCGACCGGGTTTCGGGTCCGGCCTCGGCCGTCACACGGGAGCGGGGGCCGGGAGTCGGAGTTCCACCGCCAGGCCGTGCGGCTCATGGCCGCCGACGTCGAGTCGGCCGCCGCTGATCCGGGCGATCTCGTCGGCGATGGCCAGTCCCAGGCCGCTGCCGGGGACATTCTGGTGATCCGGGGAACGCGCGAAACGGCGCAGCAGCAGGGGTAGTTGTTCTTCCGGCACGCCCGGGCCGTCGTCCGTGACCCCTACGACGACGGCGCCGGCGGTGCTCACGTCCGGCGCCCGCGTGGCGCGCACCTCGACGCGGCCGCCGCGCGGGACGAACTTCACGGCGTTGTCGAGGACCGCGTCGAGGATCCGGCCCGTCGCGTCGGGCAGGGCGCGGGCCCGCAGGCCCTCGGCGAGGTCGGCGGTCACCAGTTCCACCCCCGCGGCGCGGAAGACCGGCGTCCAGGCCGCCACCCGCTCCCGTACCGCCCGCGACACGTCCTCTTCGGTCAGGTCCGCCGCTCCCGACTCCACACGGGCCAGCGCCAGCAGGCCGTCGAGCAGCTCCTCCAGGCGCTCCGCCTCGTCCAGGGCGCGGCCGTGCTCGGCCAGGCCCGGCCCGGGTGCGATGTGCGGCTCGACGTTCTCCAGTTGCAGCACCAGGGTGGCCAGCGGATTGCGCAGCTGGTGGGAGGCGTCGGCGACGAAGTCGCGTTGGCGGCCGATGGAATCGGCCATCGCCTCCGCCATCGTGTTGAAGTGCCGCCGCAGGTGACGCAGTTCCGGCGGACCGGTGTCGGACACGGCCCGGGCCTGCAGGCTGCCGGCCGTCAGTCGCTCGACCGCCCGGTCCAGGTCCCGTACCGGGCGCATCAGCCAGCGTGCGATCCCGGCCGCGACCAGAGCGGCTGCCGCGAACGCGCCGAACGCCCCGGCGGTGATGAGCGCCCAGCGGACCGTCACGTCCCGGCGGGCGGCCTCGGTGGGTACGGCCATCAGGACCGCCCCGCTCACCCGCTCGTCCCGGCCCACCGGTTCGGCCAGCACGACGGTGCGCGGCCCCCACGGGCGCAGGGTGGGAAGCCGGTCGGTCGGGCGGCCGGTGAGGGCGCGGAGACGGGCCTGGGCCCCGGCGGAGGAGCCGCCGGAGGCGCTGTCGGCGTCGGTGGCCGCGTTCGTGGCGGCCTCCGCCGCCGGACCGGTTCCGGCCCGGGCCACCGTCGCCCCCGCGGAGTCGACCACGACCACCCCGGCTCCGTACAGCTGCGCGTAGCGGCCGATCTCGGCCGACAGCTCCGCCCGGTCGGCGGCCGTACGCATCCGATCGGCGAGGTCGGCGAACCGGACGGCCTCCGAGCGCCGTTGCAGGAGCAGGTGCTCGGTGCGCCCGCGTGCGTAGGCATCGGCCAGGGGTACGCAGAGCAGCAGCGCCGCCGCCCCCATGAGCACCATCAGCACCGCCAGCAGCCGGCGCCTCACCGCTCACCGCCTCCCGCGGCCGGGCCCGGCCGGCCGAGCTGGTAGCCGAACCCCCGGACGGTGCGTACCAGGCCGGATCGGCCGGTCTTGGCGCGGATGCCCGCCACATGGACGTCCAGGGAGCGCGAGGCCGCGAGGAAGACGTCGCCCCAGATCCGGTCCAGGATCACCTCGCGGGAATGCACCTCGTCCGGACGCGCCGCCAGAAAGGCCAGGACGTCGAACTCGCGCCGGGTGAGCCGTACCTCGGCTCCCGCCACCGTGACGGTGCGAGCGGCGAGATCCACCTCGACATCGCCGGTGCGCACGGGCCGGGACCCGGCCACTGTCAGGTCACCGGGGTCCGGACGGCCGAGGTGCGGATCGGTGCGGCGCCGTACGGAGTCGATACGGGCCATCAGCTCGGCCATCCGGAACGGCTTGACCACGTAGTCGTCGGCCCCCGCCCGCAGCCCCTGCACGATGTCACGCTCCTCGCAGCGCGCCGTCACCACGATCAGCGGCGCGTCGCAGACCGTACGCAGCCGGCGCAGCAGCTCCAGCCCGTCGAGGTCGGGCAGGCCCAGGTCGAGCAGGACGAACTCGGCCTCGCGGACGTGCCGCAGGGCGTCCAGGGCGCGCCCGACCCGGCGGACGGTGTGCCCCCGCTGGGCGAGGGCCGTGCCGAGGGCCTGGGCCATGCGGTCGTCGTCCTCGACCAGTAGCGCGTGCATAGACAGTCCCTCGCGACCTGTGACCGGGCCCCGACCTACCGGAGCCGCTCCGGCGGAGGCTCTGGCGCAGCCACCGGGCCCGGATCCCCGTGGCCCGGGCGCAGCAGCTTACGGGAGTCACCGGATCGGGGCCGGTGGCCCGGGACACCGGACCGGGCCACCGCTCCGGGGTCGGACGATCAGTGCGCGGCTTCGGCGGGAGCCGCCGCCCGCCCCTCCCGTTCGGGCTCGCCGTCGGCCTCGGCCTCGGCGCGGCTCAGGGCGGCGGCGCGGGTGTCCGGCATGAGCACGTAGGTGACGAGGGAGATCAGCGCGCACCCGGAGACGTACCAGAAGAACATCTTCTCGTGGCCGCTGTTCTTGAACCACAGCGCCACGTACTCCGCCGTGCCGCCGAAGAGCGCGTTGGCGATCGCGTACGGCAGTGCCACGCCCAGGGCGCGCACCCGGGTCGGGAACAGCTCGGCCTTGACGGCCGCGTTGATGGACGTGTAGCCGGTGATGATGACCAGCGCCAGCAGGGACAGCCCGAGCGCGGACCAGTACGAGGACGCCGACCCGAGGGCGGTCATGATCGGGTACGTGCCGACGGTGCAGCCCACCGCGAAGGTGATCAGCAGCGGCCGGCGGCCGATCCGGTCGGACAGCATGCCGGCGAAGGGCTGCAGGACGGCGAAGAGGGTCAGCGCGGTGAAGCTGACGAGGGTGGCGGTGGTCTTCTCCATGCCCGCGCTGCCGACCAGGTACTTGGTGAGGTAGGTAGTGTAGGTGTAATAGGCCACGGTGCCGCCGAGGGTGAGTGCCATGACCAGTCCCGCCTGCCGCCGGTACTGCCACAGGGCCTTCAGCGTGCCGCGCGTGCTGTCGTCGTGGGCGTCCTCGCCCGACGCCGACGACTCCTCCCGGAAGGCGTCGGTCTCCTGCAGCCGGCGCCGCAGCCAGAAGACGACCACCGCGAACAGCGCCCCGACGAGGAACGGGATCCGCCACCCCCAGCTCTCCAACTGGGCGGTGGTCAAGGTGTGCTGCAGGGTGATCAGGATGCCCAGGCCGAGCAGCTGCCCGCAGGTCATCGACACGTACTGGAAGGACGAGCCCAGTCCGCGCCGATTGCGGGCCGACGCCTCGGTCAGGTAGGTGGCGCTGGCCGCGTACTCGCCGCCGATGCTCATCCCTTGGAGCAGCCGCGCGAGCAGCAGCACCAGGGCGCCGAAGTAACCGGCCTGCCCGTAGGTCGGGGCGACGGCGATCAGCAGGGCGGCCACCGACATCATGGTGACGGTGAGCGTGAGCGCGCTCTTGCGCCCGTGCCGGTCAGCGGCGCGCCCCAGGATCCACCCTCCGACCGGACGCATCAGGAAGCCGACGGCGAAGATCCCGGCCGTGTTCATCAGTTGGGTGGTGGGATTGTCGCCGGGGAAGAAGGAATCGGCGAAGTAGATCGCGAAGCTGGCGTAGACGAACCAGTCGTACCACTCCACGAGGTTGCCGAGCGAGCCGCCGACCAGGGCCAGACGGCGCTTCCTGCGCTCGTCCCCGGGCGGCGACGCGGGCATGACGACGGACGAGGACATGGCGGCTCCAGAGAGAAGTCCCTGATGAGGGACGGCAGAACTGCCCCGGCGATGGGGGAGTGTCCAGAGCATGCGGCGGCCGTCGTACCCGGACAAGGTCCGCCACGCAGATCTAACGTTCCGCTAAGAAAGCTCCTGGGAAGGCCCCGGGGCCGCCGGATTTCACCATTCGGTCATGCGCACGTCATGTCCGCTCCACGGTCGTCACCCGAACGTGGCCCACGGTGGGGGCGGCTCGTCGCGGGACGCCGGCGGACCCCGGCACACCACCCGCCGACCCCACCTCGTACCCCTCAACAGGAGGCAAGATGCGCGTGATCCCGAGCAGGCGGACCCCGGTCGTGGCCGCGGCGGCCATGGTGGCCCTGGGGGCGATCGCCGGACCGGCGCACGCCCACCCGGACCACGGCGGCACGACATCACCGCTGCCCCGGGTGACGGCCTCCGTCGAGACGCCCTCCCTCTTCGACGACGAGGTCGGCGGCAACGCGAACGCCGACGACCCGGCGATCTGGCGCAACGCCGAGAACCCCGACGCCAGCCTGGTCGTCGCCACCGCCAAGGAGGGAGGCCTGCGCGTCTACGACCTGGACGGACGCCAGGTGCAGTCCCTGCCCGCGCCCGCGCCGCCGAGGGACGGCGACAAGCCCGGACGCTTCAACAACGTCGACCTGATCAGCGGACTGCGGTTCCCGGACGGCCGGCACGACGTGGCCGTCGTCTCCGACCGCGGCCGCGACCAGCTGCGCGTCTACCGGATCGACCCGAAGCGGCCCACCGCCCCGCTGGTCGACGTCACCGACGAGACGGCCGCCCCGCAGGTCTTCTCCACCGGTCAGGACGAGGTCAACGACCAGCGGACCGCCTACGGCCTGGCCGCGTACACCGACCGCCGCAGCGGCCGGTCGTACGCGATCACCAGCCGGCGCCACGCCACCGACCTCGCGCTGGCCGAACTGCTGCCGAACGCCCAGGGCAAGGTCGGCTACCGCACCGTCCGCACCACCTCCCTGCCCGCCTCCTTCACCCTGCCGAACGGGAAGACCTGGACGCCCTGCGGCGAACCGGGCGAGCGGCCCCAGGTCGAGGGCATGGTCGTGGATCCCGACACGGGAGACCTCTACGCCGGTCAGGAGGACGTCGGCATCTGGAAGCTCGACGCCGACCTGCGTTCCCCCGCCCGCCTCGTCGAGAAGGTCCGCTCGTTCGGCGTGCCCGGCACATGGAACCCCGGGACGGAGGAGTGCGACGCGGGCACCGACCCCGGCTTCGGCTGCCGGCACGTCTCCGCCGACGTCGAGGGCCTGACCATCTGGCGCGACCCGAAGCAGCCCGGCCGCCGCGGCTACCTGCTCGCCTCCAGCCAGGGGGACGACACCTTCGCCGTCTTCGACCGCGAGCACGGCAACGCCTACGTCAGCGGCTTCCGCATCGGTGACGCCGCGAAGCCCGGATCGCCCGACGGCTCGCAGGAGTGCGACGGCGCCGCCGTCACGACCGCACCGCTGGGCAAGAGGTTCCCGAACGGCCTGCTGGTCGTGCAGGACGGCCACAACACCCCGTCGACCGCCGGAGCCGACGGCGAGCCCCGCACCGACACGGACTTCAAGTTCGTCGACCTGGGTCTCGTGAAGCGGGCCGCCCGCCTCTGAACCCGCCGGCGGGGGCCGTGACCTGGGCGGCACCGCGTCCGCCCAGGTCGATAGGATCACCACCGCATCCGACGGAAGGTGATCATGGCGGACAGTCCCCTCAGGCCCAGCTCGTTGATCAACACGGTCTACGGGGCGTTCCTGCGACGCCTCGGTGGCTGGATCTCGGTCGCCGACCTGATCACCCTGATGTCCGAGCTGGACGTGGACGGCCCGGCGGCGCGTTCGGCGATCTCCCGGCTGAAGAAGAAGGGCGTCCTCGAACCGGAACGCCGGGGCGCCACCGGGTACCGGCTCAGCCCGGGCGCGCAGCCCGTCTTCGACGAGGGCGACCGGCGCATCTTCGGCAGCCTGGAACCGGCGAAGCTGACCGACGGCTGGGCCATGGCCGTCTTCTCCGTACCGGAGTCCGAACGCTCGTACCGCTACCAGCTGCGCACCCGGCTGACCTGGCTGGGCTTCGGGAACATCGCCCCGGGGGTCTGGTTGGCGCCCGGCCGACTCCTCGCAGACGCCCGTGACATGCTCGTCCGGCTCGGGCTCAGCGAGTACGTGCACCTGTTCGCCGCCGAGTACGCGGCCTTCAGCGACCTGCCCGGCACGGTCAGCTCCTGGTGGGACTTCCCGGCGATCGAGGAGCAGTACGCCGGCTTCACCGAGGCCTACGGCCCCGTCGCCGCGGACCTGGCCGAGCGGCCCGCCATCGACGGCGCCGAGGCCTTCCGCCACTACGTCCCGATGCTCACCCAGTGGCGCCGCCTGCCCTACCTCGACCCCGGCCTGCCCGCCGAGCTGCTCCCGCCGGACTGGAACGCGGTCGCCGCCCGGCAGATCTTCCAGCAGCTGAACGAGGTGCTCGCCCCGCCCAGCCTGCGCCACGTACAGGAGGTCACCGGCCTGGCCGAAGCCTGAGGCCGCACCGCACCACGAGCGTCCCGCCGTCCGGGGCGGTCGCGAACGCCGGCCGGGTCGGCCGACACCGGCCGGGGATGCCGGCCGGCGGGGCGGTCGGGGGTGAGGATGCGGTCATGGCCGACACCTTCGTTTCACGCACCATCGACGTGACGACCGGGGACCGGGAGACCGTCCATGACCTGACCGACGCCTGCACGTCGTTCCTCGGGGAGGTGGCACGGGGCCGGAGCGGACTGCTCAACATCTTCACGCCGCACGCGACCGCCGGGCTCGCCGTCATCGAGACCGGCGCGGGCAGCGACGACGACCTCCTGAAGGCCCTGGCGTCCCTGCTGCCGGCCGACGACCGCTGGCGGCACCGGCACGGTTCCCCCGGCCACGGCCGGGACCACGTGCTGCCCGCGATCGTCCCGCCCCACGCGACGCTGCCCGTGATCGACGGACTGCTGGAGCTCGGAACCTGGCAGTCCGTCACCCTGGTGGACACCAACCGGGACAACCCCCGACGGCAGGTCCGGCTGTCGTTCCTCGGCTGCTGACCCCGACGGCCCATCCGGCGCCGGCACCGCCGCCCGCGACGGCGTCCGGCGAACCGGGGGTCGAGGGGCCGCGACTCCCGCCTCGGCAATGCCGGGCCCGCGGCCCCTCGTGCCGGATGATCGGGGGAGGGGCGCCGACGAGGGACCCGGAGTGCCGATGCGACACCGAATTCCGCTGCTGCCCCTCCTCCTGGCGGCGGCGCTGTCGGCCGCCGTTCCCGGGTGCGGCTCTCCCCCGGCCCTGCACGGCACGCCGCCCGCGCCCTCCTCCGTGCCGGCCACCGGCGACTTCTCCGGCCAGGTCGAGGTGGGCGGTGGCCGGAAGATCCATCTGAGGTGCAAGGGCAGCGGCAGCCCCACCGTCATCCTGGAATCCGGGCTGCACGACTCCTCCGACACCTGGACCGTCACCGACACCCGGCCGCTTGTACCGAAAGCCCCGGCGGTGTTCCCCGGTGTCGCGGCGTTCACCCGGGTCTGCGTCTACGACCGGCCGGGAACGGTCCGGTACACCGACCCGCCGACGCTCACCACCCGCAGCACGCCGCTCGACGGCACCCGCACCCTCACCGCGATGACCGATGACCTCGACAAGCTGCTGACATCCGCACGCCTGCCGGGCCCCTACGTGCTGGTCGGCCACTCCTTCGGCGGGATGATCACCCGGCTCTACGCCCAGCGGCACCCCCGCAAGACCGCGGGGCTGGTCTTCGTCGACGCGTTCGGTACGGACATCCGCCCCCTCATCGGCACACGCTGGGCCGCGTACCGCGCGCTGCTGAACAGGCCCGGCACACCCTTCGACGCGCGCCCCGCGTTCGAGAGCGTGGACATCGACGGCGCGATCGATTCCGTCACCGCCGCGCCGCCGCTGCCCGCGGTCCCCATGGCCGTCCTCAGCAAGACGGAACCGTTCGCAGCCCCGCCCGGAACCCCGAAGGACCTCCTGGACACCCTGGAGCGGGCCTGGCCCCAGGTGCAGCGGAAGCTGGTCGAACGGGGGAACCAGACCCCGCAGTTCCTGGCCACCGGCAGCGACCACTACGTCCAGGTGCACGATCCCGACCTGACGATCGGCGCCGTCCGGCTCGTCGTGGGCCGCGTCCACGCGGAGCCGTAGACCGGCCACCCGGTGGGGGAGGTCCGGGCCGGCCGGTCGGGCCGGCCCGGACCTCAGGATCAGGCGAGGTCGAACCGGTCCAGGTTCATCACCTTGTCCCACGCCGCGACGAAGTCCTTCACGAACCTCTCCTTCGCGTCGTCGCTCGCGTAGACCTCCGCGAGTGCGCGCAGCTCCGAGTTCGACCCGAAGACGAGGTCGGCACGGGTGCCCGTCCACCTGACCCGGCCGGTGGCGGCGTCGCGGCCCTCGAACGCGTTCGCGTCCTCGGACGTCGCCGACCACGTCGTGCCCAGGTCGAGCAGGTTGACGAAGAAGTCGTTGGTGAGGGCCCCGGGGGTCGCGGTGAAGACACCGAGCGCGGTCTGCTGGTGGTTCGCGCCCAGCACGCGCAGGCCACCCACCAGGACCGTCATCTCGGGGGCGCTGAGGTTCAGCAGGTTCGCCCGGTCGAGCAGCAGGTACTCAGCCGGCAGCCGGTTGCCCTTCCCGAGGTGGTTGCGGAACCCGTCGGCGACCGGCTCCAGCGCGGCGAACGACTCCACGTCCGTCTGCTCCTGCGTCGCGTCCACGCGGCCCGGGGTGAAGGGGACCTGGACGGCGAACCCGCCGTCCTGGGCGGCCTGTTCGACGGCGGCCGCGCCGGCCAGCACGATCAGGTCCGCCAGCGAGATCCGCTTCCCGCCGCTCTGGGCGGAGTTGAAGGACTCCTGGATCCCGGTCAGGGTGCACAGCACCGCGGCCAGCTGGTCCGGGTCGTTGGCCTCCCACCCGCTCTGCGGCTGGAGGCGGATCCGGCCACCGTTGGCGCCGCCCCGCTTGTCGCTGCCGCGGAACGACGAGGCCGAGGCCCAGGCGACGGAGACGAGTTGGGACACCGTCAGGTCCGAGGCGAGGACCTGCTGCTTGAGCGCGGCGACATCGGCGGCGTCGACGAGCTCGTGCGTCACCGCGGGGAGCGGGTCCTGCCACAGCAGCGTCTCGGCGGGGACCTCCGGGCCGAGATAGCGCACGATCGGGCCCATGTCGCGGTGGGTCAGCTTGAACCACGCGCGCGCGAACGCGTCGGCGAACTCGGCGGGGTTCTCGAGGAAGCGCCGGGAGATCTGTTCGTAGGCCGGGTCGAACCGCAGGGAGAGGTC
Organism: Streptomyces sp. NPDC048331; assembly: GCF_043201215.1. NCBI lineage: Bacteria > Bacillati > Actinomycetota > Actinomycetes > Kitasatosporales > Streptomycetaceae > Streptomyces > Streptomyces sp. NPDC048331. The sequence goes on along the minus strand of NZ_JBICYT010000014.1, from coordinate 96,292 downwards.
GGTCGTCAGCATCGTCGGCGCGTGCGTCCTGGACGGGTCGTGGGCGTCGGGCACGGTCCCCGCGCCGGCGCCCTCCTTCGGCCGCCACTGGTGCGCCCCGGCGGGGCTCTCGAACAGCTCCCACTCATAGCCGAACAGGATCTCGAAGAAGGTGTTGTCCCAGGTGATCGGGGTGTTGGTCCAGATGCCCTCGAGACCGCTGGTGATCGCGTCGCCACCCTTGCCGGTGCCGAAGGAATTGCTCCAGCCCAGCCCCTGCGCCTCCATCGGGGCGGCCTCGGGGTCGGCGCCGACGCTCTCCGCCGGGCCGGCGCCGTGGGTCTTGCCGAAGGTGTGGCCGCCCGCGATCAGGGCCACCGTCTCCTCGTCGTTCATCGCCATCCGGCGGAACGTCTCGCGGATGTCGCGCGCCGCGGCGATCGGGTCGGGATTGCCGTTCGGGCCCTCGGGGTTGACGTAGATGAGGCCCATCTGGACCGCGCCGAGCGGGTTCTCCAGCTCGCGGTCGCCGGTGTAGCGCTCGTCGTCGAGCCAGGTGGTCTCGGGGCCCCAGTAGACGTCCTCGTCGGGCTCCCACACGTCGGCGCGGCCGCCGCCGAAGCCGAAGGTCTCGAAGCCCATCGACTCCAGGGCCACGTTGCCGGTGAGGATCATGAGGTCGGCCCACGAGAGGCTCTGGCCGTACTTCTTCTTGACCGGCCACAGCAGACGGCGGGCCTTGTCCAGGTTGCCGTTGTCCGGCCAGCTGTTGAGCGGCGCGAATCGCTGCTGGCCGGCGCCGGCGCCGCCGCGACCGTCGCTGATCCGGTAGGTGCCCGCGCTGTGCCAGGCCATGCGGATCATGAACGGGCCGTAGTGGCCGAAGTCGGCGGGCCACCAGTCCTGGGAGGTGGTCAGCACGTCCGCGATGTCCCGCTTGACCGCGGGAAGATCGAGGGTCTTGAACGCCTCGGCGTAGTCGAACTCCTCGCCGAGGGGGTTCGCGACGGCCGGGTTCTTGGCGAGGATCTTCAGGTTGAGCCGTTCAGGCCACCACTGACGGTTTCCGCCACCTTGAGTCGGGTGCGCGGCGCGTCCGTGGGCTACCGGACAGCCGTCGCCACCCTCCGACTTGGCGTCGGTGACGATTGCATCGTGGTTCTCGGACATGGGAATCCTTCCGTACCAGGCGGATCACGGTGTTCAGGAACTGAATGCGTCTGAATGCGACTGAATGAGATGGAACAACCGGGGCGCGGGGCCCCACGTGCATGTGCTCGGCCTCGTCGATCGCCTCGACGCCGAGGGGTCACCGTCCCGGACGGTTGCGAGACGCGGGACGCCGACGGCCGGTGCGCGCGTGCCGGCACCGGGCAGCTCCTCGGCGGTGATCCGTCACGTCTGCGTCACCTGCCGCTCTGGAGTCTTCCTGTCTCTTGGCTGTCTACGAAAGCGATCCTACGATGGACGGAATCCAAGTCAAGAAGGACACCAGATCCACATGCGATCGGATCCCGGATGTCCGCCGACACCCTGCGGGGCACCCCGTCGAACCTGAACAGGTGGGCCGATATGAGTGACCTGCTGGAGCGTTTGCGCGGGCGCGGCTGGCGGATGACGTCGCAGCGGCGCGTGGTCGCGGAGGTCCTCGACGGTGACCACGTGCACCTCACGGCGGACGAGGTGCACGCCCGCGCGGCGCTGCGGTTGCCGGAGATCTCCCGGGCGACCGTGTACAACGCCCTGGGCGAACTGGTGGCCCTCGGCGAGGTCGCGGAGGTGAGCACCGACGGCCGGGCCAAGCGTTACGACCCCAACGCGCACCACCCGCACCAGCACCTGGTGTGCTCCGCCTGCGGACTCATCCGCGACGTCCACCCCACGGACGACCCGCTGGCCGGCCTTCCGACGGACGAGCGCTTCGGTTTCGCGGTGTCCGGGGTCGAGGTCACCTACCGGGGTCTGTGCCCGGACTGCGCGTAGCGCGGCCGCGGGGCGGCCACGTCGGGCGCTCCCGCGCTACCCCTGCCCTCGCCCCTGTCCTTCCGGCTGCCCCTGGTCCACCTGCCGGGCGCGGAGCCAGGCCGTCTCGAACTCCTCCTCGCCGATCTCCATGCCCACCAGGTCGGGGTCGAAGAGGTCGAACAGGGGCGGGTTGAAGATCCAGTCGTCCGGGCCGCTGCGCACACCGGGGCCCTCCGGGCCCCACTCGACCTGGCGCAGCCTGCGGCCGTCGTTCCCGACCTCCAGCAGGTACAGGGTCCGGCCCTCGCCGTCCTCGTGGTCCCAGGACCGCCGCAGCCACACGACCTCCCGGTCGGCGAGCGCACCGAAGCCCTCCCGGTCGCGCTGAGCCTCCCGCCGGGCCCGCAGGTCCGCCAACCCGGCGGGCGTGCTCGTCCCGTCGACCCGCACCTCGTCGAGTCCCCAGCCCGCGGCCTGCTCGACCGTCTCGGGGGTGTCGACGACCTCGACCTCCGCGAACGTCTCGCGCGCCTCCCGTACCGACCGCGCGTGGACCCACCACCACAGGCTGCCCATGCCGTAGTCGTGCAGGACGAGAAAGCGCTTCGAGGGCGCGACACGATCGTTCATACCGGTCGACGACAAGCGAGCCGCCGACCACGGTCCGTGCCGCCCCCGGACCGGCCCGACGGTCGGAATTCCCTCCTCGTCGCGTCGCGCCAATACCGTCTCTTACCGGCCATGCGCAAGCCTTCAACAAGAAAATCCTTGATGGCGCACTAGACTGGTGGGTTGTTTGGCGCTGGGCCGGAACAACCTGGGCAGACCCGGGCTCCGCCGGCGACCCGGATGCTGCCGGGAACGAGACGCGAGGGCCGATGGCAGTCACACCTGAGCACGGTGAACTCACTCTGCTCGACGGCGAGGAGACCCCGGAGGAGTCCGGCAAGTCCGCCCGCTTCACCGCCGGTCCCGCGGCGCCCACGCGCACCCTCGTCGACATCCTCGAGGCCACCGTACGGGCGTACCCCGACGAGCTCGCCCTGGACGACGGGACCACCCGATTGACCTACCGGGCCCTCGCCGTCGAGGTGGAACGCCGGCGCCGGGCCCTCGCGGCCGCCGGGGTAGGACTCGGCGACCGGGTCGGCGTCCGCGTGCCGTCCGGGACCAACGAGCTGTACGTGGCGGTCCTCGCCGTCCTCGCCGCCGGCGCCGCCTACGTACCCGTCGACGCCGAGGACCCGGACGAGCGCGCCGACCTGGTCTTCGGCGAGGCCGGGGTCCGCGCCGTCCTCGGCGGCGGGCAGCGCATCCACGCCGGCCGTTCCCCGGAGCCCGGCGCCCGCGCCGCCGCCTCCCGCCCCGGCCCCGAGCACGACGCGTGGATCATCTTCACCTCCGGCTCCACCGGCAAGCCCAAGGGCGTGGCCGTCAGCCACCGCAGCGCCGCCGCCTTCGTCGACGCCGAAGCCGCGCTGTTCCTCACCGAGGAGCCCATCGGCCCCGGCGACCGCGTCATGGCCGGACTCTCCGTCGCCTTCGACGCCTCCTGCGAGGAGATGTGGCTGGCCTGGCGCTACGGCGCCTGCCTCGTCCCCGTACCCCGCTCCCAGGTGCGCAGCGGCGCCGACCTCGGCCCCTGGCTCGTGGAGCAGGAGATCACCGTGGTCTCCACCGTGCCGACCCTGGCCGCCCTCTGGGAGCCCGAGGCGCTCAACGAGGTCCGGCTGCTGATCTTCGGCGGTGAGGCCTGCCCGCCCGAGCTCACCCAGCGCCTGGTCACCGAAGGCCGCGAGGTCTGGAACACGTACGGCCCCACCGAGGCCACCGTCGTCGCCTGCGCCGCTCTGCTGACCGGCGAGGAACCGATCCGCATCGGCCTCCCGCTGAGCGGCTGGGAACTGGCCGTCGTCGACGAGTCCGGGGAGCCGGTGCCCATGGGCGGCAGCGGCCAGCTGGTGATCGGCGGCGTCGGCCTCGCCCGCTACCTCGACCCCGAGAAGGACGCCGAGAAGTACGCCCCGCTCGAAACCCTCGGCTGGCAGCGCGCCTACCGCAGCGGCGACCTCGTACGCGCCGAACCGGAAGGCCTGGTCTTCCTCGGCCGCGCCGACGAGCAGATCAAGCTCGGCGGCCGCCGGATCGAGCTGGGCGAGGTGGACGCCGCCCTCCAGGCCCTGCCGGGCGTCGCGGGCGCGGCCGCCGCCGTCCGCACCGCGCGCAGCGGCAACCAGCTGCTCGTCGGTTACCTCGTCACCCAGGACGGCTGGGACCACGCGGCCGCCGTGACCCGGCTGCGCGCCGAACTGCCCGCCGCCCTCGTACCGCTGCTCGCACCCGTCGCCGAACTGCCCACCCGCACCTCCGGCAAGGTCGACCGGAACGCACTGCCGTGGCCGCTGCCCGACCTGGAGACGTCCGGCCCCACCGAGCAGCTCTACGGCACCGAGGCCTGGCTCGCCGAGCAGTGGAGCGAGACCCTCGGCGTCACCGTCGCCGGCGCCGCCGACGACTTCTTCGCGATCGGCGGCGGCAGCCTCGCCGCCGCCCAGCTCACCACCCGGCTGCGCACCCGCTACCCGAGCGCGGCCGTCCTCGACATCTACCAGCAGCCCACCCTGCGCAAGCTGGCCCGGCACCTGGAGAAGTCCGCCCAGGGCGACGGAACGGCCCGCACGGTCGCACCGGTCCCGTCGCGCTCCCAGGTGGCCCAGTCGCTGCTGCTGATCCCCCTGTTCACCCTGGTGGGGCTGCGCTGGACGGTCGCCCTGCTGGCCCTGGGCAACGTACTGCACCACTTCGGACCCTTCCCGTGGGCGCCGACCGCCTCGTGGTGGCTCGTCGCCGCCGGCGCGCTGCTGCTCCACAGCCCGCCCGGCCGGCTCGCCCTCGCCGCGGGCGGAGCCCGCCTCCTGCTGCGCGGCGTGCGCGCCGGACGCCACCCGCGCGGCGGCAGCGTCCACCTGCGGCTCTGGACGGCCGAACGACTCGCCGAATGCGCCGGCGCCACCTCGCTCACCGGCTCCTGGCTGGAACGCTACGGCCGGGCCCTCGGCGCGAAGATCGGCCCCGAGGTGGACCTGCACTCCCTGCCCCCGGTCACGGGCATGCTCAAACTCGGCCGCGGCTGCGCCGTGGAGTCCGAGGTGGACCTCAGCGGCCACTGGCTGGACGGGGACCACCTGGAGATCGGCACGATCAAGGTCGGCGCGGGCGCGGTGGTCGGCACCCGCAGCATCCTCTTCCCCGGCGCGCGGGTCGGGAAGCGCGCCGAGGTGGCCCCCGGCTCCGCCGTCGTCGGACAGATCCCGACCGGCCAGCGCTGGGCCGGCGCACCCGCCGGGAAACTCGGCAAGGCCAAGCACAACTGGCCCAAGGAACGCCCGCCGCGCGGCCTTCCCTGGCGGGCCGCCTACGGAGCGGCCGGCTTCGGCCTCACCGTCCTGCCCGTGCTCGCCGCCCTGCCCGCCCTGCTCGTCGTCAGCCGCTTCGTCCCCGCCGACGCCGGGCTCGCCGAAGCACTGCGCGGAACACTGCTCGCCGTGGTGCCCGCGGCGCTCGCCTACGGGTTCGCGTACGCGGCCCTGCTGCTGGTCTCCGTACGCCTGCTCAGCCTCGGCCTGCGGACCGGCACCCACCCGACGCACAGCAGGGTCGGCTGGCAGGCCTGGACGGTCACCCAGCTGATGGACCTGTCCCGCGAGACGCTCTTCCCGCTGTACGCCGGGCTGATCACCCCGGTCTGGCTGCGGCTGCTCGGGATGAAGATCGGCCGGGGCGCCGAGGTGTCCACCGTGCTCGCCCTGCCCAGCCTCACCACCGTCGGCGAGGGCGCCTTCCTCGCCGACGACACCCTGACCGCCCCCTACGAGCTCGGCGGCGGCTGGATGCGCATCGGACACTCCGAAATCGGCCGCCGAGCCTTCCTCGGAAACTCCGGCATGACCGCCCCCGGCCGCACCGTGCCGGACGACGGGCTGGTCGGCGTCCTGTCCGCCACCCCGAAGAAGGCCAAGAAGGGCAGCTCGTACCTGGGACTCCCGCCGGTCCGGCTGCCCCGGTCCAGCGCGGGCGCCGACCAGAGCCGTACCTACGAGCCGCCCGTGCGGCTGCTGTGGGCTCGCGGCCTCGTCGAGCTGTGCCGGCTCGTCCCGGTGTTCTGCTCGGCGGCCCTGGCCGTCCTGACCGGGGCGGCGCTCTGCGCCCTGATGACCCGGAGCGGTTCGGGGATCTGGGGTGCCGCGCTGCTGTCCGGAGCGGTCCTGCTCACCGCCGGCGTGGCCGCCTGCGCGATCGCGGTGGCCGCCAAATGGCTGCTGGTGGGCCGGCACCGGACGGGGGAGCACCCCCTGTGGAGCGGCTTCGTATGGCGCAACGAACTGGCCGACACCTTCGTGGAGGTCCTGGCCGTGCCGTGGCTGACCGGATCGGTTCCCGGCACGCCGGTGCTGACCCTGTGGCTGCGCGCGCTCGGCGGCCGCATCGGCCGCGGCGTCTGGTGCGAGAGCTACTGGCTGCCCGAGACGGACCTTGTGGTGCTCGGCGACGCGGTCAGTGTGAACCGCGGCTGTGTGTTGCAGACACACCTCTTCCACGACCGGATCTTGAGGACGGATACTGTGGTGCTCCGCGAGGGCGCCACCCTGGGCCCGGGCGGAATCGTCCTGCCCGGGAGCACGGTCGGGGCCCGCAGCACACTGGGCCCCGCGTCCCTGGTGATGGCCGGGGAATCCGTCCCCGCCGACACCCGCTGGCTGGGCAATCCGATCGAGGCGTGGCGGTCCTGACCGGGCCGTCCCCGCCGCGGTAGGCAGCAGGGCAGCACCGGCACACCGGTACACCAGCACGTCGTACGAGCACAGCGCAGGGAGCGGAAAGCGGCAATGAGCGGCCAGCGAACAGTGCCATCGGACCCGTACTTCCCGGCCAACGGCGACTCCCGTTACCGAGTGCACCGGTACGAACTCGCTCTGGAGTACCGCCCCGGACCCAACCGGCTCGCGGGCACGGCCCGACTCAGCGCGATCGCCGGGCGGGCGCCGCTCACCGAGTTCCACCTGAACCTGGCCGAATTCAGAATAGGTCGGGTCCTGCTGAACGGCCGGGCGCCGCAGTACACCCACCGCGGCGGCAAACTCCGGATCCGCCCGGCCAAGCCGCTGCCCGCCGGCTCCGCCTTCACCGTCGAGGTGCACTGGGCGGGCAACCCCAAGCCGGTCCGCAGCCCTTGGGGCGGCCTCGGCTGGGAGGAACTGACCGACGGCGCGCTGGTGGCCAGCCAGCCCGTCGGCGCGCCCTCCTGGTACCCGTGCAACGACCGGCCCGCCGACAAGGCCTCGTACCACATCTCGGTCAACACGCCGTCCGCCTACACGGTCGTGGCCGGTGGCCGGCTCCTCACGCGCACGACGAAGGCCAGCACGACCACCTGGGTCTACGAGCAGTCCGCGCCGACCTCCAGCTACCTGGTCGGCCTGTCCATCGGCATGTACCAGACGGTGCTCCTCGGGGACCCCGGCCTCGGTGGGGTACCGCAGAGCGCGCACGTCCCGCCGCACCTGCTGCCGCGGTTCTCCCGCGACTTCGCCCGACAGCCGGCCATGATGACCCTGTTCGAGGAACTCTTCGGGCCCTACCCCTTCGGCGAGTACGTGGTGGTCGTCGCCGACGAGGAACTGGACGTGCCCGTGGAGGCACAGGGGCTGTCCACCTTCGGCGCCAACCACGTGGACGGCGTCCGCGGTTCGGAACGCCTGGTCGCCCACGAACTCGCGCACCAGTGGTTCGGCAACAGCGTGACCATCGCCGACTGGCGGCACATCTGGCTGAACGAGGGCTTCGCGAAGTACGCCGAATGGCTCTGGTCGGAACGCTCCGGCAGCCGCACCGCGCACGAACGGGCCGCCGCGGCACACCGACTGCTGTCCACGCAGCCGCAGGACATGCGACTGGCCGACCCGGGCCGCAAGTTGATGTTCGACGACCGTCTGTACCAGCGTGGTGGCCTCACCGTGCACGCGATCCGCTGCGCGCTCGGCGACAGCGCGTTCTTCCGCATGCTGCGCGACTGGGCGACGGTGCACCGCCACGGGGTGGTGTCCACCGTGGCCTTCACCCAGCACGTCGCCCGCTACACGGTCGAGCCGCTGGACGACCTGTTCACCGCCTGGCTCCACACGCCGGCCCTGCCACCCCTGCCGGCGCCGCCCCGACCCCCGATACCGGCGAGGCCCGGCTACCCGCCGACGAACGGCGGCTCCAAGGGCGGCCGAGGCAAGGCCTCGGCCTAGGTTCTCTCCGGACGGAGGCGAGGACCACCTTCCGGCTGCCGCCGACGACCCACGGACCGGATCGGCCGACATCAGCGGCGCGATCCGGTGAGGGCCAAGGGCTGTCCCGTTACCCCGCAGGGTGAGGACCCGGCCCGGCTCCACGGAGCGTCACAGGAAGATCAGCTCGACGTCCTTCGCGATACAGAGCCGCAGAACGCCTACCAGCTGCTGGGCCGCGTCGATGTGTGTTCGAGGGACGCCGACCTCACTCTGCCAGTGGTCGACGATCTCCTCGATCCGCGGCAGGAGCGCGGCGCATTCGGTGGGCGAGAGCTCGCCTCCACCGTCGTCGGGGCGATCCAGGAGAGGTTCGAGCGAGGTGGTGACGTCACTCCAGAGGCGCTCCCCGCCGAAGCCCCACATCTCGTCGAGATCGAAGCCTGATCCAGCGGTGGCTGGTGTGATGACGGCGACGAGCCCACGGGACTTGCCCCGTGCGAGACCTTCTACCGGATCGGCTTCGTGGACGCGGCCACGGTCGCTCCTCGGCGGTGGTCCAGTACGAGGCGGCGCCCGGTGACGTCCCGGGCGATGGCGATCAAGTCCCGGGCGTCCGTAGAGAACGAACCGGTCCGCCGGGCGGGTCCGGCCTCGGCCCAGGAGTTGGCCGGCCGATCATGAGGTGTGCGAGGGACGTACCCTTGGCCGCGTGAACGATCATGGTGTTGCTCTGCCCTACTACCGCCTCCACGTCGTGCCTGCCGTCGTGGCGTTGGCCAGCCCGACGTGGCAGCGAGAGGTGTGGCTCGATCCGGACCGGTTCGAGGACCTCGACCACATCGTGCACGTACTCTTCGACGACTTCTGCGATGCGGACGATCCGACGCCCTGGCTGGGGCGATGCCTTCGCACCGAAGAGGAAGTCGAGCTGATGGCAGCTCTTGGCGCTGCCTACGGTGCGGTGCAGGACTCGGTCGGGGCCACCGCCCCCGACGAGGTCTACCTGGACTCACCGGGATGGTCCGCCGTGGTCGCCGCGGCAGCCCGGTTGGCTCAAGTGCTGGTGTCCAACGATCACTCGGCGTTGTGCGAGCTCCCTGACGCCGGCCTGGCCGGTCGCTCGAGCCCGATGCCTGACCGCGCCCGGAACGGCCGCACAGGGAGGGGCGTCGAGCGGGTCGTCACCGTCCCGGCGGTGGTGCCGGGGCCGTGATCTTTTCGTGGACGGTGAAGATCAGGTCGTTGCCTTGCGGGCATTCCACCTTGCCCGTGTGGATCGGGTCGACGCCGGCACGCTGCAGGGCGGCGACGATCTGACGGAGTGCGTCCTGGGGGAATTCGTATTCCCAGGTCGGATACCCCCTGCGGGCGATGCGGGTCTCGGTCTGCTCGGGGGGCACGGTATGGGTCCGCGAGATGTTGATGCCGATATCCGCGAAATCGAGGTCGACCCACTCCCAGTGGTTCTCCCCGTCCCAGTCGTCGACCGGCGTATCGAAGAGTGCCGAGACTTCGCCGAGTGACAGGTGGGTTCGGAACCAGACGGCGGTGGGTTGTTGGGCTTCCATGGTGGGTCGACTCCTCCGGCCGGAGATCCGGTCCGTTCGTTGCGACGGTGGCGCTGCGAAGGTTGATCAGACGTGGCCACCGCGTGATCATCAGTGTTCGAGAGCCAACTGAAGCACGTGGATCACGGGGCCGCACGCGCTTTCTAGGCCGAGCGGGGAACCGTGAGCGGCATACGCGCCCGGACCTGCCAGTCGCCCTCGGCCGTGGCCTCGGCCCGGAAGGTGCCGCCGGCCAGGGTGACGCGTTCGCCGATGCCCTTCAGCTCGTAGCCCGGGAGGGAGGCCCGGTGGGTCGTCCCGTCATTGGTGATCCGTACGGCCGCCTCGTGGGGACGGACGCGCACATGGACGCTGACGTGGCGGCAGTGGCGGGCGTGCTTGCGGATGTTGGTGAGGGACTCCACCGTCACCCGGTGCAGGGTCGCGGCCACCTCGGGCGGCACCGTGTCCGTCGGCCCCTCCTCGGTGAGGTACGCCGGCACCCCGTTCAGGGCGAACCCCCGTACCAGGGCCCGTAGGTCATCCATACCGGCCGGCGCGGCCGGTGGTACGCCGCTCTCGTCGGCGCTGAGCCCGGCGATCATCCGCCGCATGGACGCCAGGGCCTCGGCGCCCGTCTCCTCGATGCGCTGCAGCGCGGGGAGGACCAGGTCGGGCCGCCTGGCGGCGACCGCCCGGGCGCCCTGGGCCTGCACCACGATGCCGGTCACGTGGTGGGCGACGTAGTCGTGCAGATCCCTGGCCAGCTCGATCCGTTGTTCCAGCCGGGTGCGGTGTGCGCGCTGCCGCCGGACCGCCGCCACCGTCCGCGCGGTCACACTCGCCCCCGCCACCAGGACGATCACCAGCGTGAGGCCGAACGACACGAGCAGACCACCCTCCCGCACCCCGGTGGACAGGGGACGCAGGACGACGGCCGCCGCCAGCAGCAGGGCGACCGGCGAGCCCGAGGCCACCGGGCCCCGCCTGGCGACGAAGGCCAGCAACACCAGGAGGGCGACCGGCTCGAACGCCCCGTGGACGGACACGGCGTCGGCGGCGTCGTGACCCACGTACAGGACCGCCGAGCAGACCAGCGAGGCCACGGCGGCGGCGCCCCCGATGTAGACGAACGACCGAGCCCGCTTCACCAGGAGCAGGGGGACGAGGGCGGCGCCTACGACGGCCGCCGACAGCGCGAGCAGGCCCGGCGACGCCGATCCGGTGAACGCCCCGGACCGTACATCCGCCCAGGCCGCAGCCGCGAGCACACAGGCTGCGAGGGACCGCAGCAGGACCGCCCCCTTGCCGGAAGCGGCGAGGAAACGGAGGAGAGGAGACCACATAGCGCGCAGATTAGATCATCGGCCGGCCCGGTCCCTCCGCCAAAAGTCGTAGTCGTACGGAACGGGATCTTCGGTTCACGCGCTACGCTTCCGGACGCTCGCGGGGAGTGATCGTGGCGCCCGATCCGCCGGTTCCGCGTACGTCGCGAGGGCCGGCCGGCGCGGGCGTCTCAGGACGTCGCGGCGTGATCGGACTCGCCGCGCAGGACGCAGAATTCATTGCCCTCGGGATCGGCGAGCACCGCCCAGCCCGCGCCGTCGGGCTGCCGGCGATCGACGACCAGGGTGGCTCCGAGTTTCAACAACCGCTCGACCTCCTCCTCGCGGGAGGTCGTCGGACGCAGGCACAGGTGGATCCGGTTCTTGACCGTCTTCGGTTCCGGAACCTGGTTGAAGTACAGCAGCGGGCCCTCCGCGAGCATCACCACGGTCTCCTGGTCGCCCGGTTCGACCTCCGGATGCAGCGGACAACCGGTCACTTCACTCCAGAACCGGGCCAACTCATACGCATCCGAACAGTCGATCGCCACGTTCTGCACCACTGAGACCATGCGACACAGCCTGCCTGAGCCCGGCATGATCGACAAGGCGCCCCCTCCCGTGCTGTGACCGGGAAGGTTCACCGGGTCGCGACGCCCGGCACGGCATCTCGCCGCGTTGTCGGACCACGCGCGTACGTCCGGTACGAGCCGCGGCTCGCCGCCTTGCGATCCACCGCACCGGACGCCGCGACCCGGCAAACCTTCCCGGCCACAGCACTAGGTCGTGTTTTAGACGTGGTGATTGTTCTGGCTACCGGCCAGGGAAGTGCCGGGCGGCCATCCAGACGGTGAGGTCTCGGGCGATGTCGTTGATGCTGGTTGCCATGGTGACCTCGTGCTCGCTCCGAGAGGTATCGCGGCGGACGACCTCGTAGCCGCGTTCGCCCGCGACAGTGACGGAGGCGAACCAGACGGGGTCGCCCTCGTCGGGCTTGACTACGACGAAGGTGTTGTCCGAGCCGTTGAGATCACTGATCATCATGAACAGCGCGTCCTCGGATGGGTCGTCGATTCGGTCGCCGTCCTCGCTGTCTGCCCGGTAGTACAGGCGGCCCATTGGTTGCTCTCCCCTCGTCTGCACGCTCTGGTAGGGCTCAGGATGGCACGCGCGTGTGACAGTAATGTCCGGTCACAACCATTCGTTGATCGCTGCGACCACGACGGTGGCCTCGAAACGGACGGCCAGTTTGTCGAACCGCGTGGCCACCGCACGGTTGCGCTTGAGGCGATTGATTCCGCACTCCACTGCATGCCGGGCCTTGTAGTCCTCAGGGTCGAAGACGGGAGGTCGACCTCCAGCCTGCCCACGTCGCTTTCGGCTCCCCACCTGGTCCGCCGGCTCGGGAATCGTGCACTGGATCCCCCGCCGCCGCAGGTAGGCCCGGTTGGCACGGGACGAATACGCCTTGTCGCCTCTCACCAGCACCGGACGGACCCGGGGACGCCCCGGCCCGATGCGCGGCACCCGGATGGCCTCCAGGACCGCGGTGAACTGGGGACTGTCACCACGCTGACCGGCAGTGACCAGCAGCGACAGCGGACGCTGCCCCTGCTCACAGGCCAAATGAATCTTGGTGGTGAATCCTCCCCGGGACCGGCCCAGGCCGTGATCGTCGGGCTCAACGCGGACCCCGCCCGGTGGCTCCTTCTGGGACGCTCCAGTACGGCGGGCGCCTGCGGCTTGTTGGTGGGCCCGGCAGATCGTGGAGTCGATACTCACTTCCCACGTGATCAACCCGGCCGCGTCCGCTCGCGCCTGCAAGCCAGTGAGCACGGCGGCCCAGGTGCCGTCTCGCTGCCACCGGCGAAAGAGGCCGTAGACCGTCTGCCATGGCCCGTATTCCCGCGGCAGATCCCGCCATGGGACGCCAGTCCGCACCCGCCAGCGGATCCCGTTGATCAGCTTCCGTCGACATGCCGCCGGCCTGCCCGAAATGCCTTCGGCAGCATCGGTTCCAGCACTACCCACTGCTCGTCAGAAAGGTCCCCTCGCCCCACACCAGAGATCATCACGGCACGCGGCAAGGCATGGGATCACTTCTAAAGCACGGCCTAGCTGTATTGCCCAGTGAGGTTGGGGACGCGGCTGGCGGGTGGTTTGCCTGCGAGCGCGGTGTGTCCGCGGTGGTGATTGTAGGTGTGCAGCCACTCGGGGAACGCCGCCCGGCGTTCTGCTTCTGATCGGTAGGGGCGGGCGTAGGCCCACTCGTCGAGCAGGGTTCGGTTGAGTCGTTCGACCTTGCCGTTGGTCTGGGGCCGGTAGGGCCGGGTTCGCTTGTGGGCGATTCCGGCTGCTGCCAGCAGGTCGCGCCAGGCGTGGGACTTGTAGCAGGAGCCGTTGTCGGTCAGGACCCGCTCGACGGTGATCCCGGCGCTGGCGTAGTAGGCCTGGGCCCGTCGCCAGAAGGCGGTGGCGGTTTCCTTCTTCTCGTCGGCGTGGATCTCGCTGCAGGCGAGGCGGGAGTGGTCGTCGACGGCGGTGTGGATGTACTGGTAGCCGACGCCGGTCTTGGTCTTGCGGCCGGCCTGCCGGCCGAGGGTCTTGTGGCCGCCGCCGTCGGGGATGTTGCCGAGCTTCTTGATGTCGACATGGACGAGTTCGCCGGGCCGCTCGCGTTCGTAGCGTCGGATGACGGCTCCGGTGGCCCGGTCCAGGTGGGCCAGGCGGGCGAGGCCGAACCGTGTCAGGACGCGGTGGACGGTGGAAGCGGGCAGGTGAAGGAGTCCGGCGATCCGGGCCGGTCCCCACCGGCGGGCGAGGCGGACCTTGATGATCCGGCGTTCGGTGCGGGTTGGGGTCCGGCGCGGGCTGTGGTGCGGGCGGGAAGACCGATCGGCCATGCCGCCTTCACCGAGTGTCCGGTAGCGGCCGGCCCACCGCTGAGCGGTGGTCGCAGACACCTGGAAGCGTTCGGCGGCCCGCCGCAGGGGCCAACCGTCCTCGACCACGCAGCGGGCCAGCCGCAGCCGTCCGGTCTCTGTCAGGGGTGCATTACGGTGGGGCATGAGGGCCTTCTGATCGTTCGGTGTAGACGTCGCAATCCACACCGAACCCGGAAGGCCCTCACCCGTTCAAGATCCCTCAGTCGAGACCTGCATCACCGCGTTCACAACCTCCCCGGACAGAACACCTAGCTCTGCCTAGTCCAGCGCTGCGACGCCTCCCCGCCGCAGGTCTTGGTCACCAGACCGCTGCTCATGCCCAGGTCGAGACAGCCCCCGCTGAAGTCGTTGCGGAGGCTGCCGCCCGACCCCGTACGCCACAGCTGTGCGGTGCCGTTGGAGCAGTCGCCGACGAAGACCGCCTGGCCGAGCATGTTGGCGTACAGGCAGCCGCCGCCCTGCTGGTTGACGAGCTTGAAACTGCCGTCCGACCTGCTCTGGACGGTCCACCGGGCGCTCGCATCCGCGCAGTCGCCGTAGTCCGAGGCCCCGAAGACCTGGGTGATGCACTTGCTGTTGTTGCCGTTGCGGAAGCGGTAGGTGCCGGACGCGGGAGGCGCCGGGGGCGCCGCGGTGGTGGGCGCCGTGGAGGCCCCGCCGTTGGAGGGCCGGGTACTGCCGGAGCCGCCCGCGTTCGCGGGGTTGCCGGCGCTGCCGGAGTTCCCGCCGCCGCCCGAGGCGGGCTGTGCACCGCCGGAGCCGGAGCCGGAGCCGGTGCCGGTTCCGGGACCGCCGCCCACCCCTCCCGCGGCCTCGGGCGGGGGAGCGCCGGCCCCGGCCTGTCCCGGGTCCTGGGCCGGCGGCTGCGCGGGTGCCGCCGTACCGGAGGGGCCGACGCCCGCCGCCGCCGACGCCGTCGGATCGGCCGCCGCCGTGACCGGGGCGGACGGAGCGTTCCCGGCCCCTGCCCGCGGCGCGGAGGTGTACGGCAGGTGCTGGACGGCGAGGGTCGTACCGCCCGCGACCACGACGACGGGCAGGACGGCGAGCAGGACGCGGGTCCGGCGGCGGTGCTCGGCCCGTTCCGGCCGGACCGTGGCCGGGAGAGCGTCGGCCGCCGGAGCCGGAGCCTTTCCGGGCTCCGGCTCCGGCTCGGGCTCCGGCTCCGGCTCGGCTTCCGGCTTTTCCCCGGTGAGCGGGATCGTCGGTACATCGGCCTCCTGCACGTCCGCGGCGAAGGCGGCCCGTTCGGTCAGGCGCTCGGTGACGGCCGCCGGCCACAGTGGAGCGGTGAACGGGCCGTGCGCGCCGGCGCGTTCCAGGAGTTCGGCGGCCGTGGGGCGGCCCTCGGGGTCCTTGTCGAGGCAGGCCGCGACGAGCTCGGCGAGAGCCGGCTCCAGCGCCCGCAACGGCTCCAGGTCGGGCTCCTCGTGGACGATGCGGTACAGCACCCCGTGCCCCGACTCGTCGCCGAACGGCGGCTGTCCGCAGGCCGCGTACGCGAGTACGGAGCCCAGCGCGAACACATCGGTGGCCCCGCTCAACCGCTTTCGGCCCGAGGCCTGTTCGGGCGCCATGTAGGCGGGCGTACCCACGACCATGCCGGTCCGGGTCAGCCGGCTCTGCTCGGCGGCGCGGGCCACCCCGAAGTCGATGAGCGTGAGACCGTCGAGGGTCAGCATGACGTTGGACGGCTTGAGGTCGCGGTGCACCATGTCCAGCGCGTGCACCGCCACCAGCCCGGCCGCGGCCTCCCGCAGCAGCAGCCACAGCGCCCGCGCGGGCAACGGCCCGCCGTGCAGTGCGACGGCCTCCCGCAGGGTGAGCCCGGGGATGTAGGCGGTGGCGAACCACGGGGGAGTGGCGGTGCGATCGCTGTCGAGCAGCGGCGCGGTGGCGTCCGCGGGCAGCCGGGCGAGGTTGTCCAACTCGTGCCCGAACCGGCGCAGGAAGTCCGGGTCCTCACCGACGACCGAGGGCAGCAGCTGCTTGACGGCTACGTACCGGCCCTCACGGACCCCGAGGTAGACGCGCCCCATGCCACCGGCCCCGAGGCGGCCCGCCAGCGGGATCGACCCGATCCGGCGTGGATCCTCCGCCTCCAGCGGCGCGGCCCCGCTCCCCGTCAGCTCTAACACGTCAGCCCCGCTCGAATTGGAGAAGTTTCCAGGAATCTAACCCTGATGATCCCGGGACGGCAACGCGGGTCGCCGAACGCCGAGTTGATCCTGGTTTCGCCGCGGGGCGAGGTGTGGCCGGACCCGTCGACGGGCCGGCGACCGGCGCTGACACGGGCGCCGACACGGGCGCCGACGCGGGGGCGGGCCGGGAGCCGGTGCGTGAGCCGCTGCCGTCGGGGCGAAAATCGTGAGAACGATTACATTCGTCCCCAAATCGGTCCCCCAGCAGGGATCATTATTTCCCGTAATTGTCGTATATGGCTGCCTTGCGGCCCGCGCCACCTGAGGGACCGGTGGGCGCCACGGGAGAGATATGGGACGCGTGCGCAGCTGGACTGTCAACCGACGGATCGCTCTGCCGGTGACGGTGGGAGGAGCCGTCGTACTCGGGCTGGGCGGCCTCTACGGAACCGCCCTCGCGGTCGGAGGCGACATAGACCAGGGCACACGGGTCCTGGGCGTGGACCTCGGCGGCATGAGCCGGGCCGAGGCGCGCCGGACGCTGACCCGGGAACTCGGGCCCGCCGCCGCGGCGCCGATCACGCTGAAGATCGGCGACCGGGTGGAGAAGGCCGATCCCGCCGCGCTGGGGCTCTCCCTGGACACCGAGGCGACCGTCGACAGCGCCGTACGGGCCGGATCCGGTCCGGTCGCCGTCGTCGGCAGCCTCTTCGCCTCGGGCAGCCGCGAGGTGGCGCCGGTGATCGGCATGAACGAGCAGACCGCCCGCGCCGCGGTGGACCGCCTCGGCAGGACCACCGAGCAGCAGGTCCGCGACGGCGCCATCGCCTTCGACCACGGCACGGCGAAGTCCGTCACCCCGCTCCCCGGTGTCTCCCTCGTCGAGGACAAGGCCGTCGACACCCTCCGTGCCGCCTACCTGAAGCCGGACAAGGGCCCCGTCGTCCTGCCGGTCGCGCGCACCGAGCCGCGGGTCGGCGCCGAGGAGACCGGACGGGCCATGCGGCAGTTCGCCGAGCCCGCGATGTCCGGGCCCGTCACGCTCACCGTCGCCGGCAAGCGGATGTCCATCACCCCCACCGTCCTCGGCGAACACCTGAAGATGCGGGCGGACGGACAGGGCCGCCTCGTGCCCGACCTCGACTCCAAGAGCCTGCTCGCGGACCCCGCCGTGGCGCCCACGATCGACGCGGTCACCCACCCGCCGCGGGACGCCGCCCCCGGCCTCGCCGCGGACGGCAGCGTGGTGATCGCCGACCAGGGTCGTGCGGGACGCCAGGTCACCCAGGAGACGCTCGGCCAGGCCGTGCTGCCGCTGCTGACCCGCTCGGGTGCGGCCCGTAGCGGCGAGGTCGCCACCGTGGCGGTCCAGCCGGAGCTCACCGCCGACGAAGCGCGGCGGCTCGGTATCAAGGAGAAGGTCTCCTCCTTCACCGTGGAATTCCCGGCCGCCCCGTACCGCACCACCAACATCGGCCGTGCCGTGGAGCTGATCGACGGCTCCGTCGTCATGCCGGGCCAGGAGTGGAGCTTCAACCGCACGGTCGGCGAGCGCACCCCCGAGAACGGTTTCGTCGACGGCATCATGATCAATGACGGCCAGTACGTGAAGTCGCCCGGCGGCGGTGTCTCGGCGGTCGCCACCACCATGTACAACGCCGCGTTCTTCGCGGGCGTCAAGCCCGTCGAGCACGGCGCGCACTCCTTCTACATCGAGCGCTACCCCGAGGGCCGGGAGGCCACCGTCGCCTGGGGCACCCTCGACCTGCGCTGGCTCAACGACTCCGGCCACCCGCTCTACATCCAGGCCCGGTCCACCGACACCTCGCTGACGATCTCCTTCCTCGGTACCAAGAAGTACGACGAGATACGGGCGACCAAGGGGCCGCGCACCAACATCACGCCGCCCGGGAAGCGGACCGGCAGTGGGGAGACCTGCGAGGTCCAGACCCCGCTGGAGGGCTTCGACGTCACCGTCGGCCGGACCTTCGTGCAGGGGGGCAAGGAGGTCAAGCACGAGGACTTCAAGACCCACTACACGCCGCGCGACGAGGTCACCTGCACCCCGGAAGGCGCTCCGGAAGGTGCGCAGGAGGCCTCCCCGGGAGTCACCCCGGGCGCCACCCCGCAGGCGCCCCGACCCTCGCAGACCCCGTCCGGCACGGCCACGAACGAGGCCCGGACCACGGCCCAGGGCCGAGCCGACTGACACCATCGGGGGACCAGGCGTGACATTCCGGGCGCATACCGTGCATGACGGGGGCCGTGGGCGCCCGGAAGTGCTACAACTGGGTTCGTGACCATTCCTCGCCACCCGTGCCGGGCACGTCGGTGCGGTCACCTCTAGGCAACCGGAAGAAGAGCGTCGCCGGACAGGTATTCATCCTCCAGGTGGCGATCGTGGTGTTGCTCGCGGCCGGGGCCCTGCTGGCCCTGGTCCTCCAATCGCGCCACGACACCGAACGCGAGGCACGCAACCGCTCGGTGTCCGTCGCGCAGACCTTCGCCCACTCCCTGGGCCTCCAGGACACCCTGAAGACGTCCGACCCGTCCAAGACGCTCCAGCCCCTCGCCGAGACCACGCGCAAGGCCGCCGGCGTGGACTTCATCGTGGTGATGGACACCAACGGCATCCGCTACAGCCACCCACAGCCCGACCGCATCGGGAAACGCTTCGTCGGCACCATCGAGCCCTCGCTCAAGGGCCAGGTCCACACCGAGAGCGTCGACGGGCCGCTCGGCAAGGAGATCCAAGCGGTGGTGCCCGTCACCGGGCCCGACGGCAAGGTCAACGCGCTGGTCTCGGCAGGCCTCACCGTCAAGAACGTCACCGGCGTCGTCGATCGCCAGCTCCCCGTCATCCTCCTGGCCATCGCCACCGGCCTGGCCCTCGCCACCGTGGGTACGGCGCTCATCAGCAGACGCCTGCGCCGGCAGACCCACGGGCTCGGCACCCAGGAGATGACCCGCATGTACGAGCACCACGACGCGGTGCTCCACGCCGTCCGCGAAGGGGTGCTGATCACCGACGGCGAAGGGCGGCTCCTGCTGGCGAACGACGAGGCCAAACGCCTGCTCGGGCTGCCCGAGGACGCCGACGGACGCGAGATCGCCGACGTGCCGGGCCTGGACCGCCGGATGGCGGACCTGCTGCTCTCCGGCCGCGAGGCCACCGACGAGGTCCTGGAGAGCGGGGACCGGCTGCTCGTGGTCAACCAGCGGCCCACCCATCCGCGCGGTCGGCCGGAAGGCGCCGCCATCACCATCCGCGACTCCACCGAGATGCAGGTCCTGACCACCCGGGCGGAGACGGCCCGCAGACGCCTCAAGCTGCTGTACGACGCGGGTGGCGACATCGGCACCAGCCTCGACGTGGTGCGGACCGCCGAGGAACTCGCCGCCGTGGCCGTCCCCCGGTTCGCGGACTTCGTCACCGTCGACCTGGCCGACCAGGTCATCGACGGCGAGGAGCCCCGCGCCGGCTCCGACATGCGGCGCACCGCGGTCAGCGGCATCCGCTCCGACCATCCGCTCTACCCCGTCGGCCGGCTGATCGACTTCCTGCCGTCGACCCCCCAGGCGCGCGGCTACGGCACCGGCCGGGCCGAGCTGGTGCCCCACCTGGCCGACGCGCCGGGCTGGCAGGCGCAGGATCCACCACGCGCCCAGGCCATCGTCGACTACGGAATCCACTCGCTCATCGCGGCCCCGCTCATGGCCCGGGGCGTCGTGCTCGGCGTGGTCAACTTCTGGCGGTCGCAGAAACAGGAACCCTTCGACGAGGACGAGCTGTCCCTGGCCGAGGAACTCGTCGCCCGGGCGGCGGTCAGCATGGACAACGCCCGCCGCTACACGCGGGAGCACGCCCTCGCCGTGACCCTCCAGCGCAGCCTGCTGCCGCGCGCCCTGCCCGAGCAGAGCGCCATGGACGTGGCACACTTCTACCTGCCCGCGCAGTCCGGGGTCGGCGGGGACTGGTTCGACGTGATCCCGCTGGCGGGCTGCCGCGTCGCCCTGGTCGTCGGCGACGTCGTCGGGCACGGCCTGCACGCCGCCGCCACCATGGGGCGCCTGCGTACGGCCGTACACAACTTCTCCTCCCTCGACCTGCCGCCCGACGAGATCCTGGCCCGCCTGGACGACCTCGTGCAGCGCATCGACCACGACGGCGAGGGTGACGACGCGAACGGCGGCGTGCTGGGCGCGACCTGCCTCTACGCCGTCTACGACCCGGTGTCCCAGCGGTGCACCATGGCACGGGCCGGCCACCTGCCACCGCTGGTGGTCGCCCCCGACGGCACGACGGAGATCGTCGAGCTGCCGGCCGGGCCCCCACTGGGGCTGGGCGGCATGCCGTTCGAGACCGCGGAGCTGGACCTCGCGGAAGGCAGCCAGCTCGTCCTCTACACGGACGGGCTGATCGAGGAGCGGACCCGCGACATCAGCGAGGGGCTGGAACTGCTGCGGGTGGCGCTCAGCCACCCCGACCGGGACCCGCACGAGAGCTGCCGCGCCGTGCTCGACATGCTGCTGCCTCCCCGGCCCACCGACGACGTCGCCCTGCTCATCGCACGGACCCGGACGCTCGGCCCGGACCGGGTGGCCCAGTGGGAGGTACCGTTCCAGCCGAGCGCCGTCGGGGCCACGCGCAACGCCGCGGCCAAGAAGCTCGACGAGTGGGGCCTGACCGACCTCGGCTTCGCCACGGAACTGATCCTCAGCGAGCTGATCACCAACGCCCTGCGGCACGGCAGCGGCCCCGTACGCGTACGCCTGCTCCACGACCACAACCTGACCTGCGAGGTGTGGGACGGCAGCAGCACCGCCCCCCACCTGCGTTACGCCGCCACCACGGACGAGGGCGGACGCGGCCTGTTCCTGGTCGCCCAGCTCAGCGAGCACTGGGGAACCCGCTACACGCCCGAGGGCAAGGTCATCTGGGCGGAGCTGGCCCTGCCCGGCGGCGCGGGCGGCACGGAGGCCGCCCTCGCCGCCTTCCTGGACGTGGACCCCATCTGAGGAGGCCCTACGAGGCCCTACGAGGTCCGGCGAGGCCTGACGACGTGCGGAGGTCGTGCGGAGGTCAGACGCCCGGCTGGACGGCCTTGAGCGCGGTCTCCAGGGCCTGCTCCGCCGGGACCGGGACGTCGGGAACGACGCCGACGCCCTCCCAGTTGCCTCCCGTGACGGTGTTGATCGTCCGGGCCGTCGGCACCGTCACGAGAACGTGCTCGGCGACCGCGTGCCGGGCCGTCGGATGGGCGCCACCCCGCGTCGTCTCACCCACCACCACGGCCCGACCCCGCGCCTGCAGGGTGTACGCCACGTCCTCGCCCCCGGAGAACGTGCTCGCGCTGGTGAGGATGTGGACCGGCCGGTCCAGGTAGCGGGGAGCGGGAAGGTGCGAGGTCGTCCAGTACTGCCGGGTGCTGTCCGAGCCCCGGTCGTAGATGTCGTTGAGGTGCACCTGGTCGTCCGCGAAGAAGTAGCTGCACCACATCGCGGCCCCCTCCGGCATCCCACCGCGGCAGCCCCGCAGGTCCAGCACGAGGGCCGAGCTGTGCGCGACCAGCTGCATCGCCGCCCCGATCGCGCTCGCGCCCTCGATGGCGCCCGCGATGAGCCGGATCTCTATGACCCCGATGTTCCCCTCCAGCTGCTCGACGCGCCGGATCCCCTGGTTCTCGGCCCGGAGCAGAGCCGAGAAGGCGGCCTGCCCGCCGTCCTCGTCCACCGGGTCCAGCGACTGCGGCTCGTCCGTCCACAGCAGTCTCAGGTGTTTGTCCGGGCACACCTCCTGAAGGTGAGCCGTCACCGCCTCGCAGAGCGCCGGCCCCTCCAGGCCCTTGTACGCACCCGCCGCGAGCCGGTCCCGGATACCGGCCTCGATGACCACGGCCTTGTCCGGGAAGACGTAACCCGTGGTGATCCGGTCCAGTGCGCGTTCGATGATCTCTTCATTGGTAGGCATGGGACGGATGCTAGGGGCCAACTCCGCAGTGATCAAAAGGGTTCACGCTCGACCCGGTCACGGTCCGGGAGTCGCGCCCGAGAGCCGGCCGGGCTCCGCGAGCAGGTCGTCGACGATCTCCATACGGATCTCCGGCAGTCGCTCCGCGATCGCCTCCACCATCATCGCGATCCCCTGCGGGTCGGGCACCGCACAGCGTTCCCGCGACTCCTCGTCGGGCCAGCGCGCGTACGCCACCCAGGTACCGTCGTCCGCCCGGTGCAGCCGGGACCCGTAACTGCCGCACCGTGCGTGGATGGCCACCGTCACCCGGTGCCAGCCCTCGGTGAACTGCCGCTCCATGCCCGGACGGAGCCGCCACCGGTAGATCACAGCGAACATGCCTGGAGTCCTCCCGCGTCAGGATGTGGATCTTTCCCGGCCACCCTACGGGCGCGTCCCGCGGGCAGGAAAACCCCGGGTCCCGCGCGGACGCGCTCGCTACGATCGCCCGGTGCACCCCGAACCCCGCCCCTGGACCCCGTACCCGAAGATCCCCTCGAACACCCGGCTGGGCGAGGCGCGCGGGCGGAACTGGGTCGCCCACGAGAAGATCCACGGCGCCAACTTCGCCGTCGTGTGCGACACCTCGGGCGCGCACCCCGCCAAGCGGCGCGAACTGCTCACGGACGGCGGCCTGGACGACTTCTTCGGCGTCGGCAGGATCTGGCCCGCGCTCGCGGTGGCGGCGACCCGCTGCGCGCAGAGCCTGCGCGAGGACACCGGAGCCCCGGCCACCGCGGTCGTCACCCTCTACGGAGAACTCGCCGGCGGCAGCTACCCCCACCCCGACGTTCCCGCCACGCCCGGAGCCGATCCCGTGCAGACCGGCGTCTGGTACGCGCCCGACCTCCTCTGGTTCCCCTTCGACGCCACCGTCACCGACGACGAGGGCCCGCGCTGGATCGGGGACCGGACACTGCGCGCGGCGGCCGCCGAGGCCGGGCTGCTCTGCGTGCCACTGCTCGCCGAAGGCCCGCTCGGGCGCCTCCAGGAGCTGCCGACGGTCTTCCCCACCCGCCTGCCCGGACTGCTTGGCCTGCCCACGCTCCCCGACAACCTCGCCGAAGGCCTCGTCGTCAAACCCGCCGACGGATCCCGCGAACCCGGGAGGCCCATGGCCAAGTTCAAGCAGCCCGCCTTCGCCGAGGACGAGCGGTTCGACGGCTCGCGCCCCTACCAGGCGCCGGCCGAGGGCGCGGCAGGAGTCCCCGGCCGGCTGCTCGCCCACGGCACCGGCCTGCTCACCCCGGCCCGGGCCGCGGCGGCCGTGAGCAAACTGGGACCCCGCACCCCGCCGGGCGACCTGGCCGGCGAGATCGCCCGCGACGCGGCCGAGGAGGTGGCGCAGGCACTGGGCGGCCTGGACCCGGCGACGTACCGCGCACTGGAGGAGTGCCTGCACGCCGGAGCCCTGACCCTGGCCCACTTCGACGCCGCCGACCGCCGCGCCTGACCCCATCGGGCGCGGGGCGGCCCGCCGGGTTCCTCCCGGGCCGACGGCCCTGTGCATACTGCTGCCATGAAGTCCCCGATCGGCTCGCGCATCCACCTGATGATCACCTTCGTCCTGGTGACCTGCGGCACGGTCGCCGGAGCCTGCCTCGGTCTGCTCCTGTCCGGCCGGCTGACGGCCGTGGTCTTCGCGGCCGTGGCCGGCCTCGGCGCCGGGTTGGGTTCCTACTTCTCCCGCCGGCAGGTCCTCGCCCTCTTCCAGCCCGACCCCGAGACCGTTCCGGCAGACGGCTACGCCGAGGGCCTCGCCGACGCCGCGCTCGTCTGCATCGCGACGTACCAGGCGGCCGTCTTCCCGCTCACCCCGGACGGGGTGAGCGAGGCCGAGCGGGCGGCGCGCCGCACGATGGCCTACCGGATCTCCGCCTACGAGGGGCTGCCCTACCCGGTGCAGACCTCCGCGGCCGCCGCCCTCGAAGCCATCGACCACGGCGCGGACCCCAAGCGGGCGGAGACCGCGATGAAGGAACTCTGCCTCACCATCTACGACAGCCGCCGCGGCCGGTGACCCGGAGCGCACCGGAGCCCTCCGGTGCGCTCACCGCATTGTCCGATCGGCTGGTCGGCAACGGTTGGGCCTCGGTCCGGTCTCCGGCAGTGGCCTGATGCGGATCATGGCGTTGTCCGGTTATGGAATCTGACGGGATGCTGTTCGCTCGGGCGCCGCTCGACGGTGTCGTCTGGCTCGACACACTGGTCCACGATCCGGCCTGCGTGTCGTGTCCGCGCCGCCGGGAGCCGGAAGAGGAGTCCGAGGAGGACGACGCCGACGGGATCCCGGTGCTGTCGGGCCGGGCCCGGAACTGGATGGTGGCCGCGTCCGCGGTCACGGTCGTCTCGGCCGTACTGACGGTGATGGCGAACTGACGACCGTCCCGACCGTCCCGACCGTTCCGACCGGCCCCTCGGCAACCGGACCCGCGGGGGCTCAACCGCCCCGGTGGAGGGTCAGCGTCCAGGTGCGGTAGGTGTGCCTGCCGGGCCGGTCGGGATGCTGTTCGGTGATGGTCACGGTGACCTCGTGACCGGAGCGGTGGAGCGCGCCGTGGTGACGCCACGCTTCCTCCGGGTCGATGGCCTGCAGTTCGGCGAGGACCTGGTCCTCCAGCCGGCGGCCCACGGCGCGCAGCACTCCGCAGTCGAGCACCAGGATGGTGCCGTCCGCGAGGACGAGCGGCTCCGGTGCCTGCGGGTCGGCAAGGGCCGGTCCGCGTTCGACGGTGCCACCGGGCAGCAGCCGTACCACCCGGCTGCCGGTCGGGATGTTGCGGTCGGTCTCGACGACCCGGATGCCGGTCCCGACCACGTAATGACCGTAGCTGCGCCAGGAGTCGTACAGGGTGCCGTCACGGTCGTAGGCCCAGGTGTCGAAGACGTCGTAGCCCTCCAGACCGAGTACGAACCGGCCACCGCCCAGCGCGGCGCCGCGTGCGCCGCGCAGTTCGGCGACCCGGCTGCCGTCCGTCAGGTCGAGGAGCACGGCCGGCCCCAGATGGCCCCAGGGCGTGTACGCGAGCGAGTCCGTCGTGACGAGGACCCGGCCGCCGGAGATGTGGGCGGCGTTGGGAACACCGGAACAGAGCGCGGTCCAACGGGTACGACCCGAGTCGTCCACACAGCTGATCTTCCCGGCGGTGCCGTGGATGCGCAGATCCTGCCGCCGGGCGAGCGGCCGGCCGACGGGCCGGTCCGGACCGTCCGGCGGCAGACCGGCCCCGCGCCCCCGCGCCCGCACCGTGACCCGCCACGCGTCGCCCGCCGGGCCGTTCTCCTCCGATGTCCCCATGGACCCAGATGCTAAGGGCTGGCCCGCCGAGCGGGCCGGGTGCGTAACCGTGGTCGATCCGACGACACACCGTCACCAAGCTGTGAAGCTTCTACGGGACGCTGGTGCTCAGCCAGCCCGGCCCAGCCCGGCGCGCTCCGCGCGCTTTCCCCAGGGGGGACCACCATCATGAGCACCGTACGCAAGGCAGCCGTCGCTCTCGCCGCCGTATCCGCACTGGCCCTGACGGCGTGTGGACCCACCGAGGACGGCGCGGCGGGCGGGCCCGGTACACCGAGCGCGAGCCCGACCGCGAGTTCCGGCGGCAGCGCGACCGCGACCCCGGCCCCGAGCGCGACGCCGTCGAAGTCCGCCGCGCCGAAGAAGCCCGTGACCCCCACGAAGCCGCCGAAGTCGGGCTCGACCGACCCCGACTACGACGTCTTCCCCTGCAGCACGTTCGACGTGACCTTCACCGCGAGCCTGGCCGAGCCCACGACCAGCAGCTACCTGCTGAAGATCACCAACAAGGGCACCAAGGCCTGCCGGGCGCTCGGGCATCCGATCGTCACCTTCGGCGACCTGGACGGCCAGGCCACGGAGCGGGGCGCCGCCCCCGGCATCGAGGACGCACTGCGCCTGGAGCCGGGCCAGTCGGCCTACGCCGGGCTCATGGGCGGTGCCCATGACGGCAAGGGCAAGACCGTCAACTCGATCGCGCTGACCATGAACACCGAGTCCGACCTGGCGCAGACGCCGCTGAAGGCATCCACCCCCGGCCTGTACGTCTCGCCCACCAAGAACTCCGTGACCGCCTGGATGAACAACGCGGAGGACGCACTGAGCCTGTAGGCCGGCGGGCCGTCGCCGTCATCCGGCCGGCCGGTCATCCGGTCGGCCGAGCAACGGAGGACGGCCGCGCCCCACCGCGTCAGGCTGTGGACAAGGACCGTCACCACCGCACAGACGAGGACCGAGCCCATGTCCCACAGCCGACGTATCAGCACCATCGTGGGCGTCGCAGCACTGCTGCTGACGGCAAGCGCCTGCTCGGGCCTGGGCCGGAGCACCGTCGGCATGCTGACCTTCCGCGGGCACGACTCGCCGGTCGAGCTGAGCTACTCCAACACGCTCGTCGTCGGTTGCCACAAGATCGGCATCCCGAAGGGCGCCACGCACGTGGAGAACAACACCCTCGTCGATGTCGTCCTGTACCGGACGCCGGACTGCCAGAAGACCGACAAGGCCGACGGGATCTACGTCGCGACCACCCTCTCGAACGTCACGGCCCCCGTGAGCCTGCCCTGGCGCAGCTTCAGCGTCATCCACTGACGCCCTGACGCCCTGACGCCCTGACGCCCTGACGCCCTGATGCCCTGACACCGCGCCCTCCGGCCCGTCGCTTGCGGGCGGGCGGGCTCTGTTCCATAGTCCGAGGTATGGACGAGCGCGAGGCGGCGCTCCGACAGGCGCACGGTCATGCCGTCCGCTGGCTGGCCAGTCTGTCCGACCGCCCGGTTCCCGCCCGCGCCACGGTCGACGAGATCGTGCGCGCGCTCGGTGCCGAGCTGCCCGACGCGCCGAGCACGCCCGCCGATGTCGTCGACCTGATGGCCACGGCCTGTGAGCCGGGGCTCACCGCATTCCCCAGCGGCCGCTTCTACGGATTCGTGGTCGGCGGCACCGAGCCGGCCGCGCTCGCCGCCGACTGGCTCGTCAGCGCCTGGGACCAGAACTGCGTGATGCGCGCGGTCTCGCCCGCGTACACGGCGGCGGAGGAGATCTCCGGCGCCTGGCTGCTCGACCTGCTCGGCCTCCCGCCCGACAGCGCCGTCGGCTTCACCACCGGCGCCACCATGGCGAACTTCACCTGCCTCGCCGCCGGGCGCGACACGGTGCTGCGGCGGGCCGGACGGAACGTGGCCCAGGACGGACTCGCCGGCGGACCGCCCGTACGCGTCGTCGCGGGCCGGGACCGCCACATGGCCATCGACCTGGCCCTGCGCTACCTCGGACTCGGCCGGCCCGAACTCGTCGAGGCCGACGCGCAAGGACGCATGGACCCCGAGGCGCTACGCCGGACCCTGGCGGCGCGTGGCCCCGTTCCCGGTCCCGTCCCCGCCCCCACGATCGTGATCCTGCAAGCCGGTGACATCCACTCCGGCGCCTTCGACCCCCTCCCCGAGACGATCCGCGCCGCCCGCGAGTCCGACGCCTGGGTACACGTGGACGGCGCCTTCGGCCTGTGGGCGGCCGCCTCCCCGACCTACGCCCACCTCACCGAAGGCTGCGCCGGGGCGGACTCCTGGGCCACGGACGCCCACAAGACCCTGAACGTCCCCTACGACTGCGGCCTCGCCCTCGTCCGCGACGCCGCCGCGCTCCGGTCGGCGATGGGACTGCAGGGCGACTACCTCATCCAGCACGAACACGGCGACCCCATCGACAAGGTCCCCGAACTCTCCCGCCGCGGACGCGCCTTCACCGTATGGGCCGTCCTCCGGTCCCTCGGCCGCCAGGGCGTGGCCGACCTCGTCGACCGGCTGTGCCGACACGCCCGCGCCTTCGCCACCGGCATCGACGCCATCGACGGCGCGACCGTCCTCA
Source organism: Streptomyces sp. NPDC048331 (assembly GCF_043201215.1). Classification (NCBI taxonomy): domain Bacteria; kingdom Bacillati; phylum Actinomycetota; class Actinomycetes; order Kitasatosporales; family Streptomycetaceae; genus Streptomyces; species Streptomyces sp. NPDC048331. The sequence goes on along the minus strand of NZ_JBICYT010000014.1, from coordinate 68,218 downwards.
ACGACGTGGTCTTCACCCAGGTCTGCGCCGAGTTCGGCGACGACGACCGAACCGACCGGGTGCTGGCCCGCCTCCTCGACGAGGGCGCGGCCTGGATCAGCGGCTCCACCTGGCACGGCCGCCGCGTCATGCGGATCTCGGTGAGCAACTGGTCGACGACCGACGAGGACGTGTCACACACCCTGGACGCGATCCGCCGGGCCTCCGACGGCACATGAGGACAGGTCAGAGTTCCTCGCCTCCGTCGGTCGCGATGTCCTGCGCGATGTTGAACTCCGGACCGTGCTCCGCGCGCAGGGCCTCGAACCACTTCGTGGTCCGTGCGCCCGCGTACGTGACCATCCCCGGCGACACCCCGAGCCGGAAGCCGCCGAGGAGCGGTTCGCCCTCCGGCGTGCGGGGGAGCAGGTCCAGGGGGGACGGGCTGTTCGACGCGTACACCACGTAGTCGCCGAAGACCGCCAGCGGATGCAGACCGGTCCGCCGCGCCGACGTGAGCATCTTGCGGTGCATGTTGATCCGGGCCCGCGCGGTGACGGCGGCCCGGATGTCGGGGCGCCAGGTCGGGCGCTGCGGCACCGGCCACGGATGCTCGCCGAGCATCGCCAGACCGTCCTTGGCGGTCGCCTCGATCGCGCCGAGCACGACCGCCGCCCCCGGATCGGTCCGGTGCCGGCGGGTCATGGCGTCCAGGAACTCCTTGCCGGTGAGGCCCGGGCCCATGCCGAGGTCGGCCATGGTGGCCATGTAGCCGTCCCGCAGCCGCTCGTACCAGGGGTCGAGGTAAGGGGCGCTCCTGGTACGGACGTACGCCTCCATCGGGTGGACCGCGAAGCCCAGCTCCACCGCGTAGGCCACGGTGGGGGTGGTGTACCAGGCCGGGCCCGTCGGCGGTCGCCCGTGCGATGTGAACGGGGAGGGCAGGCGCTCGTCGAGAGGGATGCGGGACAGGTCCACCAGCCAACTGCCGGGCAGCGCTTTGTCGAAGCCCGGCCGGACGACGTGCACGGGGGCGTCGAGCCCCAGGCCGAGCCGACTCGCCGCCGCGGCCGGCACCAGGTTCACCCGGATGCCCACCACGTGGGACGATCGGAGCTCGGCGTCGGTCGGCGGCCGCGACCACGCGTGCGCCTCCTCCATCAGCACCTGGTCCGGAGTGCGCCGGTGGCCGGACCGGTGAAGGCCTGCGAGCACCGGGTGCCCGTCCGGGGCCTCGCACGGCGCGCAGTCCACCGCGTCCGTGAGCGCCCCGGGGTTGGGGCCGGTCACCCAGGCCCCGGTCCGTTTGTCCCGCACCGCGCGGGTCGGCGGGCGCAGCGCGGTCATCAGGGACAGCCCCGTGACTCCAGGAGAGCCGCTCGGGGTGATGACGCGCTCGGCGTAGACGCCGAGCACGCGGGCGGCCTCGGCGGGCGGGAGTTGCGCGGTCGCGCCCCAGTGGTGGGGGTCGAGTGCCCCCCAGGGCAGTACGCACAACCGGACGCATCGCCGCCGGCCCCCCGGAGCGGTCCGGTACAACCGGGCCCAGGGGCCGAAGCCGCTCCGGGTCGGCTGCCAGCCCGCCCGCCGAAGCCGGACGAGGACCTCGTGGCCGTCCGGAAGGGACCACCGGGGGCCGTCGCCGGGACCGCGCGGAAGCTCGAACCGTTCGGCGGCGGCCGGGGTGAGGGCGAGCAGCGGATCGGCGTCCGTGCCGTAGCGGTGCAGCCGCGCCGCGCCGAGCCCGGACCGGGTCAGCGTCCATTCCAGGAGCTCGTCGAGCGTCGTCGCGGGGGAGTGCAGCACGCGGCCGCCCGTGCAGTACGCACGTACCGTGCCGCCCTCGGCGTCGACGACGGCCAGCGGCCCGTTCTCGAAGGGCCGTGGTCGCGGGGTGGCGGGCCCGGCGGCCCGGTTGTGCAGACGGATCCGGGTGGCGACGGCGTTCTGGGCGAACTGCTGCGGTTCGGCGCTGCCACGTCGGGACATCCGGCGCCGGACGGTCCGCCAGGCGTCCTCCAGGCTCAACTCCGCTCCCGCGCCGGCCGAGCCGTGCTCCAACAGGGAGATCAGCTCGCCGGTGAACTCCGGGAACGGAGCACCCGGCGGAACGAAGGAGCGCCGCGTCGCGGGAGCCGACGTCAGGACGCAGTCCCCGTGGTCGTCCCCGTCCGCCGCTTCCCAGCCGGCGGCCCGATGCCCATCGGGGTGCGCGGTCTCGTCCAAAGCGTGGGCGAGTTCCACGCGGGTCGGGACATCGGCGCCGGACATCGCACCCGCCAGGCCGCTGTAACAGCAGTCCAGCACCGTCACCCGGTGCCGCGCCCGGTACCCGGCCTGGCGCACCACGTCGCGCAACGTCCGGTACTGCAGCGTCCCGATCTGCGGGTGATCGGCATCCGCCTCGGCCAGTGCCAGGTACAGCTTCTCGTCGCGGTCGCGCAGCCCGTGCCCGGCGAAGTAGACGAGGAGCGTCTCCGTGGCCCCCAGGGCGGCGTCCCGCACCGCGCCCAGTATCCGGGAGACAGGGGCGTCCGCGCCCAGCACCGTGACGTGCGCCGCGGGCAGGCCCCAGACCGACGGGTCCCGCAGCAGCTCGGCGAGGCGCCGGGCCCCCGCGGCGGCCGCGGGCAGCTGCTCCAGGTCCGGATGGGCGTAGCCGTCGACCCCGATCAGTACGGCCCGGCTGGCGGTCGGGTCAGGAACCGGCACCGGGGGATTCCCGCGGGGCGTCGGGCGAGGGAACCGGGTCGGCCTGCCCGCCCGCCAAGGCGCGCGCGACGCGGGCCGCGTCCTGCGCCGTGCCGTCCTCGACGACGACACGGACACCGTCGTACTCGACCACCAGGCGCGCCTCGGAGCGCAGCCGGGGCGGCAACGAGGCGCGGAACGTCCGGTGCGCGTACACCAGCGCCGTGGCGGAGAACCCGGAAGAGACCGCGAGATTGATCCACTCGACCAGATCGCCCGACATCGCGCCGCTCGGGGCCGTCGCACGGACCCGCCGAACGGTCGCGCACCGGGACACCTCCCGGTCCTGCGTCAGCCAGTCGGCGAAATCGCCGGTGAGCCCGGCGGTTCCGGCCGCAGCCGGCGCCCCGTCACCGGGTTCGATCCGTACGCGTATGCCAGCCATCCCTGATTCCCCCGCTCCCCGGCACGTCCCACCGCCCTGCCGGCAACGGCACGAGCAGCCCTCACCCTATCGTTGCGGATCTTGGTCGACACGCCGTTCGGCCCCGACGTCGCGGAGGGTGACGGGCGTCGGGCCGTCGGGACGCACGGTGATGCTGTACGCCGCCCGGGTGGGCACGGCGTGGAAGTACGGGACGTGGGCGGGCAGCAGGAGTTCGAGGAGGGCCACCGACTCCCGCAGGGCGAACTGCTGGCCGAGGCAGGCACGGGGACCGATGCCGAAGGGCAGGTAGGCGCCCGGCCGGGTGGGACGGCCGCCCGCGACGGTGAAGCGCCGGGGGTCGAAGTGCTCCGGATCCGGCCACAGTTCGGGGTCCCGGTGCGTGAGGTAGGGGCAGACCAGCAGATCCGTACCCGCCTCGACGTGGTAGCCGGCCAGGACGTCGGCCGCGGCGGCGTGCCGGGGCAGGATCCACGCGGACGGGTACAGCCGGAGCGTCTCGCCGACCAGTGCCTGGAGGGCTTCGCGCCGCTCCGATGAGTCCTCGGGACCGGCCGCGAGCGCCTCCGTACGGGCCGCGGGGTGGCGGTCGAGGAGCAGGTACAGCCAGGTCAGTGTGGTCGCGGTGGTCTCGTGCCCGGCGACCAGCAGGGTGACGAGCTCGTCCCGCACCAGGCGGTCCGTGTACGCGGGGCGTTCGGCCGAGGCGTCGACCAGCACTTGGAGCAGACCCGGCCCGTCGGGGCCGGGGGAGCCGTCCCGGGCCGCGGCCACCGCGCGCCGGGCGACCTCGTCGATCCTGGCCAGGTCCTCGGCGACGGCGTCCCGGGCGTCCACCCGGTCGGCCGGCAGACTGGGCAGCGCGGCCACCACGGCGGCCACGGCCGTCAGTTCGTGCGCCGTCGCGTCGTCCAGCGGGTGCCCGGTGAGCGCCCGCCAGATGGTGTCCAGGGCGAAGCGGCGCATCTCCTCACCCAGGTCGAAGGTCCGCCCGGTGCGCGCGTGGTCGGCCCACCGGACGGCCGTGGTCCGGGCCGCCCCGATGATCCGCTCCTCGTAGCGGCGCATCCCCTTGCCGGTGAACTGCGACTGCAGCAGCTTCCGTTGGGTCCTCCATGCCTCGCCGGTCGCGGCGAGCACCCCGTCACCGATGAGCAGGCGGGCGCGGTGGGAGCGCTTGACGTACAGGTCGGGGCGCAGGGCGAGGACGTGTCGCACGGCCTCGGGCTCGGTGACCAGGACGGTGGGCCGCGGCCCGAGTCGGAACGCGGCGACGCCGCCGAGCCGTTCCCGTACCTGCGCCAACAGGTCGACCAGGTCGCCCTGGTGGGCGCGCCACCGCTCCACCGAGTCGGCGTCGGCCTCGGGGAGCGGACGCCCCGTCCCGGACCGCTGAGGGGCGGACGGCCCGCTGCCCGTGTCGATGGCCACGGCTCTTCTCCTGTCCGGCTGTCGGGACGGTGCCCGAGGGTCGCTGCGACATCACGGACTGTACGGGGACGGACGTGTGCGGTGACAGCGCCGGAGGACCGATGGCCGGAATCACCCGGGTGGTGTGTGGTCGGCCACGCCGATCCGGGCCGCGAGGAGGGCGATGTCGTCGTCGGCGGAGGCGGGCACCAGATGGGCGATGAGGGAGTCGCAGAGGTGGTCGAGCGATTGCTGGGGCTCGGCGAGCAGGCCGGTGAGCTCGCCCAGACGCTCGTCGATGTCGCGCCTGCGGGCCTCGATCAGCCCGTCGGTGTAGAGGACGAGCGTGCTGCCGGGCGGCACGACGATGTCGGTGGTGGTGAAGGAGATGCCGCCGACGCCGAGCGGGACGCCCGGCGGGGTCCTGACGAGGTGGACGGCGCCGTCGGGCTGGACCACGGCCGGGGGCGGATGTCCGGCGCGGGTGACCGTGCAACGGCCGGTGGCGGGATCGCAGACCACGTAGAGGAACGTCGCGAGCATCGGGTCGGACAGATCGGCGAGGGCGGCTTCGAGCTGGTGCAGCAGGGCGGTGGGAGGCATGTCGAGGCGGCCGAGGGCGCGGACGGTCGCGGAGAGCCGTCCCATCACGGCCGCGGCCGCGATGCCGTGGCCCATCACGTCGCCGATGAGGAGCGCGGCCCGGCCCCCGCTGAGGGGCAGGACGTCGTACCAGTCGCCGCCGACCTCGTTGACATCGCTGGCCGGCAGGTAGCGGTGGGCGATCTCGATGCCCGGGGGCGGGGTGACGTGCTGGGGGAGCATACTGCGCTGGAGGACGACCGCGGTCTCGTGTTCGTGGTGGTAGAGGCGCGCGTTGTCGATGCTGATGGCGGCGCGGGCCGCCAGCTCGCCGGCGAGGGTGACGTCGTCCGACCCGAAGGGGCCGGTGCGGCCGGTGCGGTAGAAGGTGGCGACGCCGAGGACCATGTCGCGGGCGATCAGCGGGGTCATCATGAACGAGTGCACGCCCAGCTCCAGGAGTTGGGCCGGCTTGGGGGAGTGCCGGGCCGCGGCGGCGACGGCCCGGTCGTCCAGGTGGGCGATCAGGAACGGCTGACGGGCCGCGAGGGCCTGGGTGTAGGGCGCGGTCGAGGGGAAGATCAGCGTCCGACCCAACGGCGCCAGGATCTGCGTGACGGTCGAGCCGGTCAGCGGCGCCTTGCCCAGCCGACGCAGGGCCACGCCCCCGGCCAGCCCCGTGCCCGGCTCGATGCCACGGGCGAGGGAGTCCAGGACGTCGACCGTGACGGCGCTCGCCAGGTGCGGGACGGAGAGGTCGGCGAGCTCCTGCGCCGTGCGCTCCAGGTCGAGGCTGGCGCCGATCCGCGAACTCGCCTCGCTGAGCAGCGCGAGACGCCGCCGGCCGGCCTCGGCCTCGGTGTGGTCACGCTGCTGCGCGGTGATGTCGAGGAGCGAGGCGATCACACCGATCGGCCGGCCGCCGGGGTCCTCGACGCGCACGTACGAGCACGACCACACATGGTCGTGGTCGGGGTCGGCCGGGGTCCGGCCGGTACGGCGCCGGTCGAGGACCGGCTCACCCGTGTCCAGGACCTGGCGCATCGCCTCCTCCATCTCGTCGGCGTTCACCTCGGGCAGCAACTCGGCCAGCCGCCGCCCCACATGGGCGGACTCGGCGAGCCCGTTCATCGCTTCGAGGGCCGGATTGACCTGGAGGAACCGCAGCTGCGTGTCGAGGACCCCGATCCCCACCGGCGAACGGGCGAACAGCCCGTCCCAGACGGCCGAGGAACCGCGGATGCGGCGGGCCGCGTGCGCGTCCGCGGCGAACACCAGCACGGCCGAGGCGCCGTGGCGGCGGTCCGGAACCGGGCAGGCCCAGATCTCCAGCTCCAGCGGGTGCCCCTTGCTGTGCCAGGCGGTGACCGTACCCATGACCCCGCGCCCGGTGGCGGCCGTCTCCCACAAGGACCGGCCCAGGCTGCGATCGGCTCCCGGATGCAGCAGATCGGAGATGTGCCGCCCCAGCACCTCGGGCGGGGCGTAGCCGAGGAGCTGCTGCGCGCCGTGGTTCCAGCGCACGATCATCCCGTCGCCGCTGGTCGCCACGAGCGCGACCGGCAGGGCGCCCAGCCAGCCTCCGGCGTCCTGGGCGGCGCTGCTGATCAGGTCGTCGAGCGGCATCTCCTCATGCATCGTGCACCCGCTCCTCCGGAACGGTCTCGTGACTGTGCGTGGTCCCCATCTCTCATCGTCGCCCGGAAGGCTCCCCGGCGCTTCCCGGCCGGGCGGCTCCGGCGGCCGTCGGAGCCTCGGCGCAGCGCAGACGGTCGCCGGTCACGGGGGCGCCGTCGGCCACGTTGCGGTCGAAGGTGACGGCCTTGACCTGGACGGGCCGTGCGCCGACGCTGACCTCCAGGACCCCGTCGAGCTCCGGATCGGGCCGCAGGAGGGCACCGGGCAGCGCGGCCGCCACGGTCGCCGCGTTCTCCTCCTGGCCGCTGGCGTAGCGGATGACGGGCGGGCCCGCAGGGCGCTGGGGCGGTGCGGTCGCCGAGGTGTCGGTGACGACGAACCCGTCGGCGCGCAGGGCGGCGGCGACATCGGCGTCGTCCACGCGGACGGAGAACCGGGCCGGGTCGGTCGGGGCCGGATTCTCCGCGACCGGCTGGATCCGGGTGTCGCCCGTGATCGGGCGGTCCGCGCCGAGCGCCTCCCACAGCGCCGCCGAGCGGGCCTCGTCCCACACCAGCGTGGAACCCACACCGGGGACGCGGTGGTCGAAGAGCCGGATGGGGACGGTCGCGAACTCCGTCCGGTCCGTGCGGAGGTGACCGAGCGCCCAGCCGATACGGACGAGGTCGTCCAGGCCGGTGCGCTCGTCGGTGCGTACGGTCTTCAGCAGCGTGCGTACGGTCCGCGCCGTGCTGATGGGGCCGGCGAGGGCGCCCTCCGCGGTGAGCCGGGCCAGCAGGTCGTCGACCAGGCGCTGCTGGCGGCGGACCCGGCCCAGGTCGCCGGGCCGGAGGTTGACGTGCCGGGCCCGGACGTAGCGCAGCGCCTGGTTCCCGTCGGCGAGGTGGCGGCCGGCGCCGATGTCGAGCCCGGAGTTCTCGTCCTGGAGCGGCCTGTCGGTGCACACGGTGGCGCCGCCGAGGTTGTCGACGGTCCGCTCGAAGCCCGTGAAACCGGTCTCCAGGTAGTGGTCGATGTGGAGTCCGGTGGCCTTCTCCACGGTGGCCACGGTGAGCGGGCCGCCGCCGATCGCGTACGCGCCGTTGATCTTCCCGCTGCGGGCCGGGGCGGGGGCGGTGGCGCCCGCGTACTCGACGTAGGAATCGCGGGGGATGGAGACGATGCTCGCGCGCCGCCGGTTCTGGGACAGGTGGACGAGCATCATCACGTCGGTGCAGTTGCACCCCTTGCCGCCCACGTGGAGCCGTCGCTTCTCGGCGGCGGAGAGCCCGGCGCGGCTGTCGATGCCGACGACCAGGATGTTGGTGCCCCGGCCGGCGCCGCCGCTGCCCGCGGCAGCGCTCGCGGCCGAGACGGCCTGCGAGCCCACGAAGGAACCGCAGGAGAGGGCGGCCAGCAGGGTCAGAGCGACAGCGGTACGGCGCAAGGCACATCCCCAGAGTAGAACGAACCGGTTCAGCCGGATTGGATGGGGAATGTACTGGCCTGGCAGGCGGGCACCCGGACTGTACGCGCCGGGATTCCACCCCGCAGGGGGCGGGCTTGGTACATCTGCCCGCCGCCGCGGCTGTCACCCGGGCGCGCGCGGCACCGACCCGGTCAGCGCTCGGACAGCTCCGAGGGGGCCTCCTGGACGACCCAGCTGTTGCCGTCCGGGTCCTGGAAGGTCATGAAGGAGTTCCAGGTCCCGCCCTTGCCCTCCTGCCAGCCCGACGCGCCGAGGTTCCGCACGGGCGACACGTCCACGCCCCGGGCCACCAGCTCCTCCCGGGCCGCCTCGATGTCCGTGACGCACAGCTGCAGGGCGTGCAGGGTGCCGGGCGCCATGACCCCGCCCCCGGGAACCTCGGGCATTCCTTGGAGCATGGCGATGGAACACCGGGAACCGGGCGGGGTCAGCTGGATGATGCGCACGCCCGGGGAGACCTCGTCGTCGAGGTCGACGCCGAAGCCGACCTGGTCGGCGTAGAAACTCTTCGCGCGATCCATGTCGGTGACAGGGACGGGGACGACTTCGAGCGTCCAGTTCATGGGTGTCTCCCTCGGTCGGGCATCAGCGGGCATCAGCGGATCGCGGCGGGTCGCACGGCGGGTCGTACGGCGCTCGCACGGCGGGGCGGGTCCACCGTTTCCCATGGAGGCCCGGTGGCGCACGTCGCAACGCCCGGCGGGCTCCGACTTCCACGGGAAGGACCGACCCGTGTCATGGGTCAGTCGTCCGGCAGGACGTGCCCGTCCTCGTCGAGCGTGAGATGGATCCGGGCGGGCTCCTGGCTGTCGACATCGGACGGACGTGGGCCCTCCGGCCCGTCGGGCCCCCCAGCGCAACAAGCGGCGGGTCCGGACGCCGCTCCGCCCGGTCCCGCGCCTCGTCCTTCGCGCGGAACCACAGCCGCGAGTTCAGCCCGTCCCGCGCCTGCTGCGGGCAGCCGGCCGTCACTTCGAGCACCACCCGCCACCGCGGCCCGTCGCCGGGGGCCTGCGCCGCCACCCCGAACAGCGGGCCGCGCACCACCACATCGCCCGCACGCGCCACGGCGTCGAGCGCGTCGGCCTCCCGCGCGGCTTCCACCGGCTCCACCGGCACCCGCACCACCACCGGCCGCGAACCGCGCGGCCTCATGTCCCCACGGTCCATGGCTCCCATCCTGCCGACCGGTCCGGGACAGCACCCCCGATTCGCCGATTCCCCGACCCCGGCGGACCCGGTGGCGGTACCGTCCGCGCACCCCTGACATTCGTCACTGTCCGACCCGCCGGACGCACGCGAGCCTGAAGGAAGGGAACGAGCGCGGTGGCGACGGGGGGCGGTCATGACGGTGACGGGACCGAGGAAAGGGGCCGTGACGTTTCGTCCGAGCCGGTCCGGGATCGTACGGATATGGGCCGGATCGCTGACGGCGGCGGTGCTGCGTCGTCCGTCGGCCCCGGGGCCCCGACACTCGGCCGGGACGCGCCAGGTGGTGCTGGTCCTGGCGGTGACGGAGATCGTGGTGGCCTTCCTGTTCTCCTCGGTGCTGCCGCCCGCGGTCCGACCGCTGCACGCGGCACTGGAGCTCCTGCTGGTGCTGGGCGGCCTGGGCCTGGTGGCGGCGCTGGTCCGGCACCCGCACGAGGTGGGGGAGGAACACGTGGTCCTGCGGACCGCCTTCCTCGGCGACCTGACCCTGCCGCGCTCGGCGGTCCGCTCCACCTCTCCGGTGATACGCACCGTTCCCGGCCGGGGCCCGAGGCCCGTCCCGGGCGAACCGGCTGCGGTGGCCTGCTCGGTGGAGAGCGCGTTGAACGTGGCCCTGCACCTCGACCCGCCCGTACTCCTCGACCTGGGCCCGGCCGGGCCGGTGGAGGCGGAAACGGTGTACGTCTCGGTGGACTCGCCACCCGCCCTCGCCGAGGCTCTCCGACGCGTGGGCTCACCGCGGGAGCGGAGCTGAGCTGAGCGCGCTCCCGCAATCATTCCGTCGCCGGCGGCGTGCGCCCGCCGGGGGGCCACGGCGGCGGCGCCGCGCGCCACCCCACCGGTCGCTGTCCCCCGCGAAGGGGTCCGGTGGGGCGGGATCATGCAGCGAGGCAGCCCGCCTCAACCCTTGAATGGGATGCTTCGCACTGTAGGGCGAGCCACTGACAATGCCCCGGAATTCGAGGCCGCACCCGCACGTACAGCCGACGAAAGGCCTGGTCGGACAGGCTCGGAATGCTGGACCCGCCCGCCCGGCGCACCCTGGGAGGTGCGGGACCGTACCGAAACCGTCCCGCCGCCGCCTCCGGCGGCCCCGACGCGTGGGGAGGCAGGACCGATGGCCAAGTCCGACGAACCGAAGGGCTGGGGGCCGCTTCCGGAGCCGCCCCCGGAACTGTTCTACGGGCCCCCCGGCGAGCCGCTCGACGACGCGCGGCGCACCGCGATCCTCGACTGGACGGTGAACCAGTACGTCGCCCTCGGCTGGCGCGTCGAATCGCGCTCACCGAGCCAGGCGGTGCTGGTACGCGGCGGGAACGTCAACCACCTCCTGCACGCCATCCTGACCATCTTCACCTGCTTGCTGTGGGGGGTCGTGTGGATCGTGCTGGCCATGGGGAACAAGATCGAGCGCGTGGCCCTCACCGTCGACTCCCTCGGCAACGTCCAGACCGTGCACGGCCCGGGCTGACCCCGCACCGAACACACCGGTCGGCCCGGTCACACCTCCGGGAACCGCGGATCGATGCCCAGCGTGGGGGAGATGGCCCGCCAGATCGTCGCCCGGGCCGTCGCGAGATCCACCCGGGGATCGTCCAGCATCAGCCGGATACCGAGGCCGTCGCACAGGGCCAGCACCAGGGTGCCGAGCGCGGCCACGTCGCACGCGGCGAACTCCCCCGAGCGGATGCCCCGTTCCACGGCGCCGCCGACCCAGGCGTGCAACTGGTCGTACAGGTCGACGGCCAGGTGCCGGGCCGCCGTGTCGCGCTGGGCCCGCACCCACAACTCCTGCCAGAGCTTCCAGTCCTGGCGCAGCTCCGCGTCCGTCGGCAGCATGCTCCGCAGGATGCGGGCCAGGACCACCGCGGAGGACACCGAGTCGGGAACGCCCTCGGTGTCCGTACCGGTCTGGGCGAAGGAATGCGTCATCGCCTCGGCGAACAGCTTCTCGCGCGTGTCGAAGTGGTAGTGCAACAGGGCCTTCGACACCCCGGCGTGCTCGGCGACCTTGCGCATGCTGACGTTCTCGAAGCCGATGTCGGCGATGACCTCGCACGCGGCGATGAGGATGCGCTCGCGCGTCTCGAGTGCGCGCTCGGCCTTGGTCACGTTGGCTGCTCCCCGTGTCGGCGCCCGTGGACCGGGCGGGTGGGCCCGGTTGCCGTGGCCACCACACCACCATCCTCGCGCATCGCACCGCTCCCGTGGTCGCCGTACGTGTGGAAGCCCCGCCCCGTCTTGCGGCCCAGCCGGCCCGCGTCGACCATCCGGGCCAGCAGCGGCGGTGGGGCGTACAGCGGCTCCCGGTACTCCGCGTACATCGACCGCGCGATGGCCTGCACCGTGTCCAGGCCGATCAGGTCGGCCAGGGCGAGTGGTCCCAGCGGGTGCGCGCAGCCCAGGGTCATGCCCCGGTCGATGTCCTCGGCCGAAGCGGTCCCGTACTCGGCCATGCGCACGGCGGCCAGCAGGTACGGCACGAGGAGGGCGTTCACGACGAACCCCGCCCGGTCGCGGGCCCGGACGACCTCCTTGCCCAGTACCTCGGAGGCGAAGGCGTGCGCCCGCCGGACGGTCTCGTCGCCGGTGAGCAGCGAGGGCACCAGCTCGACCAGCGGAAGGACCGGCACGGGGTTGAAGAAGTGCAGGCCGATCACCTGCTCCGGCCGCGAGACGGACGCGGCCAGCCTGATGACCGGGATCGAGGAGGTGTTCGTCGCGAGGACCGCGTCCCGCCGCTCCACCACCCGGTCGAGCAGGGCGAAGACCTCCAGCTTCGCCCGCTCGTCCTCCGCCACCGCCTCGACGACGAGGTCCCGGTCCGCGAGGCGCGCCACGTCCGTGGTCACCGTGATCCGGCCGACGGCGGCGTCCCGTTCGGCGGCCGTCAGCTTTCCGGACGCCGCCGCCCGCTCCAGGGAGCGGGCGATCCGCTCCAGGCCGGCGGCCGCGGCCGGCCGGGCCGCCTCCACCACCACGACGTCCCGCCCGGCCCGGGCGCAGACCTCGGCGATACCGGATCCCATCAGTCCGCAGCCCACGATCCCGACCCGTTCGACATCGGTCATCGACCGGTCCTCCCTCCTCTGATGCTTCTGACGCTCATAGGCCCCTGCTGGTACCGCCGCGCTCGGGAAGGGGACGGCCCGGACCGCCGGCCGGACCGCCCCCGGGCCGTCCCCCGCCGTCATCCCGCGGACGGCATCCGCAGAACGCCCGTACCGCGCTTGACCAGTTCGCCCGCGATGATCAGGCGCTGGATCTCGGAGGTGCCCTCCCAGATCCGGTCGACGCGCAGCTCGCGGTAGAGGCGCTCCACCGGGTACGAGCGGTCGTAGCCGCGCCCCCCGAAGATCTGCAGGCACCGGTCCACGACACGGCCCGAGGCCTCGCTCGCCGCCAGCTTGGCGATGGCCGCCTTCGCGTGCAGTGTCTTGCGGTCGACGACACCCTCGTCGACCTCCCACGCCACCTGGTGGGTGTAGGCCCGGTTGACGGCGATGTCGACGGCGCTGTCGGCGAGCATGCCCTGGATGAGCTGGAAGTCGGCGATGGGGGAGCCGAACTGGCGGCGCTCGATCGCCCAGTCCCGGGCGAGTTCCAGGGCCCGCTCCGCCGCACCGATCGTCCGGGCGGCGATCATCAGCCGCTCCTCGGTGAACCACGAGCGCGTGATGTCGTAGCCCTGACCCACCTCCCCGAGCACCGCGTCCTCGGGGACGAACACCTCGGTGAAGGTGAACTCGGGGTGCTCGTAGACGAAGGTGTGCATCCAACGCGGCACGCGGGTCATCTCGACACCCGTCGTGTCCTTGTCGACGAGGAAGAGGGTCGGCGCGCGCTCCTCCCCGGCGGCGGCCAGCACGATCATGAAGTCGGCGTGGTCACCGACCGTCACGAACCACTTCTCGCCGTTGAGCACCCAGCCGCCGGCGGTCCGCGTCGCCGTGGTCCGCAGGTTCTGCGGGTCGGAGCCGGCCTCGGGCTCGGTCACCGCGTAGCAGTCGCGGCGCTGCCCCCGGATCACCGGGACGAGGTAGCGCTCGCGCTGCTCGGGCGTGCAGTAGGACAGGGCGTTGGCCGGCCGCCACACCATGTCCCACAAGGCGCCGGTGAGGCGGCCGAGTTCCGCCTGGACCGTGACCTGCTCCAGGATGGTGAGGCCGGCGCCGCCCCACTCCTTCGGCATGTTGACGGCCTGCAGCCCGCTGTCGAGGACGGCGTCGCGGATCTCGATGTGGGCCTGCGGCGGCAGCCCGTTGTTCTCCTCGCAGTCGAGCTCGTACTTCTCGATGAAGTCGGTGAGCGCGCGTGCCGCGCTCCGGAGCTCTTCCTGACGGGCGGTGAGGCGGAAGTCCATGTGTGTCTGTCCTCTGGGTCGTGGTGGGGAAGCGGTCGTCAGGAGGTCGAGGCGGGGGCGGACGGGGAGGAGGCGGGGGCGGAGGTGGGCAGGGCGAGGGCCCCGGTGCCGCGCTTGATCAGCTCGTTGGCGATGATCAGCCGCTGGATCTCGGAGGTGCCCTCCCAGATCCGGTCGACGCGCAGCTCGCGGTACATGCGCTCGACGGGGTACGTACGGTCGTAGCCGCGGCCGCCGAAGATCTGCACGCACCGGTCGATGACCCGGCCCGCCGCCTCGCTCGCCGCGAGCTTCGCCGTCGAGGCCTTCGCGTGCAGCGTCTTGCGGTCGGTCTCCGGCCGGTCGGCCTCCCAGGCGACCTGGTGCGTGTAGGCCCGGTTGACGGCGATGTCCACGGCGCAGTCCGCGAGCATGCCCTGGATGAGCTGGAAGTCGGCGATGGGGGAGCCGAACTGGCGGCGCTCGATCGCCCAGTCCCGGGCGAGTTCCAGGGCCCGCTCGGCGGCGCCGACCGTCCGGGCGGCGATCATCAGCCGCTCGTCGGTGAACCACTCCTTGGTCAGTTCGTAGCCGTTGCCGACACCACCGAGCACGTCCTCGTCCGGGACGAACACATCGGTGAAGGTGAATTCGGGGTGCCCGTTCACCGCGGAGTGCATGAACCGCGGGACGCGCGTCATCTCGACCCCGGGCGCCTGCTTGTCGACGAAGAACAGCGTCGCCGCCTTCTCGGGGCCCGCATCCGCCTGCACCAGCAGGAAGTCCGCGATGTCCCCACAGGTCACGAACCACTTCTCGCCGTTGAGCAGCCAGCCGCCGTCGGTACGGGTCGCGGTGCTCGTGCCCGAACCGGGATCGGAACCGGCACCGGGCTCCGTCACCGCGAAGGCATCGAACCGCTCGCCCCGGATCACCGGCAGCAGGTACTTCTCCCGCTGCGCCTCGGTCCCGTAGGCGAGGACGTTCGCGGGCCGCCAGGGAATGTCCCACAGGCAGTTGGTGACCTTGCCGAACTCCTCCTCGACGATGACCTGGTCCAGCAACGACAGCCCGGCACCGCCCCATTCGGCGGGCATGTTGATCGCGTAGACACCGGCGTCGACGGCGGCGCGCGTCAGTTCCCGGACCGTTTCGACGGGCAGCGGGCCGCCGGCCTCCTCGGACCGGTCCTCGTAGGTCATCAGGAGCCGCGCGTACGCGGCGGCGCGGGCCTTGAGGTCGGCCTGCTCGGGGGTGTAGCGGAAGTCCATGTGAAGTCAGTCCTCCAGAGCACAGGGGGTGGGGGTGGGGGTGGAGCGGTCAGCGCAGGACGGCCCGCGCGTCCAGGGCGAGCGCGCCGTCCGGGCGCACCAGCAGGGGGTTGACCTCCAGTTCGGCGATCTCCGGGTGCGCCGCGGCGACGGTGGTGATGCGCTCGACGACGGCCGCCGCCGCGGCCACGTCGACGGCCGGCCGGCCGCGTACGCCGTCCAGCAGCGCGGCGCTGCGCAAGCCCCGCAGCAGGGCCTCGGCCCGCCGCGCCGGTACGGGCGCGAGCGCGAAGGCGACGTCACGGAGCGACTCGGTGAGGACGCCGCCGAGCCCGACCAGGGCGATCGGCCCGAACCGCGGGTCCTGGTTCACGCCCACGATCAGCTCGATGCCGTCCGTGAGGTCGGCCATCGCCTCGACGGAGTAGGCGGGTGCGCCGAGCCGGGCACGCATCTCCCGGTACGCGGCGAGCAGTGCGTCCCGGTCGGCCAGGCGCAGCGCCACCCCGCCGGCGTCGGACTTGTGCAGCACGTGCAGGGCCTTGAGCACGTACGGGCCGTCGAACTCCGCGGCCGCGGCGAGCAGTCCGGCCTCGTCCGTGATCTCGCGCGCCGCCGGGAACGGCACCCCGGCGGCATCGAGCAACGCCCGCACCCCGTGGTAGCCCGGGTCCGCCAGCGGTGCGGCGGCGCCCGGCAGCGGGGGCACGCCGACGGCGTCCGCCGCACCCCGCCGCCCGGTCATCGCCGCGAGCGCGCGGGCGGCGTCCTCGGTGGCGTCGAACACCGGCACCCCGGCCTCGGCCAGCACCCGGCAGCTCGGCGACCCGGGGTACATCGACTGCACGACCAGCGGCTTCGCAGCGCCGGACGCGAGGTGCGCGACGATCTCCTTGGCGGCCCGGGCCTCGCCCTCGGCCAGTACGGAACCCCCTGCCGGGCCCCCGCCCAGACCGCCCTCGGAGGCTGCGTAACCGCCGAAGTAGCCGGTCATCAGGACGGCGTCGACCTCGTCGGCGGCGAGCAGCGCCCCGACCGTGTCGGCGTAGGAGAGGGGCCGCTGTTCGCCCATCCCCGCCAGGTCGACGGGGTTGGCGACCGAGGACTGCTCCCACAGCACGGTCCGCAGCCGGTCCTGGGTCGGCCCGCCGAGCTCCGGTACGTCGAGCCCGGCGTCCTCGGCCGCGTCAGCGGCGACCGCGCCGTGGCCGCCGCCGTCGGTGAAGACGGCGGTCCGCCGGCCCGGCGTACGCACCCCCGCGCCCAGTCCGGCCAGCACGACGATCATCTCCCGCGGGGTACGGACGAGTTCGACCCCCGCGTCCCGGCAGGCGGCGGCCACCACGTCGGCCGAGGTGGTGAGCGCCCCGGTGTGCGACTGGGCACTACGGGCGGAGGCGGTGCCCCGGCCGGCCGTGAGCAGGACCACCGGCTTGCCCGCCGCGGCGGCGGCCGCCGCGAAGGCCCGGCCGTCGCCGAAGTCCTCGGCGTACACGGCGATGGCCGACGTGGCCTCGTGGCGGGCGCAGTCCTCGACGAGGTCGACAAGGGTGACGTCGGCCTGGTTGCCGAGGGAGACGAAGCGGGAGAAGCCCAGGCCGTGCGGCTCACCGCGGAGCTGGAGTTCGAGGGCGAGGTTGCCGCTCTGGCTGAGCAGGGCCACCCCGCCGGGGGCGAAGCGGTCCGAGGCGAGGTACAGCTCGGTGGTGTTGTCCGCGATGCCCAGGCAGTTGGGGCCGACGAGGACGGCTCCGGCGGCCCGTACCCGGTCGGCGACCGCCCGCTGCCGGGCCAGGCCCGCCGGGCCGGCCTCGGCGAAGCCGGCGGTGATGGCGACGATCGCCTTCGCCCCGCAGGACAGGGCCTCGTCGACGGCGGCCTCGAAGCCGGCGCCGGGTACGGAGATCACCACCAGGTCGACCGGTTCGCCGACGGCGGTGAGGGAGGTGGCCGCGGTGCGGCCGAGTACGGTGCCGCCCCGCCGGTTGACCAGGTGCACGGGCCGCCGGTCGGGGGCGCGCAGGGCCTGGGCGGCCACCGCGTGGCCGTACTTCGCCGGGTCGTCGCTGGCGCCGACGACGGCGACCGAGCGGGGGTCGAAGAGCGCGGTCAGATCACGTCCCATGTCATCCCTCCACGCGGAGGGCGGAGTTGGGGCAGCTTTCGACGCAGGCGCGGGCGGCGTCCTCGGTGCCGGCCGGGACCACGACGGCGATGACGTTGGCGTAGCCCCATTCGTCGAGTTCGACCAGTTCGGGTGCGGGTTCCTGGCACAGCCCGTAGCCCTGGCAGCGGGTGGAGTCCAGCAGGAGTTTCATGGCGTTCCTTTCAGCGCGGGTACGGGGGTGCCCGGTGCGGCGGTGGTGAGGGGGGAGGCGACCTCCGGTACGGCCACCGTGAGGCGGCGGCGGCCGTCCGCGGGGGCGGCGGTCGCGCACACCGGGCAGGGCGCGGCGAGATGGGAGCGGACGTGTCCGGGGAAGGAGCGGAGCAGGCTGCCCGCGATCCCCGCGGCCGCGTCCAGGAGTCCGCAGGCGCCGCGCCCGGTCAGGCCCTGCGACCAGCGGAGCAGGCTGTCGGCGGTGTCCTGACCGGCGGTCCCGGCGGCGAGGCCGTACAGGGCCTTGCCGACGGCCGAGGTGCCGGACACGCAGACCCCGCACTGCCGGGCGCTCTCGGCCGCGAGGTGGGCGGCCGCGTCGGCCGCGGTGGTCACCGGGCAGCCGCCGGGAGCGAGGAAGCGGATCGCCCCGCACCCCAAGGCGGTGCCCGCGGCGGTGAGCGCGCCGGGCTCCAGGGGGAGGTCCAGGGCGTCGGCGTCGACGAGCCCCCCGAACAGCCCGCCCATCAGGGCTCCGGCCGCCTCCGGGGCCCCGTACCGCACCGCCAGCGCGCGCAGCCGGATTCCGTAGGGGACCTCGGTGAGCATCGGCGCGGCGGGCCCGCCGGACAGGGTCACCAGGGTGCCGCGGGCGATGGCGCGCCGCAGGTCGGGTCGGGTGGCGGTGAGGGCGATCCGGGCGAGCGTCTCGACGTTGGAGACGAGGGTCGGCGCACCCCCCACCCCACGCTCGAACGGGCGGGGCGGCTTGGCGGTGGGCAGCGCCGGTCCGCCGTCGATCCGGCGGACCACCGCGCTCTCCTCGCCGGCGACGTAGGTGTGGTCGGTCTCGACCACCTCGACGGGCAGCGGCGGCGGGTGTTCGGCGAGGGCCCGGCGCACGCTCTCGCCCGCCGCCGGGTCCGAGAGGTACACGAAGCCGCGGACGGCTCCGGTCACGGCGGCCGCGCGGGCAAGACCGTCGAGGACCAGGTGCGGGCGGGCCCGCAGCAGCCAGCGGTCCTTGGCCGAGCCCGGCTCCCCCTCCTCGCCGTTCGCCACGACGACGGGGGAGCCGCCGCGGCCGCGTACGGAGCGCAGTTTGACGGCGGCCGGGAAACCGGCCCCGCCGCGCCCCCGCAGCCCGGAGGCGGCGAGGTGGGCGAGCAGCTCCTCCGGGTCGGCGGCCGTGTCGTAGCCGCCGGTGGCCCGGTAGGCGTCGGCGCTCTCGGTGAGGTGCGGCGCCGCTCCGAGGACGGTGCCCGGCGGCGCCGCCGTCGGGAGTCGGATCGTGGTCATCGGCCGGCTCCTGTCGTGGTGTGGGTGCGCAGGGTCCGTACGGCGCTCTCCAGCGCGGTGCGGTCCTGGGCGGTGCGGCCGTATCCGGGTCCGGGGAGGCCGATGAGCATCTGGTGGTGGTCGAGGACGACCTCGCCGGCGAGTAGCGCCGCGGCGGGGTCGCCCGGGCGGGAGCCGGCGGCCACCCCGGTCACCAGATCGGTGACCTCGGCGAGGTAGCGGAGCCAGCTGTGCCGGCTGCCGCGCAGGATCAGGCGCTCCACGCGGCGCCGTTCGCCGGCCGCCAGGTCGTGCGGTGACAGCCCTGCGGACGCACCGGGGGAGGAGGCGCGCAGGGCGGCGACCGCGGTGGGGAGTTCGCGCTCCGGTTCGGGGGTGAGCCCGAGCCAGTCCAGACGCCGATGACCGCTCATGCGTGCCTCCGGGGAGATCGAGAGATCGGGAGATCGGGAGATCAGGGGATCGGGGAGATCGGTGGGTCAGGGGATCGGGGAGATCAGGAGACCGAGGGGAACGGGAGATCCGAGGTGCGGGCCCGGCACGGGCCGGGCGGGCCGCACGGCCGAGTCCGCCCCCATGAGCAGGGAGAACGGGAAACGGGGCCGGTGCGGCAACAGGAAAGCACGTTTGCTGACCGATCGGTCAGGCAAGAATTACGCTAGCTGACCGATCGGTCAGTGAACAAGTCTTGACCCGGCGGAAATCAGCCAGCAATGTGGCTGTCCAATCGGTCAGCCCGGTCCCGGTCTCCCGCCCCGACCGCCTGTCCGTCGCCGGGCACCCCCTGCCCTGTCCCTGCCCGTGCCCCGCCCCCGCCCCGTCCGCCTTGCCTCGCCATCGAACGCCGACACCGATCGCCGCACGCCGGCACGGAGGAGTCACCGATGCACTCAAGAGCTCCCGAATCACCGACAGGCCCTGCCGACCGGTCCGAGCCCACCACCCGCGCCACCCGCACCGACCCGAGCGGCCCACCGGGCCACGCCTCGGCCCCCGGGCCGGCCGGCCGCGCGGCCGCCGAAGCCACCGACACCCCCGGGCCCGCCCTCCCGGCCCGCTACTACACCGATCCCGAGACCGCGGCCGCGGAGACCCGGCACGTCTTCGGAAAATCGTGGCAGCTCGTCTGCCACGAGTCCGACCTGCCGAACCCGGGAGCACGGCTCGCCGCCACGGTCGCCGACCGCGAGGTCCTGGTGGTCCGCACCGAGGACGGCGGCCTCGCCGCCCACCTCAACGTCTGCCGCCACCGTGGAACCCGGCTGGTGACCGCCCCCGAACCGGACGGCAAGGCGATCCGCTGCCCCTACCACGGCTGGACGTACCGCCTCGACGGGAGCCTGGTCGGCGCCCCGGAGGCACGGCAGATCCCCTGCCTCGACAAGCCGAAGCTCGGACTCTTCCCGGCCCGCGTCGAGTCCTTCCTCGGCTTCGTCTTCGTCAACCTCGACACCGACGCGGTACCGCTGGCCACCAGCTGCGCCGGCCTCGCCGAGGCGGTCGGCCACTACGCCGGAGCCGACCTCGTGCCCATCGGCCGCGCCCGCATCCACGACCTGGCCGCCGCAGAGGTGCAGCAGGCCAACTGGAAGGTGGCGGTCGACAACTATCTGGAGGGCTACCACGTCCCGGTCGCCCACCCCGGCCTGATGCGGCTGCTCGACTACCAGGGCTACACCTGCGACATCGAGGAGTCCTACGCGCTCTTCGCCTCGCCGCTGCGCGACAAGCCGTCCTCGAACTGGGCCGAGCGCCTCTACCAGCGCATCGCCGCACCGATGCCGGGACTCGACGAGGCCGACCGGCGGATCTGGCGGTACGCGGTGATCTACCCGAACACCCTCATCGACTTCTACCCCGACCACGTACTGGCCTGGACGGCGATCCCCACCGCGGTGGACCGCGTGGCCGTACCGGGCGCCTTCTACACCCGCCGCGGCACCAGCCTGCGCACCCGCCTCGCGCGGCGCCTGAACATCCACATCGGCTGGATCACCAACGACGAGGACGCCGAGCTGGTCGCCCGCGTGCAGAAGGGACTCTCCACCCCCGGGTTCGAGCCCGGACCGCTGTCACGCCGCGAATCGGCGGTCGGCTGGTTCGCCGGCCGCATCCGTGCGGCCCTCGACGGCGCCGCTCCGTAGCCGGCCGCGCCCCTTCGCCCCCTACCGCGGCACGACCGCACGACCGTGCCATCGCACCGCACCGCACCGCACCGCACCGCACCGCGGCGCCCCGCCCCCCGCGCCGCGCCCGCCGCACGACCGAGCCCCCACGTACCGCTCGTTCCCGCCGTCCCCCTGCGGCCCCTACGGAGAGGACCCCATGTCCCCCGAGGCACTCCCCCCGACCAGACGCTCGTTCCTCCGCGCCGGCACCGCCGCCGCCCTCGCCCTCGCCGCCGCCGGCTGCGGCTTCGCCTCCTCGGACGATCCCGCCGGCAAGGCGAACGCGGACGCACCCATCGACGTCAAGGTCGACGGCGACCTCGTCTACTTCAACTGGGCGGACTTCGTCGACCCCACCGTCTTCGAAGGCTTCCAGAAGGAGTACGGCGTCAAGGTCGTCCAGTCGAACTACGACTCCATGGAGGGTATGGCCGCCAAACTCAACGCCGGCAACCGCTACGACATCATCTTCCCCACCGCGAAATGGGCCGAACGCCTCGCCACCGGCGGCCGGCTCCGTACGATCGACCACTCCCGGCTGCGCGGCGCCGAAGCCGTGTTCGGCGGCTACGACTACTTCGCCGACCCCTGGTACGACCCCCGCTCCGCGCACACCGTCCCGTTCACCATGTACAAGACGGGCATCGGCTGGCGCCGGGACCGGCTCGGCGACCTGACCGGCTCCTGGGAGGACCTCTGGAACGAGAAGGCCAAGGGCAAGGTCTTCGTCCTCGACGACCGCGACGAGGTGCTGGGCTTCGGCGCGCTCAAACTCGGCCTCGGCCTCACCACCGGCGACCACGGTGACCTCGCCCGTGTCACGGACACCCTGCGCTCGCTCCGACCCCGCCTGCGCGGTTTCTCCAGCGACAGCTACAACAACCTCCTCAACGGCAACGCCGACATGACCCAGGCCTGGAGCGGAGACATGGCCGCCATGCTCGCCCAGGCCGAGGACCCGTCCGTCTTCGGCTTCGAGGTCGCCCGCGAAGGCGCCCCCGTCAACTCCGACTGTTACGCCATACCGGCCAACGCCCAGCACCCCGGCACCGCGATGCTCTTCATCGACTACATGCTCCGCCCGGAGAACGTGAAGAAGAACATCGAGTACATCGGCTACCCGATGCCCGTACGCGGCACCGAGGACACCTACGCCGCACTCGTCGAGCCGTTCCCCCAGTGCCTGGTCACCGCCGACGACCTGGCGGCCGACCTCTTCTTCCGCAACGGCGACGCGGGGACCGAACGGGCCCGCGACGCCGCCTGGACCGACGTGAAGGCCGGCTGACATGGCGACACGCAGCAACCGCACCGGTACCGTGCTCCGGCCGTCCCAGGACCCGGACGCACCGACCGCACCGGCACCGGACCGGACACGGCCCGAGGACACGCCCCGCGGCGGCGCCCGGACACGGCAGCCGCGCCTGTGGACCTGGCTCCTGCTCCCCGGCACCCTCTGGATGACCGGCTTCCTCGTCGCCTCCCTCCTACTCGTGGCCACCCTCGCGCTCGGCACCACCGACCCCCTCGGCAACCCGCGCTTCGGACTCAACTTCGCCAACCTCACGGCCCTGGCCGACCCCGCCTACAGCACCGTCCTGCTGCGCTCCCTCGGCTACGCGCTGATCACCTGCCTCATCAGCCTGGCCGTCGCCTACCCGGTCGCCTACGCCATCGCGCTGCGCGGCGGCCGCTTCAAGAACCTGCTGATCGCCGCGATCGTCGTCCCGTTCTTCGCCAACTACCTGGTCCGGATGTACGGCTGGTCCGTCGTGCTCTCCGACGACGGCCCGCTGCTCGAAGCCCTGCGCGCGATCGGTCTCGCCGACGGTGACACCAAGATCCTGCAGACCGGGGTGGGGGTCGTCGCCGGACTCGTCTACGGCTTCGTGGTCTTCATGATCATCCCGCTGTACGCGGCGATGGAGCGCATGGACACCTCGCTCATCGAGGCGGGCCGCGACCTCTACGGCGGCCCCCTGCGCACCTTCCTCTTCGTCACCGTCCCCGCCACCCGGCAGGGAGCGGCCGCCGGCTGCGTCCTCGTCTTCCTGCCCGCCATGGGCGACTTCGTCAGCGCCCAGCTCATGGGAGGCCCCGACCAGATCATGATCGGCAACCTGATCCAGGACAAGTTCTTCCAGGGCCAGAACTGGCCGCTGGGCTCCGCCCTCACCATGCTGCTGATGGCGGTCCTGTTCCTCGGAATGCTCGGCTACCTGCGACGCACCCGCAAGGACGAGGCGGAGGCCGCCCGATGAGCACCAGCACCAGGCCCGGTACCGACACCGGCACCAACACCGGTACGGACAGCGGCACCGGCACCGGCAGCCGCCCGCGGCGCCGCCCGCGCGGAGCCGAGCGCCGCCCCCGCTTCGCCATCGCCGTCACCGCGCTCTTCTTCGCCCTCCTCTACCTCCCCGTCGGCGTCGTCGTCCTCTTCTCCTTCAACTCCCAGAAATCCCTTACCGTTCTCGACGGTGTCAGCCTCCGCTGGTACACGGCCCTCCTCCACGACGAGGTACTCCTCGACTCGCTCGGCATGAGCCTGCGGGTGTCCCTGGTCGCCATGGCCGGCTCGCTCGTCCTCGGCGTGGCCCTGGCGCTGGGCCTCGTACGCAGCCGCAGCCGCCTCGGCTCCTTCGCCGGCCTCATCATGCTCGTCCCGCTGATCACCCCGGAGATCGTCACCGGAGTCGCGGCGATGCTCCTCTTCAAGGGTCTCGGCATCACCCTCTCGACCACCACCGTGATGCTCGCCGAGATCACCTTCTCCATCTCCTACGTGACGGTCATCCTCCGGTCCCGCATCGCCGCCCTGAACCCGGAGGTCGAGGAGGCCGCCATGGACCTCGGCGCCACACGAGGACAGGCACTGCGCCTGGTGACCCTGCCCGCGCTGCTGCCCAGCATCCTCGCGTCCGCGGTACTGATCTTCGCCCTCGTCTTCGACGACTTCGTCCTCGCCTACTTCACCACCGGCGTCGACCCGCAACCGCTGTCCGTACGCATCTACTCGGCGATCAGGTTCGGCGTGCAGCCCACCATCAACGCCGTCGGCACCCTGATGCTGGTCGGCTCCATCGCCCTCATCGTCCTCGCCCTGGCCATCCCGCGCCTGTTCGGGCGCAAGGGCGGCCTCGACCTGCTCTCCGGGAAGTGACACACCCATGCCCGTGACACCCGAGCCCCCGACCACCCACCCGACCACCCACTCGAAGACCCCCGCGACGTCCCCGGCAGCCCTGCCCCCGACACCCGTCCACCCGACCCCCGCCGTCCGGCTCGACCGCGTCAGCAAGCGGTACGCCGCCGCCGGCGGTACCTACGCCGTACGCGATGTCGAGCTCGACATCGCCGCGGGTGAGTTCTTCTCCCTCCTCGGCCCCTCGGGCTGCGGCAAGACCACCCTCCTGCGGATGATCGGCGGCTTCTCCGACCCCAGCACGGGCAGCGTCCTCCTCGACGGTCAGGACGTCACCGGCCTGCCGCCCAACAAGCGCAACGTCAACACCGTCTTCCAGAGCTACGCCCTCTTCGACCACCTCTCGCTCGCCGACAACGTGGCCTTCGGCCTCAAGCGCAAGGGCGTCGGCCGCGTCGAGATCCGCCAACGGGTCTCCGACATGCTCGACCTCGTCCAGCTCGGCCACCTGGCCGAACGCAAGCCGACCACGCTCTCCGGCGGCCAGAAACAACGTGTCGCCCTCGCCCGTGCCCTCGTCAACCGACCCCAGGTGCTGCTCCTCGACGAACCGCTGGCCGCCCTGGACCTCAAACTGCGCCGCCACATGCAGGTCGAGCTCAAGCAGATCCAGCGCGAGGTCGGCATCACCTTCGTCTTCGTCACCCACGACCAGGACGAGGCGCTGACCATGTCGGACCGCCTCGCCGTCATGAACGAGGGCCGCGTCGAGCAGTGCGGCACGCCCGAGGACGTCTACGAGCGGCCCACCAGCAGCTTCACCGCCTCCTTCATGGGCACCTCCAATCTCGTCCCCGGCACCTACCGCGCCGGCCGGGTCGTCCTCGACGACGGCCCCGAACTGCCCGTCGGGATACGGCCCGCCGTCGCCGAGGGCAGCAGGGTCAACCTCTCGATCCGACCCGAGAAGATCTGGCTGTCCGACCTGGAGCCGGACATGGCGCGCGCCGCCGGGGTCGTCCGCGAGACCGTCTACTGCGGCCCGACCACGACCTACCTCATCGAACTGGCCCCCGGCATCACGGTGTCCGTGCTGGAGCAGAACACCGTCCGCTCCCGCAGGGAGGACCGCTGGAGCGGCGGCGAACGCGTCGAGATCGGCTGGAAGCCCGAACACTGCCTCGTCCTGGACTGAAGCCGCCCCGGCCCGCCCGGTTCCGAACCGACCGCGCCCTCACCTAAGGACACCCCATGAACCACGACGTCATCGTGCTCGGCGCCGGCCTGGCCGGCCTCGCCGCCGCACGCGACCTCGCCGCCGGCGGAGCCGACGTCCTCGTCGTCGAGGCCCGGGACCGGGTCGGCGGACGCGTCGAACAGACCGAACTCCCCGACGGCCGGCTGGTCCAGCTCGGCGGAGAGGTCGTCGGCCGCGCCCACACCGCCTACCTGGGCCTGGTAGCCGAACTCGGCCTCACCCTGGTCCCCAGCTATGTCGCCGAGCCCGGCGCGCTCACCCGCGCCACGCCCGAAGCGGTCTCCGCCGGCGACGCGCCGCACTGGTTCGGCCCCGGGGACGACACCTGCCACGAGAAGGTCACCGCCGCCTTCTGCGCACTCGCCCGGACCGTCGACCCGGCCGACCCCTGGTCCCACCCCGACGCCACGACCCTCGACCGCACCTCCGTCGGAGCCTGGCTGCGTGCCCAGGGCGCGACCCCGGCCGTCGTCCGCCTCTGGGAGATAGGTCAACTCGCCCTCGCCGACGGCTCGTACGAGCGCACGTCGCTGCTCGCCGCCCTGCGCAAGCACGCGGCCGTCCCCGGCCCCGACGCCTACGACTACGAGGCCTGGGAGGGCCTACGGGTCGCCGAGGGCTCCGCCACCGTGGCCCTGCGCATGGCCGCCGCCCTCGGCGGACGCGTCCGCACCGGCGCGCCCGTCGAGGCCGTCACGATCCGCCGGCCCGGCCGGTGCTCCGTACGACTGACCGGCGGCGAGACCCTCACCGCCGACGCCGTCGTCAGCGCCCTGCCCGTCGGCCCGTTCCGCCAGGTCGCTGTCACCGGCGTCTCCGACGAGCGACTGGCCTCCCTGCACCGCCAGCGCCAGGCCCTCGCCGCGAAGTTCGTCGCCGCGTACGACCGGCCGTTCTGGCGCGACCTCGGCCGCAACGGCCTCTCCGAATGCGAAGGGGTCCTCGGCAGCACCTGGCCGCAGAGCGATGGCATCCTCTCCGCGCTCGTACCGCCCGAGAGGTTCGGCGTCCTGCTCGGCGCACCCACCGCGCTGCGCACCCGCGAACTCCTCGACGACATGGCCCGCCTCTACGGCGACGCGGCGTACCGGCCGCTCGCCACCTACGTCCGGATGTGGGGCACCGACTCGTGGACCCAGGGGTACGTCACCCAGTGGACCCCCGGCGACGTCCTGGCCGTCGGCCCCCACCACGGCACCCACGAACCACCCTTCTACGTCTGCGGATCCGACCAGTGGGTCGCCGGCTACATGGAAGGCGCCGTGCGCACCGGACGCGACGCCGCCGAGGAGGCGCTGCGCCGTGGCTGACACCGACCTCGTGCTCAACCACATCGCGGGCACGGACCGGCCGGCCGCCTCGGGGGAGACCATGGAACTGGTCGACCCCGCCACCGGCGCCGTGCACGGCCACGCCCCGCGCTCCGGCCGGGCCGACGTGGACGCGGCCTGCGCGGCGGCCGTGGCCGCCGCCGCGCACTGGTCCACGACCACACCGGCGCTACGCCAGCGCGCCCTGCTCGCCCTCGCCGACGCCGTCGAGGAGCACGCCGAGGCTTTCGTGGCGGCCGAGACGGGCGACACCGGCAAACCGTCGCGCCTGTTCCGGACCGAGGAACTGCCCGCGATCGTCGACACCGTCCGCTTC
The DNA here is from genome assembly GCF_043201215.1 of Streptomyces sp. NPDC048331. NCBI lineage: Bacteria > Bacillati > Actinomycetota > Actinomycetes > Kitasatosporales > Streptomycetaceae > Streptomyces > Streptomyces sp. NPDC048331. Next base: position 41,343 of record NZ_JBICYT010000014.1, on the reverse strand, counting down.
TTCGCCGGGGCGGCACGCAATCTGCCGGGCGTGGCCGCGGCCGAGTACACGCAAGGCCGTACCTCCGTCCTGCGGCGCGAGCCCGTCGGGGTCTGTGCCCAGATCACCCCGTGGAACTACCCGCTGATGATGGCCGTGTGGAAGATCGCTCCCGCGATCGCCGCCGGCAACACGACCGTGCTCAAGCCCGCCGACTCGACCCCCTCGTCGGCCGCGCTGCTGGCCCGCGTCGCGGCCGAGCACCTCCCGCCCGGCGTGCTCAACGTGGTGTGCGGCGACCGCGACACCGGCCGCACCCTCACCGCCCACCCGGACGTCGCCCTCATCGCGGTCACCGGCAGCGTCCGCGCGGGCCGGCAGATCGCCGCCGCCGCGGCCGCCGACCTCAAACGGGTCCACCTCGAGCTCGGCGGCAACGCCCCGGTCCTGATCCACGACGACGTGGACGTCGAGGCGACCGCCGTCGCCCTCGCCGCGGTCGCCTACTACAACGCGGGCCAGGACTGCACCGCGCCCACCCGGCTGCTGGTCCACCAACGGGTGCACGACGCGTTCCTCGCGGCCTTCGCCGCCGAGACGGGCAAACTGCGCACGGGCGGCCCGGACGAGCCGGACGTGGACTTCGGCCCGCTGAACAACGCGGCCCAGCTGAACTCCGTACGGTCCCTGCTCGACCGGCTGCCGCGGCGGGCCGACATCGTCGCCGGCGGCGCCCGCCTCGCGCGGTCCGGCTTCTTCCACGAGCCCACCGTCGTCGCCGGTGTGCACCAGGACGACGAGATCGTGCAGGAGGAGATCTTCGGCCCCGTCGTGACCGTGCAGTCCTTCGCGGACGAGGCGGAGGCCCTGTACCTGGCCAACGACGTCCGCCACGGTCTCGCCGCGAGCGTGTGGACGACGGACCACGACCGTGCGATGCGGGCGACCCGGGCCCTGCACACCGGCATCGTCTGGGTGAACACCCACGGCACGACCGTCTCCGAGATGCCGCACGGCGGGGTCAAGCACTCGGGCTACGGCAGCGACCTCTCGATGGCGGGCCTCCTGGACTACACCCAGGTCAAGCACGTCATGCTGTGACGGGTCCTGCCCCGGAGCCGCACGCCGGCCGGGATCAGCCGTTCAGGGAGGCCATCAGCTCGGGTGCGTAGCGGTCGCCCGAGGCCACGCCGTGCGGCGCCACGGCGTCTATGGCGGCCAGCTCGGCGGGGGTGATCGTCACGGCGGTGGCGGCGACGTTCTCCTCCAGGTAGCGGCGCCGCTTGGTGCCCGGGATGGGGACGGCTCCCTGCTGGAGGGTCCAGGCCAGGGCGAGCTGGGACGGGGTGACGCCCTTCTCGGCGGCGAGCGTGCGCACCTGGTCCACGACGGCCAGGTTGCGGTGGAAGTTCTCGCCCTGGAACCGCGGGTCGGTGCGGCGGAAGTCGTCGGCGGCGAAATCGTCGGGGCTGGTGATGGCGCCGGAGAGGAAGCCGCGCCCGAGCGGGGAGTAGGCGACGAGTCCGATGCCGAGGTCGCGGAGGGTGTCGAGGACCCCGTCGTGTTCGATGCCGCGCTCGAAGAGGCTGTACTCGGTCTGTACGGCGGCCAGCGGATGCACGGCGTGGGCGCGGGCGATCGTGGTGGGGGAGACCTCGCACAGCCCGATGTGGCGGACCTTGCCGGCCTCGACCAGCTCGGCGAGGGCGCCGACGCTCTCCTCGATCGGCACGTTCGGGTCGACGCGGTGCAGGTAGTAGAGGTCGATGTGGTCGGTGCCCAGGTGGCGCAGGGAGCGGTCCGCGGACCGGCGGATGTACTCGGGCGTCCCGTTGTGGCCGCGGAAGGCTCCCTCGTCGGTGAACTCGACCCCGGTCTTCGTGGCCACCACGGCCGCCTCGCGTCGGCCGGCCAGGGCCTTGCCGAGCAGCTGCTCGTTGCGGAAGGGGCCGTAGCCCTCGGCGGTGTCGAGGAGGGTGACGCCCAGCTCCAGGGCGCGGTCGATGGTGGCGAGGGATTCGGTCTCGTCGGTGGCGCCGTAGTGGGCGCTCATGCCCATCAGGCCGAGGCCCTCGGCGCCGACCTTGAGTCCCTGACCGCCCAGTGCGCGGATCTCCATGGTGTGCTCCTCGTGCAGAAGTAACTAACTGGATAGTTTGAGTCTGCGACACCTCGGTTCCGTTTGTCAATAACTGGATAGTTACTTGCTAGGCTGTGGCCCATGGCACGGGATTCCCACGCGACCAAGGCACGCCTGCTCGACGCGGCCTTCACCGAGTTCGCGACGTACGGCATCGCGGGTGCGCGCGTCGACCGCATCGCCGAGACGGCGCAGGCGAACAAGCGGCTCATCTACGTCTACTACGGCAACAAGGAGCAGCTCTTCGACGCCGTGCTCCAGCGCGCCCTCGCGACGGGCTCCGAATCCGTCACCTTCGACGTGGAGGACCTGCCCGGCTACGCGGGGGCGGTTTTCGACCACCTCGTCGAGCGACCCGAGCTGATGCGCCTCGTGCTGTGGAAGCAACTGGAGCGCCCGGGGTCCACGGACGAGGAGTCCTCGTCCTACGAGGGCAAGATCGCGGCGGTTCGACGGGCGCAGGAAGCGGGCCGGATCGACGCCGGCGTGCCCGCGGCCGACGTGCTGTCACTGGTCATGGGCCTCTCGCAGGCCTGGTTCGGCGCGGTGGGCGGCCCGGCGGCGGGCGCCGCGGGCACCGGATGGTCCCCCGAGCGGCTCGCCGAGCACCGTGCGGCGGTGGTGGAGTCCGTCCGCCGCATCACCACGCCCGCACCCCCGGCCGACGGGGCCTGAGGGCGGGGCCGAGGCCGTCGACGGTCAGCGGAACGGCCCGGCGAACTCCTGCAGGATCCGCTCGTACCGCCCGCCGAAGCCCACCCGGGTGACCTCCTCGAACGGGAACTTCGACAGCTCCGGGCACCACCGGGCCTCGGTGTCGACCTCCCGCAGCCGCAGCGACTTCGGCCGCACCGCGGCCACTTCGCCGATCCAGCAGGCGTCCGGCGCGTCATGCTCCCGGTGCAGGGACACCATCCCGAAAGCCCGGGAGGCACCCTGCGCGAGATCCGCCAACCCGTCCAGCGTGAGCGCGGGTTCGGGCGCCCGGGCCGGCCACTGCCCGCGCCGTCGCAGCGCCCGGACGGTCAGGCAGTCCGTACCGCCCCGCCACCCGACCTTCGTGATGTCCGCGGTACGGACCGCCGCCCAGCCGTCGAGCCGGAAGTCACCGCACAGGGCGATCAGCGTCCACGCCGCGCCGACGCCGACCACAAAACCGTCGAGCCGGTCCGCGTCGCGGATCGCGGACCGGTGGAGGCGGACCGGCACACCCGACGACACGGCCTCGGTGAGTCGCGTCATGACCTTGTTGTCCATGGACAGATCCTGCACGGTCGCGGGGTGCGCGGTCAGTCGAGTTTCCGTCGACTCTCCTTGACCTCAACCGTGGTTGAGGAGGAACGATCGTCTCCATGAACACGGAACAGGCGGCCAGGGCCGCTTCTCTCGAGGCGATCGCGCAGGTCGTCGCCACGGTCGAACGGACGCAACGCGCCAAGGACGCCGAGGGGTTCCTCGCGCTCTTCCACCCGGAGGCACTGTGGACCACCGCCCACGGGAAGGTCCTCATCGGGTTCGAGGCGATAGCGGAGTTCACGCGGGCGGTGCTGCCGACGGCGACCTGGGACGGGGAGGTCACCTACGAGGTGGTGCACACCCAGTTCCTGCGCCCCGACGTCGCGGCCGTCAAGGTACGCCAGCTCTACCGCTCCCCGGCCGGTGACACCGAGGGCGCGCCACTGTACGTGATGACGCGTGAGCCGGACGGCCGCTGGCTGCTGACGGCCTGCCAGAACACCCAGGTGGCGGCGGTGGACCCGGCCTGAGGCCGATCGCCCGCGAAGGTCCGGCCGCGGCGGAGGTGAACGCACCCCCCGCCGACAGCCGGAACTCCATCGACCGCACTCAGTGACCGGCGAGGAACGGATGCAGTGCCGCGGTGAGTTCGGCGGGCACGTCCAGTGCGATGAGGTGGGCCGCGGCGGGGAACTCGACCAGCGTGGCTCCGGGGATCCCCGCCGCGTACCGGCGGGCGATGTCCTGGAAGTCCGGGACGTCGAGCAGGCCGATCCCGACCAACGTGGGCACGGCGATCGAGGCGATGTCGCCTGCCGGGCCACCCCGGGAGTGCTCCCCGACGGTGTCCTGATGGACCAGCGACGTCCGAACCGGGGTCCTGAGCCGTTCGGCCAGCCCCGGGGCGACGTCCTCCCACCCGCGGCCGGGCCCGCGCAGCCACATGTCCAGGTTCACGCGAACCGCGCCGTCCAGGTCACCCGCCTCCAGGGCCGCCGTCTCGGCCTCGTCGTAGGCCACCATGTCCGCGGACCAGTCGTAGCCGGGCCACGGCGGGGCGAGCAGCGTCAGGGACCGCACGCGGCCCGGGTGGGCGAGCGCGAAGTTCACGGCCACCCGCCCGCCCCAGGACGCGCCGATGAGCCGGACGCTCTCGTGCCCGAGGTGGTCCAGGAGGCGGCACAGGTCATCGGTCTCGCTGAACGGCCCGATCGGGGGCGCGGATTGGCCGAAGCCGCGCAGGTCGTAGCGGATGACGGTGTACCGCTCCGCGAGGGCGGGCACGACAGCGTCCCACATGGTGTGGTCGGCGACGCCGGCGTGGACGAGCACCACCGGCGAGCCTTCGCCGGTGACGGTGTAGGAAAGATGGCCGAGATCGTCGGCAAGAGTAAGCATCCGCAGATAGTCGCAGGTCAACACCGCCTGGACCATCCAATTCACGGAGTCGAACCAGGTGCACCCGCAACGACGCACGGGGTCGCGCACCCCACCCACGCGATCCCACCGCGCCACCCTCGTCCGGCTCGACGAGTGATCGACCAGACATCCCTCAGCGACGGTCCTGATCCGATCCACCGGACGGTCCCCAACGGGCTGTCTTCAGAACCCCGGTACGTCACCGACCCACCTGAACCGGTCCTCGTCCTGCTCCAGGACGCCGGCGGCCACGAGTCGGAGCAGGATCTCGTGCAGGGCCCGGCCCCCACGGGTACGCCGCACCGTCGGAGTCCGTCCAGCCTGCCAGTTCCTTCGAGAGGTCCATCGGCCGATGGTGCCGGACGCTGCCGCGGGGTCCTTCGGGCGCTGCCGTACCCGCGGTCGCTCGAAGTGGCGCCAGGAGGTGGATGCCGACAGTTCCCGCAGGAGTCCGACGACGAGGTGGGGTCGGCCCACGAAGGGGGAGTGGCCCGTCCGCCACTCGCGTACGTCGGTGCAGCGCGAGGACATCCTGCGCTGCAAGCCGGGGTCGATGGCCCGGTCCTGGGCGCAGACGACGTAGGTGGAGGGCGTGTGCTTCCAACTCTGCCGGTCCGGGACCCCTCGCCCACAGCCGGGGGCCTGGGTACGGAGGAGACCGACCGCCCGGGCCGCCGTCGCCGCGGGACAGCCGTTGTAGAGGGCTTCGGCGGCGCGGTCGGGGCACAGGCTGGTCGAGCCGTCGGGTCCGGGCCGGATCGCGTCCCGGAGCCGCGCGGACGCCCCGCCCAGGCCGGCGGCGCTCTCACCCGTGTCCGGCACGAACGCTGCCAGGTACACCAGGTGTCCCGCACCGCGCACCCCCGTGATCACTGAACCGCCGTAGGAGTGGCCGAGCACGACCGGAGGCTCCCGCAGCGCGTCCACGGCGGCCTGGACCGCGGCGGTATCGGCGCGCAGCGAACCCCGGTGGAGCTCGGGAACGGCGACCTCGATCCCCGCCGCCCGCAACCGCTCCGCCACGTCGGCGAAGTGCTCAGGACGGTGATACAGGCCATGGACGAGCACCACAGCGGCCATTTTCCCCTCCTCGGGTCGGTGACAACCCGATGATCCTGACACCTCGACGCGCGTGCGGGGCAACGGCCTACGGCTGGTCCGCGGAGGTCCGCCGAGACGTGGTCGGTCGGGCGGCGAACTCATCGGTGAGGTCGAGGCAGGTGCAGAAGTCACCCGTGCACGGGAACCCGGTTTCGGCGCCGTAGGGCGCGAGGCCTGCCATGAGACGGAGTACCTCCGCCCGTTCGTCCTCGGCGAGGCGGGGGAGGGTCGCTCGCGGTCCGAGCTGCAGGCCGGCCGGGACCTCCTCCAGATCGGACATGGCCTCTCCGTCGACGAACAGGGTGCACAGGGGATGGTCGGGAAAGGTGTTGAGCCGCAGCACCAGCCAAGACCCCGCGGACCGGGCCGCGTAGGGGAAGACGTACGAGTCCACGTCGTGCCATGAGACCTGCGGGGGCCGACCAGGCCGAACCTCCACCACCACACCTCCTCGATCGACGCGCGGGGCGCGAGCCACCGCCCCGTTCGCGGTCGCCGGCGCGAAGCCGACGCCGCACGGAGAACCCTACGTCCGGCGTCGAACACCGCCACAGGAGCGCCTCGACACCGGACGGGACCGCCCACGCGGCCGTGGTGCCGAACCGATCCGCCCCGCCCCGCTGCGCAATTCCATGGACGCACCCGTGGATGATCAAGTATCGTCCGACCTCGGACCACCACGCGCGAGATGAACGAAAGGAGGCGAGTGCCGTGCAGTTCTTCACCATCCAGCGCTCCCTCCCCGTCACCCCCGTGTGGTTCGTCTGATCCGTGACCGGGAGCGCCCCACGCAGTACACATCCCGGAGGAATCCATGACCGATCTGGTCATCCGCGCGCTCGACGAGAGCGACGCCCACCTGTTCGACGCACACCCTGACCCGCTGGACGCCCGCACGGCCCACGAGCGCACCACGCACCGCCCCGACTGGAAGCGCGTCGCCCTGCGCGACGGCACCGTCGTCGCCCGCGGCGCCTGGTGGGGCGGCACCGACGACAAGGAACCCGTCAACATCAACTGGTTCGACGTGGCCGAGGGCGAGGTGGAGGCAGGAGCCGAACTCCTGCGCTCCGCACCCTGGCAGGTCGAGCTCGAGATCAACCTCCCCGGCGACTGGCAGGACCGTCCGGACCTTGCCGCCGCAGCCGAGACACGCTTCGCCGCCGCCCGAGCCGCTGGCTACGAGCTCCTGGTGGAACGTTTCCTTTACCGCTGGACCCCCGAGCACGGACTCCCCGAACGGCCCGGCCGGCTCCTCTTCGCCGCCGAACCCGACGACGCGGTCTTCTTCGACGCGCTGCGCCGCATCCACGCGGTCACCCTCGACGCGCACTCCCTGAAGGCCATAGCGGAAGGCGGCCTGGACCAGGCCGCCCAGGAGGAACTCGACTTCTTCCACTGGTGCCCGTCCCCGCGCGAGTGGTGGCAGGTCGCCCGCACACCTGAGGGCGATCTCGCCGGCATCCACATCCCCGCGCACAACCCCTCCGGTCCCACCATCGGCTTCATCGGTGTCCTCCCGGAACACCGTGGCCGCGGCTACGCCTACGACCTGCTCGCCGAGTGCACCCACTTCCTGGTGGAACACGGCGCCGAGGCCGTCACCGGAGCCACGGACCGGGGCAACTTCCCCATGGCCGCGAACTTCGCCAAGGCCGGCTTCCCCGTGGTGCGCGAGCGCATCAACTTCCACCCCGCCGCCGCCCCGACCGCTTAACACCAGCGGTCCTGGTCCTGCTCCTCGCCCCGCGCCGTCATGTTCTCGCCGCGGGGCGAGGACTCCGGTGGCCATCTCCCGCCGCCACCGGACCAGGTCGCCACGCGGCCAGGCCTGCGACTGACCGTCGCCACCCCCATGCTCTCCGTAGACTGACGGGCATGGCATGCCGCATCAGCGAACTGGTCATCGACGCCGCCGACCCCGACCGGCTCGCCGCGTTCTGGAGCGAGGTCCTCGGCTACGTCGAACTCGGCCGCGAGGACGACGGAAGCATCGAGATCGGACCGGTCGACGCCGGCTTCGGCGGGCCCCAGCCCACCCTGATCCTCAGCCCCGGCAGCGCCCCGCGCACCGGGAAACTCCGACTGCACATCGACGTCAACCCCACCGACCGAGACCAGGACGCCGAGTTGGAGCGACTCCTCGCCCTCGGCGCCAGACCCGCCGACGTGGGCCAGACCGGTACCGAGGACTGGCACGTCCTCGCCGACCCGGAAGGCAACGAGTTCTGCCTCCTGCGCAGGCGGCTCCAGCCCCTCTGACGCACCGGGATCCCCTTATCCCCTTCCCGTCCGTCACATCAGTGTCGGTCGGGAAGGTGCCAGCGGTGCGGGGCGACGAGCGCGTCGATGCTGTCCGGCCCCCAGGTTCCGGGGGCGTACGGTTCCACGGGCGGAGGCGCGTCGAGCAGCGGGGCCGAGATCTCCCACAGGCGTTCGATGCCGTCGGAGCGGGTGAAGAAGGACTGGTCGCCGAGCATGGCCTCCAGGAGCAGGTGCTCGTAGCCCTCCAGGGAGTTGTCGGCGGTGAAGGAGCTCTGGTACCCGAAGACCATGTCGGCCTCCGCCAACCGCATGGTGGGACCGGGTTCCTTGACGAGGAACCGGGCGGTGATGGAGCCGGGATCGGCGAAGTCGATGACGAGCTCGTTGCCCCGGCCGTCGACGGCCGCCCGCGCGTTCAGGGGGAACATGCCGAGGACGGGCTCGCGCAGTCCCAACGTCACGACGTGCCGGCCCTCCGCCAGCGCCTTTCCCGAGCGCAGGTGGAAGGGGACACCGGCCCAGCGCCAGTTGTCGATCTCCACGCGCAGGGCGGCGAAGGTCTCGGTGTCGGAGGCCGGATCGACCCCGGGCTCCGCGCGGTACCCCGTGTACTGTCCGCGGACGACGTGGGCGGGATCCAGCGGCCGCATACTGCGGAAGACCTTCACCTGCTCGTCCCGGAGCGACTGTGCGTCGAGGACGACCGGCGGCTCCATCGCGACGAACCCGAGCAGCTGGAACAGATGCGTGACGATCATGTCGCGGAAGGTTCCGGTGCCCTCGAAGAAGTGCGCGCGTCCCTGGATGTCGATCCGCTCGGGCACGTCGATCTGCACATGGCTGATGTGCTCGCGGTTCCAGAGCGGTTCGAAGAGGCCGTTGGCGAACCGGAGGGCGAGGATGTTGTCCACCGCCTCCTTGCCGAGGAAATGGTCGATGCGGAACACCCGGGACTCGTCGAACACGCCATGGATGGCCCCGTTGAGCGCGCGGGCGGACGCGAGGTCGGTGCCGAAGGGCTTCTCCACGATGACCCGGGCGTCCTGGGCGAGCCCCGTGGCACCGAGGAGTTCGACCATCGAGGTGAACGCGACGGGCGGAACGGCGAGGTGGAAGAGCCGCCGCGGAGTCCCACCGACGGCCTGCTCGGCCGCGCGCACCGCCGCCACCAGCGGCTCCGGGGCGTTCGGGTCGGCCGATCCGAACGACAGGGAGGCTTCGAACTCCTCCCATACGGGGCCCTCGGGGCGCGAACGGCCGAACTCCGTCACGGCCTGCCGTGCGTGGGCGCGGAAATCCAGGTCGCTCAGCGCCTCGGCCGCCGGGGCGGAGCCGACGATGCGGTAGCGCCGGGGCATCAGCCCCGCCATGGCGAGGTGGAACAGGCCGGGCAGCAGCTTGCGGCGGGCCAGGTCTCCCGTGGCGCCGAAGAGGACGATGACGTGGTCGGGTGTGCCTGAAGCCATTCGCCGCACTTCCGTTCCGGGCGGTCGTCTCGCCCTGAGCACCCACTGTGCGTGTTCGCCGAGAATCCGGCATTCGGGATTCCACCACCCGGGTCACAGCACACCGCACGCACTCCCCGTACTCACCCGCGGGTGAGGTGGAGAGCCCGTTCGAACGGCCGGGCGCCCGTTTCGCTGACGGGCGGGTACCGCCCGCAGCACTAGTCTCGGACCGTGGGACAGCCTCTGGAGAGCGTCGAAGGCGCGGGACCGTTCATCACCCGGCGCACCTGGCAGCGCCCCGAGGGGGAGACGGTCGTCTGGGATTCGCGGCCGGCGCGCAAGCGCGGCACGCTGTCGGTCCAGGGCCCGGGGGAGACGGCCGGCCGGGTCGCGACCGCCGATCCCGGTGTGCTGCGCCGCGTACGCAGGCTCAACGCCGGCGCCTCCACCGCGTTCATCATCGGCGGGGCGTTGTTCGCCGTCGGCGCCGCGATCTCGCAGTTCGGTGCGGGTGATCCGCTCGTCAGCGCATGGGTGTACCTCGTGGGCGGCCTGTTCTTCAGCACCGGCGGCTACGTCTCGGTGCTCCAGGTACTGAACGGACCTCGTCATGCCCCGAACGGCGGTTTCCTGTCCACGGCCGACTGGCGGTGGTGGGGGTACGAGCCGATGCGGCTGGACTGGCTGAGCACGTTCGTCCTGTTCACCGGGACGCTCGTGTTCGGCGTCAATCTGCTGGACTCCTTTCTGGAGGGCCTCAGCGTCAGCCAGGTCAACCGGCTGATCTGGACTCCCGACGTGATCGGGTGCGTGCTGTTCCTGATCTCGGGGCACCTGGGCTTCGCCGAGATCTGCCACCGGCCCTGGCCGTGCGTCCGCTCCCGAAGCCTCGGGTGGTGGGTGGTGGCGGTGAACCAGCTGGGTTCGATCCTGTTCATGGTCTCGGCGGTGGCGGCCTTCACCCGACCCGCCACCGGAAGCCTGGTCAACGTCGACATCGCCAACTGGGGGACCCTGACCGGTGCGCTGTGCTTCTCGGTCGGCGGTGTGTTGCAGCTCTTCGAACGGCCGTAGACGGGGGACCGCGCGCCGGGCGTCGGTGCGGGTCGGCGGGTGGGTCAGTGGAGGGCGAGGGAGTAGCTGAGGAGGACGAGGCTGACCGTGGTGAGGCCGGTGCGCCACGTGTTGGCCCTGTTCCAGGGGGTTTCGTACGTGGTGCGGGTGGTGTGCGCGGTGGTGGTGTCGGTGTGTTCGGGGGATCCGGCCTGTTCGAGGGCGTTGTTGAGAGGGATGTTGACGCGGGCGGTGATGGCCATGGTGGCCACGTAGGCGACGAGTGCGGCGGCCAGCGGGACGATGGCGTCGTGGGTGTCGGGGTCGGTGGCGTGGAGGACGAGGGTGGCGGCGGTGAGGAGCGGGGCGCCGAGGTAGGCGAGTATGAACCAGCCGTTGAGGATCGCTTTGTTGATGTTCTGCATGGTTTCGACGAGGGTTTTGTCACCGCCGCGGGCGAGGCCGGGCATGACGGCGACGCTGAACGCGTAGAACAGGCCGCTGATGAGTCCGGTGGTGATCGTCGCGGCGATGAGGGTTGCGGTGCGTGCGGTATCCACGTGGTGCCTCTCTCTGGTGTTCCGGTAGGCGCCCGCGACCGGGCCGGAAGGCCGGGCAGGGCTGTTCGTGCCGGGTCGTGCCAGGGTGGTGCCGTGCGATGCCGGGGTCGGCGGGTCGTGCCGGGCCGGGGTGAGGCCGGGTTGCGCCGTGCGGTGCCGGTGGTCCGGTGGAGTTCGGTTGATCATAAGGGCGCAGCGGTGCCGTGGCCCTGTGGTTTCGTGGGGCCGTGTCTTCCTGCTGTTCCTGTTGCTGTTCCTGCTCTGCCGATGTTGTTGTCGATGATTTGGGGGTGTTGTCGTGCTGACTGCTCTGACCGGGGTGTTCGGAGACCGCGGGGACGCGGTGTCGGTCGCGGGGCGTGCCGCGTCGTACGAGGACCTGCTGGGCGCCGCCGGCGCGGTGGCCGCCGATCTCGCCGAGTGGGGACCGGTTCCCGCGTTCGCGGTGACCGCGACGGCCACGCTGGAGACGGTGGCGGCGGTGGTCGGTGGCCTGCTGGCGGGGGTGCCGTGCGTACCCGTGCCACCTGACGCGGGGCCGGTGGAGCGGAGCCACATCCTGCGGGACTCGGGTGCCCGGCTGCTGGAGGTGGACTTCGCCCGGCGTGCGCCCGCGCCGGGCGCCGTACCGTCGGCGGCGGACGATCCGGCGTTGATCCTGTACACCTCGGGAACCACGGGTGTACCCAAGGGCGTGGTGCTGAGCAGGGCCGCGATCGTCGCTGACCTGGACGCGCTGGCGGGGGCGTGGCAGTGGGGTCCGCAGGACCTACTGGTGCACGGGCTGCCGCTGTTCCACGTCCACGGGCTGGTGCTGGGTGTACTGGGGGCGCTGCGGACGGGGAGTCGTCTGCTGCACACGGGACGGCCGACGCCGGAGGCGTACGCGCAGGCCGCGCAGGCGGGCGGGAGCCTGTTCTTCGGCGTGCCCACCGTGTGGTCGCGGATCGCGGCCGTGCCGGAAGCGGCCACGGCCTTGTCCGGGGCCCGGTTGCTGGTGTCGGGAAGTGCGGCGCTACCGACTCCGGCCTTCCGCGATCTGGAGCGGCTGACCGGGCACCGGGTGGTGGAACGGTACGGGATGACCGAGACGCTGATCACGATCAGCGGGCGGGCCGGTGGGCAGGTCGCCCCCGGAACGGTCGGCACCGCGCTGGACGGCATCGCCACACGGGTCGTGGCCGAGGCGGGCGCGGAGATCGGTGAGCTCCAGGTGAAGGGGCCGACACTGTTCTCGGGCTACCTCGGCCGACCGGACGCGACAGCGGCCGCGTACACGGGGGACGGCTGGTTCCGTACGGGAGACATCGCGGCCCTCGACGGCGAGGGCGTGCACCGGATCGTGGGACGCGCCTCCACCGACATGATCAAGTCCGGTGGGTACCGGATCGGGGCGGGCGAGGTGGAGAACGCGCTCCTGGACCATCCGCGGGTGCGGGAGGCAGCGGTGGTGGGTGTCCCGGACACCGATCTGGGCGAGCGCATCGTGGCCTTCGTGGTGGCCGACGGTGTCAGCGGTGGCGAACTCACCGACTTCGTCGCGACGCGTCTGTCCGTCCACAAGCGTCCGCGCGAGGTCCGTTTCATCGAGGCGGTGCCGCGCAACGCGATGGGGAAGCCGCAGAAGCGGCTCCTGCTGGAGGGGGAGGAGCGACACCGGACCTGAACCGCGGGCCGGGCCGGCGCGCCGGCCGGCCCCGTGCATCGAGCGGCGGCCGGTCGACATGCCGCGCCCGCCGGCCGGTAACGTTCCTCTCTTCGGGCGCCGTTGGGGCCTGGAGCCAAAAAGGTGAAGGCCGATGAGGTCTGGCGAACTGCCTGTCGTATGGAGCGTGCCCCCCGAGGATGCCCGAGCCGGACGGCGGGCCTTGTGGTGGAGCGTAGGGCCGAGCGACGAACTCGCGGTGATGCTGATCCACGAGCGGAACCTGCGCCGTTCCCCGTACATCGAGGGATGGGTCGGATGGAGCGTGGCGGCTCCGTGTGACGGCGTGCTGGTCGTGGTCTCGGGCGGGGTGGAACACCGGACCCCCGTCACGGGCATCACCGCGGGGACGAGCCACCTTGCCCTGCTCTCGTGGTCACGGTTCCTGCTGGTGTCGGGCCGGACGTGCCCGGACCGGAAGGGGATCTGGGAGAGGAACGCGGTCGTGTACTCCCCGGGGGGACACCCGGTGAGTCACTTCTGCATCGGCGACAGCATCGACTACGTCGTCAGCGACCGCGACGGCGGCATCTGGACCTCGTACGGTGACGAGGCATCTACGGAGACCATCCGGAGAGCCGTGCCGGCCTGGCCCGCTGGGACACCGACGGCACGCACACCTGGAGCCCGGAGGCACGGCTTCCCGTGCTCCCCCTCGGCGGCAGCGCGGGCGCCACGGAGGAGGCCGTGGCCTGGCTCGCCTGGTACAGCCCCGAGGGTTCCTTCCTGTCCCGCGTCGATCCCGCCACCGGCGACGTCTCCACCTACCGCAACCCCTTGGGAGACACCGACGGCATCGCAGTCCGCGGCACCCGGATGCTTCTCAGCCACCCGTTCCACGACCGGCCCGGCGTCGAGCTGAGCCGCGCGGAACTCGTCGACGGCACCTGGGTGATCACCGCCCAGGAGAAGCTGCGACTACCGGAGCCGGTCGGCAGGCGCTGCGTCCAGGGACGCGACGGTGTCCTCTGGATCCGCGCCGGCGACAGCTGGACACAGATCGAAGCGTGAGCCGACGAGGCTCGACCGCCCGGTGCCCCCACCCCTCCCCGCGACCGGGATGTCGATCGTGGACGGAGCGGAGCCCTCTGCGAAAACCTTCAGGTGTTCGAGCCGGAATGAAGGGCAGGCGGGTCACATGACTGACGAAGTGGAGGCACAGATGTCCCGGATGCCCGAACCGGAACTGCCCGCCAAGGTTCCCGAGAACCAGGACGCCCTCACCCCGGACCTTCCCCCGCTGGGCGGTCCGGCCCCCGATCTGTGGGACGCCGAGAAGCCTGATGGATCCGAGGACGAACCACGGAGCGAGGACGACCATCCTGCCGAGCCCAAGGATCCCAAGCCCCAGGAGCCCACGGACTGAGGCCCGGGCTCATTCTCGGCTCCGCCCGCCGGCGTCGAGCTCCGCTGCGATGCCCTCGAGGATCCCGACGAACTCCTCGACCGGGATCTCGGCGACGAAGACCGCACCGGCGTCCTCGGGGTGGCCGGCCAGGTGTCCCTCACGCCAGAACTCCAACGTGATGACCAGGTGGTTCTCTTCGCGGAACAGGTAGGCCGTCACGTTGTCGGTGGTGGGCCCCCAGAGCAGGCTCCGGAAGCGGCCGCTCAGCCGGGAGTCGGCCTCGGACTCGTCGTCGTACCCCGCATGCCGCCCGAAGCGTCGGTGTGTGGCCTCGGCGGACAAACCGGCGTACGGCAGGGGAGCACCTTCGCCCGACCGAAGCCAGGCGACGGCGTTCAGCACGTCGCGGCGGAACTGGGGTACGTACGCCATATTGTCGTCGCAGGTCAGCCACTTGCCGGCCGCCCAGAGGTCGACCCGGCGCAGCGGGCCCGATTCGCCGATCTCCGCGGCGAACCTGGACTTGTCTCCCAGAACCACGTTCATGGCGGTGACCGTCGCAGGTTCAGCCCCTCACGAGCAAGCGAATAGTGCGTGCGCTGGGCAAACTTCCAGGTCGGCTGCGGTACCGACGGGATTTGAACCCGCGAGACAGATAGGGGCAGGCCCGCCCCGTCTCCGTCAGTCGCCGTGAGCGGGGCCTCGCCCACGGCGATCGCAATGGACCGCTCTGCCACGGCACCGCAGCCTGCGAGAAAGCGCGCCATCCCGCTCCGGCTCAAGGTAGAGGATCATCCTCTGCGCGGCGAGCGCTTATCGAGCAACGACGACCACTGCCGAAGCGGTGAACAACCGTTGTGGGTCCGGGGGGCGGGCCCGGCTTTCGCGGAGGACAACCCGGCAGGGCGTCAGGCGGTGCCCGCGCCACGACCCGCCCTTATCGCGGCGCAATGCCCGGAAGGCGACCCCGTCGACACGCCCTACGGACCGGAGACACCCATGCCCCTGTTCCCGTCCGACCTGCGCGCGCTCGCCGACGAAGCCCTCGCTCGCATCGTCGTCGACGAGGATGGGCCGGCCTCGAACTGGGTCGACCCGGAGGCATGGAAGCAGTGGCGAGCCGTACTCACGCGGCTTCGCGCCGTGCTTGCCCCGCCACCCCCTCCATCGCTCTCTTCGATGTACATCCGTGACGGAGCATCACTCAGCTCAGAAGTTGAGCCGGAACGGGTTCTCCCGGACAGGCTGGGCGCCGATCGGTTCGCCCCAGCCGTCGGCCGGCCACCCCGCCGAAAATCGGGCGCGGCCTACGCGGCGACGCGTCGTGGAACGCCGCTCCCTGGACCGCACCAGCCCCGGTGCGGTCGTCCGACCTGGGACCCGCGTCAACGCCGGCGAGCTGGAGGGCGCGGCATTCCGGACAAGATCAAGCATCGTTCAGGCCTTCGTATCCGGGCTGCCGCAGGCCTGTTGCCGCCGCCTGTGTGAGCTGGGCAGCCGACGCCGCATGGCTTGTGCGCGCACCGCACCACACGCAGGCCGACTCTCCGTCATTGGGCAGAAGCGGCTCAAGGCGACATGGCGAAGAGGAAGTTGACCGAGTTGTAGTAGTTGGGCAGGTGCACCAACTCCGATCCCGGACGGGGCGAGTCGGCCTTCGGCCAGTTCCGCGGGCCCAGCAGATGGTCGGCGTAGTCGCTGTGCGGGACCCTCGGCACGAGCCAGACGCGGTAGGCACCGGGTCGTGCGTCCGACTCGAACCGCCACAGCTGCGTCGCGCGGTCCGCGCCCGTCCGGCACGGGCGAAGAGTGACCTGGACGACATTCCCGCCGCCGGTGGTTCCGTCGAGGCAGGTGCCGGTGTCCGCGTTGCGGAGCTGGTAGGTGTTGTGATGTACGGGTATCCGCTGCCAGCCCTGTCTGGCCTTGCCGGTGCACTTCTCCAGTTGCAAGGGTCCGGCCGACCCGGTGCCGCCCAGACCGACGCACAGACCCGTGGCCAGGTTGACCAGGGCTGGGCGGGTGCCTCCCGTCGAGGGGGAGGCGGAGGGTGACGCGGACGTCGGCGAGGCGGAGGCCGAGACGGATGCGGAGGGGGAAGGGAACGGTGTGGCGGGGGCCGTGGCGAATGCCGCCGGGCCGATGGCGACGATCGGCGCGGTCTCCGGGAGCGCGCCGTCCGATGTCGCGGAGGTCCTGGCGGGCGCCGCCACCTGGCCGGACCTGCCGCGCTCGGATTCGGCCGGTAGCAGTACGACCACGGTGGCCGCCGTCCCCATCACGGCTGCCGTAGCCACCCACTTCACCGCACCGGCCTTCGATCCGGCGAGCTGGGTCCCGTTCAATGTGCCCGCGGCGAGCTGGATGCCACCCCCACCCAGGGCCTCCAGGAACGAGGCAGGGTTCCACAGCAGAATTCCGGCCAGCAGCAGCACGCCCAGGCGGCCGTTCACCTCACGCAGATCGCGCTCGGCCCGCGCGCAGTCGTCGCATCCCTGAAGGTGGCGACTCAGGTCCCGGGTGAGCCGCTTGCCCGGTCGGCGCAGCCGGGCGGCGATCTGGCCCCCGTAGTGTTTGCACTCGTCACTCGCGGTCCGGTCCAGGTGAGCGCGCAAGTACGCCTCCCGCAGGCCCTCCCGCGCCCGCGCGACCAGTGAGCCGACACCACCCGCCGATATCCCGAGGCGTGCCGCGGTCTCCGCCGCCGCCTCGTCCTCGACGACGGAGTGCCACAGTACGGCCTGCCAGCGTTCGGGCAGCGACCGGTAGGCGTGCAGGACCAGCGATCCCTCCTCCGCCGAGAAGACGGCGTCCTCGGTGTCCTGGCCGTCCGAGAGTTGGGCGGCCCACTCCTCGAAGTCGTCGGACAGCCGCGTACGGGCGGAGTCCCGCGCCCACGTGGCCGCCAGACGGCGCACACAGGTCAGCAGGTACGGGCGCCAGGCGTACTCCGGCCCGGCACCCCAGGCGATGGCTCGGTAGGTACGGGCGAAGGCCTCGGCGGCGAGGTCCTGGGCGGTGGCCATGTCCCGGCAGCACGTGCGGGCGTAGGCGAGCACCGAAGGATGGTGACGGGCGAACACCTCATCCATCACGCCGCTCACCGACGCGTTGGACTCCGAGGTGTGGCCACGCAGCAGGGCGCAGAGCTCCCCGTCGCTGAGGCTTCGAAGATGCTGCTGACGGGTGGTGCCCAATGTACTCAACACGTGCTCCCGTGTGGCTTGCTGACGACCCGGGCGTCGGTTTTCGGATACATCCGTCATGAGGGTGCGGCGCTGCGCCCGACCGGAATTCGCGCAAGTGTGCACCCTCGCGGGGTCGCACGCAAACCAGCCACCCGCACCCCACCGCAGAGCCGCCACCTGCGGTGCCGTCGGCGGGGGCCCCTGTCGCGAGCGGAGCGCGCCTGGGGCGGGACGCAGAGCGGGGTGGCCGGATGTGGTGCATCCGTAGGGAACGAGACCGACACGGACCGGAGCCGGGTCGGAGAGTCGTATACATTCCCGGGAATCCCACGGACCAAGAACGCACCCGAACGGCTCCCGCAGGGATCCGCCGAGCGGGGTGAGGGAGTACTGGACGCCTACGGGCGAGGTGGGCGGTCGGCGGGTCCCTGAGGAGTCGGCCATGCGGGGTAGCCAGCCGGCGGCCCCGGTCGGCGGGGCGGTGCCATGACGCGGAAGTACCGGTGCGAAGCGGGCAGGGCCAGCAGCGTGACCGAAGCGATCGTCAGCAGCAGCATTCCGACGGTCACGAGCCGGGTCATACCGGCGTACCAGGGCACGGAGTCGTACAAGCCGATGGCGAGCAGCGCGATGTCGAAGCAGACGGACAGCCCTCCGACGACCCAGGTCAGTACCCGGGCCGGCCTGTTTCCCCGCAGGTCCAGGAGCGCCAGCACCAGGCAGAGGACGCCGAACGCGATCGCGAACGAGGCGAACACGGTCAGCCCGTACCCGGCGAGGTCGCCTGCCGCGCGGTCGCCGGCACGCTCGCTCCGACGGTGGCTGAACTCGGGGATGGCGAAGAGCGTGCCGACCGCGGAAACCAGGGCCAACGCGGCGACGCCTGCCAACAGGTAGCTCGCCGCGAACACGGTGCCCGGAGGCGCCGGTGCCGGCGCCTCCACCCTCGTCCTCGTCACGGGCGGGCCCCTGCCGACGAGTTCGCCCGCCGTCGGCGCACCAACACACCGCCCGTCACGATCCACGCGGTGAGCGGCAGGGCCGCGAGCGCGTAGAACAGCGGCTTCGACGGCGCCGGTACGGGGACGGCGAAGGCCTCGGCCGTCGGCACGGCGGTGGTTTGACCACCGAGCCAGATGTCGTTCCCCTCGTTCCCCTCGCTGCTCGGGCCGTTCAGCGACTCGCGTGCCGAGGCCGCGAGCGAGGGGTGGTCCTTGGCGAACGCGGCGGCACCGACCTCGTTCTGGTCGATCCTGCTGAAATCGACCCCACCGTAGACGTAGGTCCTCGTGTAGACGATGGTGCCCTCGGTGGTGGTGTGGGTGACGTTGAACTCGCCGTTCGTGTACGACTGGACGTAGCGGTCGAACACCGCACGGGGTGTCCAGTCCTCCCGGGAGGCCCAGTGGCTGATGTCGCCCTTGCCGATCAGGTGCGAGTACGCGGTGGTCTTCGTGCTGCTGCGCCGGCGGAACCACTCGGCGGCGACCCGGCTGGCGTAGACCCGGCGCAGGTCGGCGTACTCAGGCGCGTGGTTCACGGCTTCCTGGACCTGCGGCAGGATCGTCGTGCGGTACACGTCCTCGTTGTGCCGGGTGTCGGCCTCGTCCTGCTGCCCGCAGCCCGCGACGCCCCCGACGCCCTGGGCCTTGACGATGTCGGACTCCATCTTCACCAGCAGCGGCGCGTCCAGGATGTAGAGCTCGTCGTCGTCGTCCCGGACGGTGGCGGTGTCGGGCACGATCCACTGCCGCATCGAGAGGCACTTGGTGTCGCCTTGTAGCGCGGCCCAGTAGTCCTTGCCGCTCGGGGTGTCCGGGTGGATGAACTGCGCGACCGACTTCTTCATGGCCAGGTCGGCCTCCAGCAGCACCCGTCCCGCGTCGGTCCTGCCGAACTTCTCGTCGATGATGCGTTCCGGCTCGTCCGGGTTGAGATTCACCGTGAAGGCGGACGGCGGCAGCTCCAGCCAGACGAAGAACGAGTCCGAGGCGAGCTGCGCGGCGCGCCGGCCGCCGAAGGACTCCTGATCGGCGGGCGAGGCGTCGGCCTTCAACGCGTACTGCACGCCGGACCCCTTGTGATAGGTGTCGGAGACGTACCGCAACTCCAGCGTCGAGAAGTCGACGCCACCCAGCTCCTCGGCCAGCTCGGGGTGGCCGGAGTCCGTGGCGAGTTGCCGGTTCACCTCGCGCAGCTCGGCCGCTTCCTCCGAGGTGTCGCCGGACTCCGCGATGTACGCCTGCGCCGCGGCGGGCGCCTGATACTGATCCGGGGCGCGCAGGATGTCGTCAGGGGAGGCGGCGCTCCTCGGCGGACCGCTCTGCGACCCGCTGCCGCCCTGCGAACCGGCCTTCAGGTCGCCGGTCTTGGCGCCGCCGGAGTCCGTCCCGCCCGGGGTCACCAGGCGCTTCTGCGCGGACACCACGAAATACGGGATGCCGGCCTCCCGCAGCGCGGTTCTGGCGGCTTCGGTCGGCTCCTCCGGGAAGATGTACACCAGCTTGCGAGGGTTCGCATGGCCGCGCTCGGATGCGATGAACGCCTTGTCCCGGGCCAACTCGTTCTTGTCGATTCCCCTGCCGGACTTCACCTCGTAGAAAAGACCCAGCTCCTCGTTGGCGAGGTCGTAGTAGCGGTTGACCCCTGACACGTACGATTCGGTCTGCCAGCCGAAATTCGAACCGAGCCTGAGGCGTTGCGCGACGTGCATCCTGAAGGCGCTGCCCTGATTGTCGTTGCCCTGATTCGGAATGTACTGCCGGATCCACTTGTCCCAGGACAGCATGGGACTCGGCCTCTTCCCCACCGGGTTGCTGTTGTAGTTCGCCAGCTTGGTGGCCTTTTCCTCTTGATAGTCCTGCCACCTCTTCAGGCAGCGCTCCCAGGTTCCGGGTATCTCGGCCTTCGGGCTGAGCAGTGCCTCCGCGACCTCGTAGCTCTGGGGCTGCGGTCGGTTCCGTAGCCACTCGGCGGGGTTCTCGTAGTCGTAGGTCTGTCGGGGGCCGGCTGAAGCGGGACGTGATCCACCCGGAAGTGTGTGCGTTGTGGGTGGAGGTCCGTCGAACTTCGGCAGCGGCACCGGTTTCGGCGCGGCCGAGCCGGAACCCGTAGAGGCGACCGGCCCGACCAGTGCCGTCAGTGCCAATACCGTAAAGCACGCCAGAACTCGGCGTCGTCCGCCCATGACCAGCTCCCCTCGGCAGGCGATGCGATCGCCAACATAGCGGCGCCTGCCGGCCCGGAAAGGTCAAACGAGGCCTTCGAAAATTTGAACTAGCAGGCCTGGTTCGCGGTTGGTCAGCACGATCTGGAGCAACAGAAACGGCACGGCCACCTTTCCGTCCGGGACGAGCTGATCCAGGAACGGGCGACCGATGAACATATTGTCCCCATCCGGCTCGCCGGGGTGGTAGGACCACTGCGCGCGCATCGCCGGCCGCAGGACCTCACCGAGGTACCAAGCGGCACCATCCGCGAAGTCCGGGGAGGCCGACAACTCGGCCGGACCGGGCACCAGTCGCCGCGTCACCACCTCCAACTCGGCCAACGATGCACGGGAGAAGTCCCAGCGGTCGGGCCGTTCCGCGTAGATGGAACGCCAAGCCACGAAGCCGGCCTCACGCTCGGCCAGCCAGCCGTCCAGGTGCTCCGTCCCGAAGCCGGTCCGCTCGTGCCCCGACCCCGGAGCCGGCTGCCTGAGGGGCCTCCAGTCCGGCGAGACGGCCCGCTTGTCGGCGACCGCCCGTTCGAGGCCCCTGAAGCTCCGGCCGAACGTGTCCCCGTCTCGCCGTCGCCGAGCCCGTTCGACCAGCTCGGCCGGGCAGACCGCCGGCAGACCGAGCTCCGCGTCCGGCAACACGACGGGTAGGGCACGCCCTTCATCCCAGCCCCAGCCACCACCGGCCACCGTCAGCAGAGCTTCGCCCAGATAGCCGGCGACCCGCTCCACGAAGTCCGTACCGGGCTCCGGCCGGGCCACCAGCTCCGCCTCCAACCTCGCCAGCGAGGCCGGTGAGCAGTCCATCGACGAGCCGGGCGGCAGCTCGAAGTCCACCAGGCCTGCCAGTCGAGGCTGCATACCCTCCAACCAGCCGTCCAACGGATCCACAGCTTCTCCCCACCGTTGTCCCGCGCAGGCTCCGCGGGTCCGAACCCAGCGTCAGGCGCGAGCGACCGCCCGCTGTGTAAAAGTGCTGCACAAGTACACGCTTTTGATGCACCATGGTGCAGGTAGGTCTCCAAGGCTCCGAGGAAGGTCGTCATCATGGATCAGCAACAGCTTCCCCCGCACCCCGACAGCGAGCGGTACTCCGTGACCCTGTGCCCCCCGGCGGTCACCATCGTCTCGGAGTTGACCGCCGCGAGCGGCGTCAGCAAATCCGACGTGATCAACCGGGCGGTGCTCCTGCTCGGCTTCATCGAGAACGAGCGGGCCAAGGGCAACGACCTGATGATTCGCGACACCGCGGGCGCCCTGGAGCGCATCCACATCATCTGAGGAGCGAGCCGCGGTCAGCGGTCTACGGTCTGCTGTTCGGTCAGGGGAGTTCGGCTGCGGCCTTCTCGTAGTCGGCTGCCTGCGCCGGGGTGAGGAGTCGGCTGACGCGGATCAGGGTTGCGCCGTGGAGGTAGTCGTATTCGGTGAGGGACGGGATTCCCTTGGTGACGGCTTGGACGTAGTCGTGCCGGGCTTTGGCGTCGGCCGCGTTCGCGAACATTTCGATGCTGCCACCGAGCTCGACGTCGCCGGGCTCGTTTCCCTCGGTCTGGTCGGCCGGGATCCGCCCGTCGGTGAACGTGATCTTCGACGTGTACTGGTGGGGACGCCCGAGGAAGTGGTTCGGGTCGTTCTCGGCGGTCACTGTGCCGCCGAGCTTCGCGGAGGGCACTGCGGCGGATATGACGGCGAAGGCGCCGGTGGCATCGGCCGCGGCTTTGCCCGGACCTGGCGAGGAGGCGGTGTGATCGATGGGCGTTGTCTCGGGCGTGCTGGTCACACTGCTGCAGCCGGCGAGCAGCGCGGCGGTGATCACGGCTGCGGCGGCGCGTGTGGCTCGGTTCATCAGATCCCCTGGGGTGCGTGAAGAACCCATCTGACCGCCTCGCTCGGAGGATCGTGATCGGTGTTGCCATTTCGTGACGGGCGCGCCGGGGACGAGGTCGGCCACCAGCGGGCGCCGGCGACGCGACCTACGGCAACGACGCCGGTCCACAGGTCGTACTGGAAGACCGCGAGGCACCGGGACACCGTTTCTCACGGTGGTCCTGGGCCTCTCCTGGCGGGGATACTGCTTCAGTGCTGTTGACATGGATCGCTGAGGTGGCCGAAGAGCCGTTGGCATTGGAGCCGGGTGCCCGGCGGGTGGAGTGGGAGACCAACACCTGGTCGCTGGGTGCAGGGGACGAGGACGGGCAGCCGTTGTCCGCTGCCGAGGTGGTCGCTGCCTTCGAGCAGACTGCTGCCGGCATCCGGGAACGCATTCGCGCGCTGGGCTTTACCGGAGTAGCGACGTTCTATGTGTGGCACGACGGGCAGGCCGGGCAGCTCCGGTGCTCGACGGGCTCCGTTCCTCCGGACGAGTTGCCGTTCAACGGCACCTACGTGGTCTCCGACCATCTCGGTCCGATCGTCGAGGAGTTTCTGGCCGACAGCATGCCCGGCGTCATCGCCTGGTCGGACCTGGACGACGGGGAGAGCCACGGGGAGCAGGCAATGACAGCGCCTGAGATCGCGCCCTTGCGTGTCTGGACCAGCAGCGTGGGAACCTCACACTGAATGCCCTTGGGCATCCAGGCGGGCGAGTCGGCGGTGGCCCATGAGGGTGGTGGTGATGCCGACGCAGGCGAGGAAGTGTTCGGCCTGGCGTTCGTAGCCGCGGCGAGCGGAAAGACGGTCGGCCCTACCGCCCCGGACGTCTGCCGGATCGGCGCAGTGTTCAGCCCTCCGGCCACATACCTGCATACGCTCCTGCACGGGTCGAACCGGGGCCGAAGTCACCAAGCCTCGGCACGTCCCAGCCACTACCGGCGGCGGCTCTCCGTCCGCTCGAGCACATGCACGGCGGGGTCGTACCGGAG
Source organism: Streptomyces sp. NPDC048331 (assembly GCF_043201215.1). Taxonomy (NCBI): domain Bacteria; kingdom Bacillati; phylum Actinomycetota; class Actinomycetes; order Kitasatosporales; family Streptomycetaceae; genus Streptomyces; species Streptomyces sp. NPDC048331. Next base: position 17,820 of record NZ_JBICYT010000014.1, on the reverse strand, counting down.
TGCTAAGCCGCGAGGCGTGCCCGCACCCAGGTCCCGTCCTCCGTCAGGTACGTTTCGGCCTTCAGGCCCGCCTCGGCGAGCGCCACCTCGAACTGTCCTTTCGTCAGGGGCCTGGACAGGAACCTCTGGGTCCATGTGGCGTCGGGGAACTCGTACTCCGCGCACACCGAGTTCACTCCCTCGCCGACGGACTCCGCCGACAGGATCCGCAGAGTGAAGCCGCTGGGATCGACGCGTTCGCGTGGCAGGTCCGCATGCCATTCGTAGCCCTCTCGCTGGATCAGCACGCAGCCAGCCGTTTCGAGGTGCCGGACACACGTGCGCAGCAGTGCCCGCCGCACTTCAACGTCTCCGGCATGTACGAGGAACGACCCGAGCATCACCACGGGGAAGCTCTCACCCAGGTCGAGGTCCTCGATCGTGCTGCGTATCGTGCGCGCTCCGCGGACGCGGTCGAGCATCTCCTGGGACTCGTCCACAGCCGTTACGGTGAAACCCCGCTCCAGAAGCGGATGCGTGACTCGCCCTACACCGCAGCCCAACTCCAAGACGTGCGCACCCGCCGGTACGGCCGCGGCGACGACGTCCGGCTCGGCACCGACCGGCAGCCGTGAGTAGAGCTCGACCGCGCAACCGTCCGGGGTGATCGCCCCGGGTCCGGTCCCCTGATGTCCCGTTCGAACGTTCAGCGCCATACCCCGCCCAACGAGCCAGGTCGGACTGTCGTTCCCCCCACCTCGACGGCCGCCTTCTCGGCCGCGCGAAGGGGAACGGCGCCGTACTCGGGGTGGGGTGCTGTTCGGGGGTGTGGGGGCTTCGTTCGTGCTGATGGTCGTGGGTGGGTACGGTCTGCTCATGTACTTCAACGGACCGGGGGAGCAGCGGGGGCACGTCCTGCTCGTAGCCGGGGACGCCGTTGTGTGTCGCCGGACAGTGCGGTTGGCTCCCAGCGCGAACGTGGCGGCTCTTTCGATGGTGCCGGCTGCGGCTCTGCTGGGCAGTGACCTCCCGACGGACACGGTGTGTCTGGACGGGGTGCGTGATCCCAACACCGTCCTGGCCAGGCTGCGTACCGCGGCCGCGACGCCGGGCCCGTTGATGCTCTATCTGACGGGTCGGTTGACCGCGGATCGGCGGGGGCGTCAGCTGTACGTGGCGTTGGCGGGGACGACGCGGTCTGCGGTCCGGTACACGGCGTTCCCTTGGGAGTGGTTGGGCGGAGAGCTACGTGGCCGTCCCGCAGGGCTGACGACGGTGCTTCTCGATCTGGTCGCGGACGGGGAGGCGTGGCCGCTGCTCCGCGAGCTCGGCAGTCTGCCTGGGCTTTCGGACGCCGGGCTGTACGGGGTGGTGTGCCCGCCGGGTTTCGCCGCGGGGGAGGGTACGGTCAGCGGCTATACACGGCATTGGATCGAGCAGTTGCGTCGTGGTCCGGTCCGGCCGGCGGATGTGCAGCTGCATGCGCTCGCTGCGGGGGCGGCGGGTCTGCCGCCGGGTGCGTTGGTCCTGCCGACCGCCCATGAGCTGAGTGTGCGTCCGGCTCCGCACCTGCCGTCCCCGGACGTGCACCGATCGGACCCGTACCGGTCGGACGCACAGGGGTGGCCGGGTGACAGGGGCGGTCCGTCCTCCGCTCCGAGCGCCCCCGTCACCGCCCCCGATCCGGTTGCCGTTCCGATTGCCGATCCGGTTGCGGGACTCCCTCCGGGCGGGGCGTCGGGTGGGGATCCGCGGCCGTACATCCATGCGCTGGCCTGCGGGGGCCGCCATCTCGAGGCGGCTGCGCTTGCGCGGGTCTGGGAGGAGCACGTTCGACACACGTACGGGTCCTCCTCGGTGGAGGCGGTCGAGTGGGCGGAGATCCGGGCGGATCTGGCGCGGATGGCGGGTGATTTCCGGTTGGCCACGGGGCTGTGGATCGAGGTGTGCCGGGCCCGGCTGGCCGGTCAGGGTGTGGCCGACCGGGAGGTTCATGCCGCGGCGGCGGGTGCTCTGTACTGCTGGACCCAGCTCAAGGACCGGGTATCGGTGGTGGAGTCGGGGCCTGAACTGATCGCCCTGTTGCGGGCTCTGCCCGCGCTGGACCCTCGCCTTCTCCGGTTGACGCAGGCACGCCTGGACGCGCTGCGTGCCGTCGCGCTGCCCCGGGCCGTGCACACCTGAGGACCCGGATCGCACCCGGACCGTTCTTCATGGCTCCGCAACGGGACCTTCTGTCTCTGGTTCCCGGCCTCGGGCCTCCGAATACGGCATGAACCTCCTCCCTTGTCGTCGGTGATCCGGGAGGACTGCCACCGGGCGCGGAGGCGTCGACGGGCCGCTGCTGAGGTGTCCGGCACCGGCTTCACCGAGTCGGAAGGCTCGTCTACGGACCTCCGCCCACGGCCGCGGTCACATGGCAGGCGGCTCGGCCAGGAGGACGACCCGGTCGGCCTCGACATCGAAGCCGAGCACCGGCCGGCCGTATTCGCCTTCCGGATCCATCAGGACCGGCTTGCCCACGCATCGCCCGAGCGCGCGAAGGAAGCCGCAGAGCACATCAAGCCGCTCCTGCCCCTGCAACTCTCGCAAGTCGACGTCGAAGTCGATGATCTCGGCGTCGAGGAAACGGAAGATCGCGAGAACGTCGGCCATCAGCCAGACCCGCATGTACGCGCACTCCGCGTCCACCGGACGGGACAGGACGGTTTCCGCCCGAGGCATCGGAAGCGCCTTATCGCCCACGGAGTACTCGTACTTCCGGTTCCTCGCCTTGACGAGATAGAGGACCGCCTGCCAGTCATCCACCGAACAATCAGGGATACGGACGTCCGGTAGCGAGCCCACCAGTGGGGCGGAGGGTGTGGTGTGGTTGTCAGTTGGTTGCGTTCCGGGTGCTGTCGTCGTGTCGTGCTGTGCGCAGGGCGTGGCCCCACCACAGGAGGTCGTCGAGGAGGGTCGTGGCGGCCTTTTCGGCGTTGTGGGTGTCGTGGGGTGTTCCGGTTTCGTCGAAGGGGAACTGGTGGAAGCTGACCGTTTCGCGGAGTGTGGTGGCGTGGAGTTCGGCGAGGACGGGGCGGAGTTGCTCGACGGCGCGTAGCCCGCCGGAGAGGCCGCCGTAGGACACGAACCCGACGGGCTTGCGTCGCCAGACATGTCCGGTGATGTCGATGGCCTGCTTCAGTGAGGCGGGGAAGGAGTGGTTGTACTCGGGGGTGAGGATCACAAAGGCGTCCGCGACGGCCAGGCGTTCGACGAACGCCCGCGTCCGGGGGGCGGGGTCGGGGGTCCAGTGTGCGGGGAGGTCGGCGTCGGCCAGGTCGGCGACGGTGAGTTCGATGTCCGTGCGGCCGGCGGTGACGGACTGGAACCAGCGGGCGACGGTGGGTCCGAACCGGCCTTCTCGGGTGCTGGCGACGACGAGTGCGATGCGTAGTGGGGTGCTCATGACCCCATGTCTAAGACATCAAGTCCGGTTGAGGTCAAAGCTTGCGGGCTGCGGGCTGCGGGCTGCGGGCTGCGGGCCTGCGGCTCTGCGGCCTTGCGGAGTTGTGGGCTCGTGGGTCACGGTCGGCGGTCGAGCGTGCTGGGAGCCCCGGCCGATTGCGCGCCTTCCGACTCGAGTGTCAGCCGATCCGCCTCCGTCATCGTCAGCACGTACAGATTGCCGCGTGGGCACTCGAAGACCGAGGTGCGGTCGGAGGGATGGCTGGTGACCGCTTCGAACACGGCACTGTTGCCACGGACCTGCCGTAGTTGGAGGGCTTCGGTGCATCCGAGGTTGCGTCCGGTGGAGATCTCCTTGACGTCGCTGACCTGCCGGCCCACCAGCTCGCCCGCTGACCCGCCGTTCAGGGTGACCGTCACCGCGAACGGACCCGTCCGGGCCCGCGACAAGCCGTCCGCCTCCGGTGTTCCGGGCCCGACCCCCGACCACGTACCGACCCACGCGGCCGGCAGCGCCCCCGCCGACTGCGGGGGTGCGGACGATGCGGGTGAGGTGCTGGGGGAGGGTGTCCCGCGACCGCCGTTCCTACCGTCCCGGTCCCCGTCCCCATCCCCACCGCCGTTGTGTCCGCCGAGCCATATCGCGAGTGCGACGGCCGTGGTCACGGCGACGGCGCCCGCGGCCGCACCAGCCGTCCGTGAGCGCAGGACCCCCTGCCGGGGCCCGGAGGCCGCAGGGGAGTACGCCGGGGTCCCGGCACCCGAGTACGGCCTCGGCGGCACCACGCGCAGCGGCGGCGGGGACAGAGGCGCGGGGGGAGTGCTGTCCCCCGTCCCGGGTCTCCCCGGCACGCCGAGGGTCCCGGCGATGGTGCCGGTGCTGCTGTGGGCTTCAGTGCGGATGAGGAGTTGGTCGAGTTCGGTCTCGCGGCGTGCGGTTTCGGCCGCCAGGGCCGGCGGTGCAGCCGTCTGCCAGGCTCCTTCGGGGCCGTCGCCGAGGCGTGCCGTGACCTCCTCGGCGTCGGGACGTTGCCGAGGATCCTTGGCCAGGCATTCCTGCACGAGCGTAAGCAGGGGCTGCGGTACGCCTTCCAGCTGTGGTTCGTCGTGCACGATCCGGTACAGCAGGGCGGGTAGGTCCAGTTCCTCGCCGTCGCCGACGAAGGGACTGCGGCCGGTCGCCGCGTACACAAGGACGGCAGCGAGGGAGAACACATCGGCCGGGGCTCCGGTGACCGTGCCGGTGGCCTGTTCGGGTGCCAGGTACCCGGGCGTGCCGATGATCGTGCCCGTGCGGGTGTGTCGTGGATCGTGGGCGGTGCGGGCGATTCCGAAGTCGATGAGGAAGGGCCGTTCCGCGCCGAGGAGTACGTTCGCGGGCTTGATGTCGCGATGGACGACGCCGGCGGCGCGCACGCTCACCAGGGCGGCGGACAGTTCCTGGCCCAGGCGCCGGACGGCGGGCGTTTCCAGCGGGCCCCACCCGCGCACCCAGTCACCCAGGGAGGGGGCGGGCACGTATTCGGTCGCGAGCCACTGGGGGGATGCACCTGGCGGGCTGAAGTCCACCACCGAGACCGTCCACGGGCAGCGCACCCGGTCACTGGTACGTATCTCGCGATCGAAGCGCTGGGCGAAGTCCGCCTCCCGGCTCAGCTCGCGGTGCACGGTCTTGAGTGCGAGCGCCCGCCCGGAGGCCGTTCGGGCGAGGAAGACCTCGCCCATGCCGCCCGATCCGAGCCGTGCCAGCAGACGGTACCCGCCGATCTCCGGCGGGTCTGCGGGCCGCAATGACTCCATCAGTTCCCCTGCCCCCCTACGGCCGTTGCCGGCCCGCACTGCGCGGCCCGCCCGTCGGGCCGCCGTGATGGACCCTAGAGGACGGGTCCCGCCGTTGCCCGCCCCGGGGGCCGACGGGGAGTACGGCAGGGTCCCGGGCCGGGCCGTGACGGTCCCGGCACCCGCTGACGGGCACTTGTCGCTCCCGTAGCCCGTCCCCGTCCCCGTCCCCGTCCCTGTCCCCGTGCCGGATGCGGTACGGGGACGGGGACGCGGGCAGGGACGGACCATCCTTACGAGGGAACGGGGTTGACCGGATTCACTACGGCTGGGGCTTCGGCTGCGTGCTCGGCTCGGGCTGTTCGGTGGTGTGCTCGGCCGGGGTGGGGACGGTCGGGCTGTAGTACACGGACCGGCCCTGCTTGGAACGTTCCAGCAGGCCTCGGGCTACACCCTGTTCGAGGGTGTTGCGGATGACCGTCGCCTGGACCTTGCGGGTGGGGTGTGCGGCGCCGACGGCTTCGGCCACCTCGGCGGCCGATCGCGGTTCGGTCCGACCGGCCAGCACGGCCGTGATCAGTTCGAGCCAGGACGGGCCGGCCGCCGCTTCCTTCACCTTGCGGGAGGCGGTGCCCGTGCCCGTGCCCGTGCCCGTGCCGGTGGTGGCGGGGGCCTTGCGGGGGCGCGGGGCCTTCACGGCGGCCGCAGCGGGGGCGGGGGCCGATGCGACCACAGGTGGCGACTGAGGAGTCTTCTTCGTGGCTTTGGAGGCGGTGCGCGCGGAGGGGACCGCGGCGGGCTTCGTACCGCGTCCGCCGGGTTGTGCGGTGGTGGGTTGCGCCGCGACGCCCAGGGCGTCCTGCATCCTCAGCAGGACCTTCTCGCCTTGCTCGAGCTCCGAGAGTTCCTGCTGCAGGCGGTCCAGTTCGGTTCTGCGCTCTTCCTGTGCGGCCCGGTTCGCCGCGAGATCGGCGGCGATCTGTCGGGCGTAGTCGTCTTTGACGCGCGTGACACTGTTGGTCGTGGTCATGGATTCCTCGATGTGTGTCGTGAGGGGATGCCGGGACGCGAATGGTACGCACTTCCTCTACCCGTGACACCGGATCACCTACCGGACCGGGCAGTGCGGACCGTGCCGGGCCGCCGGTCGCTGTCGTCGTTCACCGCGTTCCAGGTGCTTCGAGCATGCGCGCCCGGCCTCGACCCACCGCGGCCTGACCGCGCCTGCGGTGACGCATTCGACGGGGCGGGGACGGGCGGGTGCGGCCCCACCGCACGCAACTCGTCGTCTCCATAAGGCGACCACGGATGTGTGGTCCCGCACCCCTTCGTTCGAGTGGCCTGCGCGATCCGACGAGGCCAGTACGAGGACCGTTCCGGTGTGGCGTTCTCAGATGCTGCGGGCGGTGATGTCGCCGTAGGAGGTGGTGGCGCGGATGTTCAGGCTTGCGGTGGCGCCGTCGGTGTTGGTGTTGGCGAGTGTGTTGTGGACGCGGCCGTAGGCGGTGCCGGCGTCGAGGGTGGCGGAGACGCCGCGGGCGGCGCCGATGGTGATGTCACCTGCCTGGGTGGTCAGTTCGACGGTACCGTGGACGGCTTCGGCGATGCGCAGGTCGCCCTTCTGGGTGGTGATCCGCGCGGAGCCGCCGAGGCGGCCGACGGCGATGTCACCGGCCTGGAGGACGAGTTGGGCGCCCGCGGTCTCCTCCAGCTCGATCGTGGCCTGGGCGCTTTCGATGGTGACCTCTCCCAGGCGTCCGGTGCCGCGGAACTCGGCGGCCGCGGTCTTCGCCTCGACGCGGGATCCGGCGGGCAGTTCGATGGTGATCGCCACGGAGCCCGGGTGGCCAAGGATCTTGTTCTTGGCGGGTGCGGCGGTGATGCGCAGGACGCCGTCCTGGTAGGCGGCGCTGGTCTGTTCGGCGGCCGTCACGTCGCGGCCGTCGGTGGCGTCGGCGGGGAGGATGTCGATGGTGGTGTCGGCCCGGTCGGAGGCGAGGAACCGGATGAGCCCGGCGGGGACGTCCAGGACGGCGGCGATCGGGGCGGTGGTAGCGAACTTCTGCATGGTTCCTTCTCCTTCATCAGCGGCTGCGCTTCGTGCGCCCCGCGGTTTCTGATGAACGAAAAGCTACGTTGCATTCATTGATCTGGCAACAGACAAGCTGCCCACGAACCAGATTCATGCAGGTCAAGGCGAGCATTTCGTTGCAGTGATCTCTGGCTTAACGCAACAGTACGCGCTCAAATCGTTGCATTGGATTGGCGGTGAATGCTCTGGTGAGGACGTGGGGGGATGGGTGGCGAGAACGGCGCGTTCCACGGAACGGGTTGATGGCAGGTCACATCACGAGCCGTCAGGATCGGTCGGAGCAAACCGGCTCCACCCCGGGGGAGGGGGGGGGGGGGGGGGGGGGGGGGGGGGGGGGGGGGGGGGGGGGGGGGGGGGGGGCCCGGCGGGGGGGGGGGCGGCGCGGCGGGGGGGGCGGGCCGGGCGGGCCGGGGC